>DASRHL010000260.1:0-16185 GCA_035650535.1 Acidimicrobiia bacterium
CTGTCGGCCTCCACGGTGGCGAAGGCCGCCGAGCCCGGCTACACGACCCGGAGCACCGCGGAGGCGTTGCGCGTCGGCGTCCAAGCGTTCATCCGCGAGCTGTGGGAGCTCGACAAGCCGACGGTCGCCGCGGTGAACGGCGCCGCCGTCGGCCCGGGCGCGCACCTCGCGCTCGCGTGCGACTTCGTGCTCGTGCACGAGACGACCCGCTTCATGTGGTCGTTCGCCAAATGGGGGCTCGTCGTCGACGCCGGCGGCGCGTACCTCCTCCCCCGCCTCGTCGGCCTGCCTCGCGCCCGGGCGATGGTCATGCTCGGCGAGGGCGCGACCGGCCAGGAGGCCGTCGACCTCGGACTCGCGTACCGCTGCGTCGCTGCGGACGACCTCGCCGCGGTCGCGGGCGAGTTGGCGGCCCGCCTCGCCGCGGGCCCGACGCGGTCGCTCGGGCTCTCGAAGCGCCTGCTCAACGCGACGTTCGAGACGGACCTCTCCCACTCCCTCGACCTCGAGGGCCAGTTCCAGGCGCTGGCCGCGACCTCCACCGACCTGATGGAGGGCATGGCCGCGTTCAAGGAACGGCGCGACCCGAACTTCACCGGTCGGTAGGGCCCCGGATAGCCTCCTGACGCTCACGTCAGGAACGGAAGGGTGTCCCGATGGGTCTGTTCGACGGCAAGGTCGCGATCGTCACCGGTGCCGGCCGCGGCATCGGGCGCGAGGAGGCGCTGCTCCTCGCGCGGGAAGGCGCCGCCGTCGTCGTCAACGACCTCGGCGGCGCGCCGTCCGGCGGGGGCTCCGACCAGCGGCCGGCCCAGGAGGTGGTCGACGAGATCACCGACGCCGGCGGCCGCGCCGCCCCGAACTACGACGACTGCAGCGACTGGGCGGGAGCCGAGCGGCTCGTGACCCAGGCGGTCGAGACGTTCGGTGGCCTCGACGTGCTCATCAACAACGCAGGGATCCTGCGCGACAAGATGAGCTTCAACATGACCGAGGACGAGTGGGACGCGGTCATCAGGGTCCACCTCAAGGGCCACTTCGCGCCGAGCCACCACGCCGGGCTCTACTGGCGGAAGAAGAGCAAGGAGACGGGCGAGCCCGTCAACGCGAAGATCGTCAACACCGCCTCCGAGTCAGGGCTCTACGGCAACGCGGGGCAGGCGAACTACGCCGCGGCGAAGGCCGGCATCGCCTCCCTCACGATCGTGCTCGCACGCGAGCTCGCGCGGACCGGCGTCCGGGTCAACGCGATCGCCCCGGTCGCGCTCACCCGCCTCACCGAGAACCTCGTCGGCGCCGCCGGCGAACCGAGCGAGGAGACGAAGGCCGCGATGCACCCCGCGAACCCCGCCGCGGGCGCGTGCTGGCTCGCCTCCGACCTCTCGGAGGGGATCTCGGGCCAGGTCCTCAAGATCCAGGGTGGCATCGCCCAGATCGTCCAGGGATGGCGCCCGTTGACCCAGGTCGACACCGACAAGCCGTGGACGATCGAGAGCCTGGCGGCCGAGCGCGACGCGCTGTTCGCGAAGAGCGATCCGGGCATCCCGCCGTTCTTCATGGACGTGCCGTGATCCCGGCGCCCCATCGCTGATGCGGCTCTCGTTCGGACCCGAGACCGAGGCCTTCCGCGACGAGCTGGTTGCGTTCCTCGACGAGCACACGCCGCCGGAGGCGCGCTCCGCGTTCGACTACGAGGGCAAGGACGACCCCGACCGTGAGATCGTCCCCGAGTGGGCGCGGCGGTGGCAGGCCACCCTGTTCGACCACGGCTGGATGATCCCCGCGTACCCGCCCGAGCTCGGCGGCCGCAACGCGACGCCGGTCGAGACCCTCGTGTACCTCGAGGAGATGGCGCGCCGGCGCATCCCCCGATCGCTGCACTTCCCCGGGTACGCGATCGTGTCGCCCACCCTCCTCGAGTTCGGCGACGAGGCGCAGAAGAAGCTCGTCCCCGCGGCCGTCCGCGGCGACACGATCTGGTGCATCGGGATGAGCGAGCCGAACGCCGGCTCCGATCTCGCCGGCCTCTCGACCCGGGCCGTCGTCGACGGTGACCACTTCGTCGTGAACGGGCAGAAGGTGTGGACCAGCTACGCGATGATCGCCCAGAAGAGCATGGTCTACGTGCGGACCGATCCCGAGGCGCCGAAGCACAAGGGCATCAGCCTCCTGATCGTCGACATGGACTCCCCCGGCATCGACGTGCGGCCGCTGCGCCACATCACGGGCGCGGCCGAGTTCGCGGAAGTGTTCTTCACCGACGTGCTCGTGCCGCGCGAGAACCTCGTCGGCGGGCTGAACGACGGATGGCGTCTCACCCAGGGTTCGCTCGCCCACGAGCGCGGTGGGTTGTGGGTCGAGGGCGTGTGCCGTCTGGAGCAGACGGTCCAGAGCCTGGTCGACCTCGCGCGCCGGCGCGGGCTGGAGCACGACCAGGGCGTCCGCCGGCAGCTCGCGGCGATGTACGAGCTGGCTTCGAGCCTGCGCGCGCTCGGGTACAAGGGGTTCGCAGGCTTCGCGCAGGGAAGCTCGGCGCCCGAGCACTCGTACATGAAGCTCGCGACCTCGGAGGCGACCAAGGCGTGCTTCGAGCTGGGGACACGGCTCCAGGGGGCGTACGGCGTCGTCTCCGACCGTGACCGGGGCGAGGAGAACGGCCGCTGGGTGCACGGGTTCTTCGTGAACTTCGCCAACACGATCGCCGGCGGTTCCTCCGAGATCCAGCGCAACATCATCGCCCAGCGCGTGCTCGGCCTCCCGCGCGGTTGAGGAAACGTCGTGGACTTCACCCTGACCGACGAGCAGCAGCTCCTGCGCGACACCGCCGTCGCCCTGTTCGCCAAGGAGTGCCCGGCGGCGCTCGTCCGGGCGCACATCGCCGACCCGTCGGCGGCCGATCCGCTGACGACGCGACTGCGCGAGTTCGTCGCGCTCGCCGAGGGCTCGCTCGCGGATCTCTGCCTGTTCCTCGAGCCGCACGGCGCCGCGGCCGCGCCCGGACCGTTCTTCCCGACCGTCGCGCTCTTCGCGCCGTTGCTCATGGCGATCGAGCACGAGCTCGTCCCGCGCGTGCTCGACGGTGAGCTCTCCGGGACCGTCGCGCTGGCGGGCGCCGACGGCGAGTGGCGCCCGAACGCCGAGCCCGTGAAGACCTTCGTGCCGGAGGCGGACCGGGTCGACCTCGTCGCGGTCGTCGACGCGGGCCCGTCCGGTCCCTCGGTGCGCGTCGCCGCCGGCGGCGACGCGCGCGTCCGTTCCGTGCACACCGAGGACTTCTCGCGGCGGCTGTTCGAGGTCGACGCGAGCGCGGCCGGCGGCCACACGTTCCCGATCGCGGCCGGCGCGCTCGACGCCGTCCTCGAACGAGCCACCGTCGCCCTCGCCGCCGACATGGTCGGCACCGCCCGTCACCTCTTCGACATGACGCTCGAGTACGCGAAGGAGCGGTACCAGTTCGGCGTGCCGATCGGGTCGTTCCAGGCGATCCAGCACAAGCTCGCGGACATGTCGCTGGAGGTAGAACGCGCCCGCGGCGCCGTCCAGTACGCGGCGATGACGATCGACGCCGACGACGCCGAGCGCCACCGGGCCGTCCATGTCGCCAAGGCCGCCGCCGGCCGGGCCGCGGTCCGGGCCGCGAAGGACGGGATCCAGATCCACGGCGGCATCGGGTTCACCTGGGAGCACGACCTGCACCTGTTCCTGCGCCGGGCCTTCGGGTCCGAGCACTGGATGGGCAGCACCGACTGGCACCACGACCGGCTCGCCGACCTGCTGATATAGCTTCAGGTCGCCGCGCTGCCGGACGTCGTTCGGTCGGAGGAGACGGCCGACCGCGACAGGGATCGGGCCGCGCTCCCTACGTCCGTGCGCTGCCGGACGAGATCGCCGCCCGCGAACGGAGACCCCCATGACGCGCGAGGCGTACTACCGGGCCGACCTGGCCCGGATCCACCACGAGGGCTTCGGCGGTCATGCCGACGCGGTCGCTCCCGGCGTGCTGCAGTCGCTCGAGCCGATCCGGGCGCGGCGCGGCCTCGTGGTCGAGCTCGGTTGCGGGTCGGGCCTGCTCACGAAGCATCTGGTCGACGCCGGTCATCGCGTGCTCGCGACCGACGCGTCGCCGGCGATGTTGGAGATCGCGCGCCGCTACGTCCCCGGGCTCACGCCGGAGTTGCTCCGCCTGCCCGACGACCCGATCCCGGACGCCGACGCGATCGTCAGCGTGGGCCATCCCTTGAGCTACCTCGACGACGAGGGCCAGGTGTGGCGGTCGTTGACGGCGATGGCGCGTGCCCTCCGCCCAGGTGGCGTGCTCCTCTTCGACGTCTGCGACGTCCGGTGGGGCGAGGAACGCCACGACCAGCCGCCCCTGGTGTGGTCGGGCGACGGCTGGATGCTCGTGACGAGGACGTCCGTCCCCGAGCCCCGCACCTACCGCCGAGAGATGACCACCTTCGTGCAGACCGAAGCGGGGCTGTGGCGCCGCGACGACGAGGTCCACGACAACGTGCTCGTCGACACGGCCGCGATCCCTGCGCTGCTGGCCGCGGAAGGCGTCGAAGCCGAGGTGGCGACGGGCTTCGGCTCCGAGACCCTCCCGGTCGGGCTGGTCGCGGTCGTGGGGCGCCGGCCGCCGACGGCAGGCGCGTGAGCGCGCCGGCTGCCGAAGGTCCGGGAATCGTCGCCTCCCCCGCGCGTGTTGACCCCGGCACCGGCGGTGCGGTGCCCCGCGCAGGAGGGCACGCAGGATGGCAGGAGGACGGCATGGAGCAGCGACAGCGTGACCGGTTCGCCCCCTTTCCTCTCCGCGGCGAGCTCGATCTCTCGAACGCCGACGATCTCCTGACCTCGCTGCTGGCGCATGCGCGCGACACGGCGGGCGAGGTGCTCTGCGACTGCTCCGAGCTCGACTACATGGACTCGTCCGCGCTCGCGGTGCTGATCGAGGTCCACTCGTCGCTCGCCGAGGACGGCCGCCCGCTCCGGCTCGTCAACGTGCACGGGAGCCCGCTGCGGGTGCTCGAGATCACCGGCCTCGCCGAACGGTTCGTCGACGACCGGAACGGCGCCGACGCGTCGTGACCCGCACCGGGCTCGGCGGCGCCAGGACGGGCCGGGCATCGGGTCGGTCCGGCCGGTCAGATCGAGGCGGCGCGGTCCTTCCAGTGCTGCTCCCGCAGCACGCGCTTCAGCACCTTGCCGTTGGGTTGGCGGGGAAGCTCGGCGACGATCTCGACCTTCGCCGGGACCTTGAAGTCGGCGAGGTGTTCACGGCAGAACTCGCGTAGCTCGTCGCCGGTTACCGGTGCGCGTGTCTCGACGACGGCCATGAGTTGCTCGCCCAACCGCTCGTCGGGCACACCGAAGACGGCGCAGTCGACGACCGCCGGATGCTCGTAGAGCACGTCCTCGATCTCGCGCGGGTAGATGTTGACCCCACCGCGGATCACCATGTCGACGGCCCGGTCGGTGAGGTAGAGGTACCCGTCGTCGTCGAGGTGGCCCACGTCGCCGACCGTGAACGCGTCGGCGCGCCAGGCCTCGTCGGTTCGGGCCGGGTCGTCGTGATAGTGGAACCGCGCCCCGCCGGGCGGGCGCACGTAGATGATGCCCGTCTCGCCCGCCGGCACCGGGCGCCCGCCGGGGTCGAGGATGCGCACCTCGGTACCGGGCCAGGGCAGGCCGACGCTTCCCGGCCGCTCGAGCCACTCCTGCATCGAGATCCGGGTCGCGCCGCCCTCGCTCATGCCGTAGAGCTCGGCGATCTCGCACGGTGCCAGCGCCTCGATGATCCGGCGCTTGACCGGGATCGGGCACGGCGCGCCGGCGTGGACCACGAGCCGGAGTGAGGAGTGGTCGCGCGCCGCGAGCTCGTCGGGCACCTCGAGCAGGCGGATGAAGTGCGCGGGGACACAGAACGTCCGCGTGACCCGGTGACGCTCGACCAGGCGGAGCCATTCACGCGCGTCGAACGCCGCGAGGATGACCGTCGTCGCGCCGACCGCGAGCGCGGTCATCGCCCAGCCGCCCGGCCCGGCGTGGTAGGCGGGGCCGGTCACGACGTACACGTCGTCGGGTGTCCAGTTCCAGAGCGCGATCTGCCCGGTCATGTTCCGCCGCGCGACGGCGGGGTCGGGCGTCCCCGCGCCGTGCACCACGCCCTTCGGCCGACCGGTCGTGCCGGACGTGTAGAAGATCGGGCTGCCGAGCGCGACGAGCCCGAGCGGTTCGTCGATCGCGGCCGCGCCCTCGGCCGTCATCGCGGCCTCGTACTCGAGTCCGGTGGTCAGGAGCGAGCAGCCGTCGGCGGCACGCAGCGCCGGCTCGTAGTGGGCGTCGAGCGCGGGATCGGCGACGATGAGCGACGCGCCCGAGTCGGTGAGGATGTAGGCAAGCTCGTCCGACTTGAGGTGCCAGTTGACGAGGACCACCGCGGCATCGAGCTTCGTCGCCGCGGCCCACGTCTCGAAGAACTCGAAGCCGTTCGGCAGCATGATCGCGACGCGATCGCCCGGGCCGACCCCGCGCCGCCGGAGCGCGTGCGCGAGACGCGTCGTGCGCTCGTCGAAGTCGGCGAACGTGCGGACCTGGTCACCGAGCACGAAGGCCGGCTTGTCCGGGGCGAGCCGAGCGCGTTCGGACACGGTCGGGAGCTCCATGACGACGCGCAGTGTACCGACCGGCACAGATGCACCGACCCGACCCGCGGCCGCGACCATGGCGTACACTGGCTGACACGTACGTCAGGTGTCGGCGGATGGTTCGCGCCGTCCGCGGCGGGTCCGGCTCGGGGGGTGCGATGAACGTCGACCTGGTGCAACTGGCGGGCAGCCGGGGCCGGCTGTCGGCCGCGCCCTCCGTCGACCCCGTGACCGCCGAGGTCGTCCGGGGTGCGATGGAGACGGTCTGTTTCGAGATGGCGACGTACGTGTCGCGCACCGCGACGACGCCCATCCTCAACCAGAGCAACGAGCGCAACGCGACCGTGCTCGACGCGCAGGGCCGGCTCGCCGCGCTGTCGGTCGGCATCCCCCAGTTCATGCTGACGTCGACGCTTCCCGTGCGCTTCGCGCTCGAGTTCCTCGGGGTCGACGAGTTCCGCGAGGGCGACGTGTTCGTCGCCAACGACCCGTACCACGGCGGCGGCCACCTCCCCGACTACAACGTGTTCGCGCCGGTCTTCGCCGACGCGCCCGACGGCACGGGTGGGGCCTCGGGCGGGCGCCGGATGGTCCTGATCGCGAGCATCCAGTGCCACCACGGCGACACCGGTGGCGGCGTGCCCGGCGGCTACAACATCACCGCGGGCGACATCTGGGGCGAGGGCGTGCGGTGGCCGGTGGTGAAGGTGGTCGACCGGGGCGTCGAACGGCGCGACGTGATCTACGCGCTGCAGGCCAACAACCGCATCCCCGACTACGTCGGCGACCTCCGCGCCCAGATCGGCGCCGCCCAGCACGCCGTGCGGCGGCTCGGCGACATGCTCGACCGCTACGGCGCCCGCACGGTCGAGGAGAGCGTCGACTCGATGATCGACTACGCGGCCCGGCGTTTCCGCGAAGAGGTCGCGAGCTGGCCCGACGGCGTCTACGAAGCCGACGCCTACGTCGACCACGACCCGCTCGGCAATCCCGACGTGCACCTGCACGTCAGGATCACCGTGTCCGGCAGCGACCTCACGATCGACTACACGGGCTCCGACACGCGCCAGGAGCTCCAGGCGTGGTCGACGTTCGGCAACACGCGCGGGTACACCGTGGCGCAGATCGCTGCCATGATGGATCCCGAGATCCCCAAGAACGAGGGCTTCTTCGACCAGATCAAGCTCGTCGTGCCCCAGGGCTGCGTGCTCAACCCGCACCCCGGCAAGCCCGTCAGCGCGGGGACGCACCATCCCGGCGCCGACGTCGGCGAGGTGATCGCGGTCGCGATGCAGGACGTGCTCCCCGACACGGCCGTCCCGCAGACCTACAAGACGGGTATCCCGACGATCATCGTGGGCGTCGACCCGCGCACGGGCCAAACGTTCACCGATCACTCGGCCGAGGTGTACGCGGGTTGGTGCAACGCCGCCAAGGGAATGGATGCGTGGGGCGCGCAGAACGCGTCCTTCGGCAACCTCTGGAAGGCGACGGCCGAGATCAACGAGAGCCTCTTCCCGCACATCCAATGGTCACGCGACTACCGGATCGACTCGGGCGGCGCCGGGCAGTGGCGCGGGCTGTGCGGGAGCCACTACGAGAAAGAGGTGCTGGTCGACGCCAAGGTGTACACGTACGTCGTCGGGATGAAGTACCCGATGCCGGGGATCTGTGGCGGCCGGCCCGGCGCGCCCAACGAGATGGTCATCCGGTACGGATCCGACGATCCGTACCGCGTCGAGCACACCGCCGAGTGGATCCCGCTCACCGCCGGGCAGCGGGTCATGTACGACTACGGCGGCGGGGGTGGCTGGGGCGACCCGCTCGACCGCGACCCGCAGGCCGTCCTCGACGACGTCCTCGACGAGTACGTCAGCGTCGCGGGCGCCGAGCGCGACTACGGCGTCGTCCTCACCGGCTCGCTCGAGGACCTGACCCTCGCCGTCGACCACGGGGCCACCACGGAGCTGCGCCGGCAGCGCCGGGGGGACACGCGGCCGTGAGCGGGTACCGCGTCGGGATCGACGTCGGGGGGACGTTCACCGACCTGATCTGCGTCACCCCCGACGGCGAGGTCGTCCTCGACAAGACGCCGACGACGCCCGACGACCAGTCCGTCGGCGTGATGAACGGACTCCGCCAGCTCGCGGAGCGCTTCGGCGTCCCGCTGGCCGACTTCTGCCGGCGCGTCGACGTCGTGGTGCACGGGACGACCACCGCCGACAACACGATGATCGAGATGAACGGTGCGCCCACGGGCCTGCTCGTCACCGAGGGCCACCGTGACGAGATCGAGATGCGGCGCGTCCACAAGGAGGAGATCTGGGATCCCTCCTACCCGGCGCCGCCGCCCATCGCCAAGCGCCGGGCCCGCATCCCGATCCCCGAGCGACTCGACTACCGGGGCGAGGTCGTGCTCCCGCTCGACGAGGACGCCGTGCGCCGGGGCGTGCGGCGGCTGAAGGCGCTCGGCGTCACGTCGATCGCGGTGATGTTCCTCTTCAGCTTCGTCGACCCGAAGCACGAGCGGCGCGCCGCGGAGATCATCCGCGAGGAGTATCCCGACGTCGAGCACATCTCGCTGTCGAACGAGGTGATGGCACGCGGGCCCGAGTTCGAGCGGGTGTCGACGACGCTCGTGAACGCGTACGTGGCGCCGCGGATCGCGGCGTACGTCGGCAACCTGCAGGACGAGCTGCGCGCCGCGGGCTACGGCGGGCCGCTGCTCGTCATGCAGTCGACCGGCGGCGTGATGCCGCCCGACTACGTGGCCAAGCGCGCCGTGAGCCTGCTCGCGTCGGGCCCGACCGGCGGCGTCATGGGCGCGACGCTGGCCGCGTCGAAGGCGGGCGTCGGTGACTTCGTCGCGGTCGACATGGGCGGCACGAGCTTCGACGTGTGTCTCGTGCGCGACGGCCGGCCCGAGATCAAGACCGACTGGAACTGGCGGTACCGCTATTACATCGGTCTCCCGATGGTCGACGTGCAGAGCGTGGGCGCCGGCGGCGGGTCGATCGCGCGGGTCCGGCAAGGTGCGCTGCTCGTCGGCCCCGAGAGCGCGGGCTCGACTCCGGGTCCGGTCTGTTACGGGCGGGGCGGGACGCTCCCGACCGTCACCGACGCCGACGCCGTCCTCGGCTACATCCCGACGACCGGGTTCGCGGGCGGGCGCATGACGCTCGACGTCGACGGCGCGCGCGAGGCGATCCGGCGTGAGGTCGCCGAGCCGCTGGGTGTCGGCGTCACCGAGGCCGCGTGGGGCATCCAGCGCATCGTCAACTCGAACATGGCGAACGCGACCCGCCGGGTGCTCGCGTCCCACGGCGCGGATCCGCGCGACCTTGCGATCATCGCCTACGGCGGCAACGGTCCGGTCCACGCGTGGGCGATCGCGGCCGAGCTGGGCGTCGGCCGCATCGTCGTCCCCAAGACGGCGCCCGCGTTCTCGGCGCTCGGTGTGCTCGTCGCCGACTACGTCGTCGATCTCGTGCGGGCCTACGTCGTCCCGCTGTCGCAGGTCGACCTCGGGCGCGTCCACGCGCTGATGGGCGAGCTCGACGAGGAGATCGCGAAGGAACTCGAGCCGACAGGCCTGGGGCGCGACGACGTCGAGCTCGGCCTCTTCGCGCAGATGTGCTACCCGGGGCAGAACTTCGACATGAGCGTCCCCGTCCCCGAGGGCACCGCGCTCGACGAGCCCGGCCTGCTCGACCTCGCCGAGCGGTTCCACGAGCAGCACCAGCACGAGCGCGGCTTCGCGTTCCGTAACCAGCAGCCGCTCCTGCGGGGTGTGCGGTTGACCGCGCGCGGCCGGACGCCGAAGCCCGAGCGCCTCGCCGAACCGGGCACGGTGACGCAGGCGACCCGGGCGCTCGCGGGCCGGCGCGCCACCTACTTCGACGACGGCTTCGTCGACACGCCCGTGTACGACGGCGTGGTGCTGGCGGCGGGGTGCGAGGTCATGGGCCCGGCGCTGATCGAGGAGCCGTTCACGGTCGTCGTCGTGCGGCCGGGATCGGTGGCGCGCCTCGACGACCAGGGCAACTTCGAGATCAGCCGACTCTGACGCGCCGGCGCATGGCAGGGAACGGGTCGCTCCACTTCTTCTCGCCCGCGCAGTACGCCGTCGTCGAGGCGGCGTGCGAGCGGCTCATCCCTGCGGTGGAAGGGCATCCGGGAGCGCGCGCCCTCGGCGTCGCCGACTACGTCGACGGGCTGCTCGGCGCGTTCGCCGTCGACCCGCCGCGCATCTTCGCGGGCGGGCCGTTCTCGGGCCGATTCGGCGGCGACGCGTCGTTCGCCGACTTCATGGCGCTGTCGCGGCTCGAGGAGCTCGCGTGGCGCACGCGGATCGAGGGGTCACGCGGGATCCCCGAGCGCGAGTTCAACGGCCCGGTCACCGGCTGGCAACAGGAGTACCGCGACGGCATCGCCGCGGTCGGCGACGACTTCTGCGCGCTCGACGGCGCCGCGCAGGACGCGCGGCTCGACGCCGTCCCCGACTTCAAGCGGCTCCTCTACCGTCACGCGTGCGAGGGCGCGTACAGCGCGCCGGAGTACGGCGGCAACCGCGACGGCCTCGCCTGGCAGGCCGTCCAGTACGCCGGCGACGTCCAACCCCGCGGCTACACCGACGAGGAGGTCAGCGGCCGTGAGTGACCGGCGACGACTCCGGGCGGGCTCGTGACCGCGCGGGACTGCGACGTCGTGATCGTGGGGACGGGGCCGGCGGGGTCGACGACGGCCGACGTGCTGACGGCCGCCGGCAAGTCGGTGATCATGCTCGAGAAGGGACGCAACCACCTGCTCTCGCTCGAGGCGCCGTTCGAACCGCTCGGGCACGTGAGCAACGACGAGCTGAAGTTCGTGTTCCGCCACTTCCTCGGGCCCGACCCGTTCCTCGAGCCGCGCACGTTCCGGCTCTCCGACGACGACGGCGACCGGCTCTTCACCGGCGGCGTGAACAACCTGCCGTCCACCGTCGGCGGCGGCGGCTTCCACGCCGACGGCAAGCTCCCGCGCTTTCGCGAGGTCGACTTCCGGCTCCTGAGCGAGCTCGGCCCGATCGAGGGCGCCGACCTCGCCGACTGGCCCGTCGACTACGACGAGATGGAGCCGTACTACGCCGAGGCCGAGCGCGTCGTCGGCGTCGCCGGCGACCACACCGAGAACCCGTTCGCGGCGTGGCGCTCGGGCCCGTACCCGATGCCGCCGGGCGCCGACATGTTCTGCGCGCTCGTGACGGCCGAGGCCGCGACCCGTCTCGGCTACCACCCGTACCGCGCGCCCACCGGGGTCAACAGCGTCGAGTACGACGGCCGGCCCGCGTGCAACAACTGCGGGTTCTGCGGCATGTTCGGCTGCCCGATCGACGCCAAGGGCGACCCGGTCGCGCCCCTGCGGCGGGCGTTGCGGACGGGCCGCTGCGAGGTGCGGCCCGAGTCGTACGTCACCGAGATCGTGCTCGACGGCGCCGGCCGGCGGGCGCAGGGCCTCCGCTACCTCGACGCCGACGGCGTGCAACGGGAAGTGACCGCCGATCACGTCGTGCTCGGCGCCGGCGCGTTCGAGACGCCCCGCCTCCTCCTGCGATCGGGCGTCGGCGACCCCGACCTCGTCGGCCACTACCTCATGTACCACTTCCAGACGTTCACGCTCGGCATCTTCCCCTACCGGCTGCACGCGCACCGGGGCCGGTCGGTGACGCATCTCATGGACGACCCGATCGTCCCCGACGCCGCCGCGCTCGGCGCCGCGCGCGACGCGGGTCTGCCGTGGTTCCGCGGCGGGATCGTGGAGCACGGTGGCGCCGCGCACGTCATCATGGAGGCCACGTACTCGCCGACCGGACCGCACCACGCGACGACGATGCTCTCGTCGCCCATGCGCGACCGGATGGCCGCGTTCACGATCCAGGGCGAGGACCTCCCCCAGCACGCCAACCGCGTCGACCTCGACCCGCACGTGAAGGACGTCTGGGGCTTCCCCGCCGGCCGCGTCACCTACGAACCGCACCGCCACGAGCTCGCGTGCTCGGAGCACTGGCAGCCACGGCTCGAGGCCGTCATGCGCGAGGCGGGCGCCGAGGTCAGCTTCTCGGCGACGTCGCCGCCGACGCCGGAGCAGGTGCGCCGGCACCCGGGCGGCGACCCGACACCGATGTCGCGCCACGTCATGGGGACGGCCCGCATGGGCACCGATCCCCGCGCCAGCGTGTGCGACCCGTGGCAGCGTCTCTGGGACGTCGACAACGTGATGGTCGCCGACTCGTCCGTGTTCCCGACCTCGACCGGGTACGGCCCGACGCTGACGATCGTCGCGCTCGCGATCCGGGCGGCGCGCGCGCTGGCCGGCTTGCCGCCATTGCGCTCCGACCGGCCGGCGCCGGTCTGACGAGAAGCGCGCCGGCGATGCGCTTCGGTACCTACCACACGTTCCAGTGCCCACCCGGCCGCGACCCCGCGCAGGTCGTGACCCGGGAGCTCGAGCGGGCCGTCCTCGCCGAACAGATGGGTTACGACGACGTGTGGGTGCCCGAGCAGCACTTCAGCCCCTACTGCCTCGCCGGCGACGCGCTGCTCATCGCAGGTCAGATCGCGGCCCGCACGAAACGGGTGCACATCGGGACGGCCGTCGTCAACCTCACGTTCACCCATCCGCTGCGCTTCGCCGAGCGCGTCGCGCTGCTCGACCACATGACCGGCGGGCGCGTCGAGGTCGGCGTCGGGCGCGGCTACCAGTTCCCGCAGTACGGCGTGTTCGGCGTGCCGATCGACGAGACGCGGGCGATCTTCGACGAGGCGCTCGACGTCGTGCTGCAGGTGTGGGACGGCGACGAGTCGCCGTTCGAGGGCAACTACTTCCACCTGCCGCCGGTGCGCTTGTGGCCGCTCCCCGTGCGCCGCCCCGACGAGATCCTGCTGCATGCGATGAACAGCCCCGAGAGCATGCGGTCGTCGATCGCGCGCCGGCTGCCGGCGCTCATGGCCCGCCCGCTCGACCCCTTCGCCGGCCAGGTCGAGGAGCTCGGCGTCTACCGGCGCGAGATCGAGGCGGCCGGCGCCGACCCCGAGCCGTTCCTCGAGCGGGCGACCGTGCTCAAGTACGCGTTCCTGGCGCCGTCGCGCGAGGAAGCGCGCGACCTCGCGAGGGAACCGCTCGAGTGGGACATCGAGATCCTGCAGCACCTGACGACCCCGACGACCACCGAGATGCCGCGCGGCTACGACCTCTACGAGAAGCGGGGCGGCCGCCTGCCCGAGCTCGTCTACGACGACTGGGCCGAGAACGTCATGCTCTTCGACTCGCCGTCCGGTTGCGCCGACAAGATCGCGGCGCTGCGCGACGCCGGAGCCCGGCGCCTGCTCGTGTGGATGGGCGTCGGCGGCATGGACCACGACCTGGTCGTGAGGTCGATGCGCCTGTTCGCCGAAGAGGTGATGCCGCTCTTCCGGTGAACCGGGCGCGGCCCCGTCGCTAGGTCGCGCTGGTCGCCTTGCGCTGGTAGGTGCCGACGAGCCGCGTGCGCGCCAGCACCGTCCTGCGGATGGCACGCCGCAGCTCCGCGGCCGTCGCCCCCGCCTGCAGCGACGGCGCCTTCGACAGCGCGTACAGCGTGAAGCGGTAGTGGTGCGGATCGTCGCCCCGGGGCGGGCACGGCCCGAGGTACTTCTGCGTCTGCACGCCGTTCGATCCCTGCACGACCGTCGGGAGCACGTTCTGTTCCGGGAGCTCCCCCGCCTTCGGGTCGATGTTCCACGCCACCCAGTGCACGAACGTGCCGTTCGGCGCGTCCGGGTCGTCGACGATCAGCGCGAGCTGCGCGGCCTTGCGTGGCACGCCCGTCCACTGCAGCGGCGGCGACGCGCCCGCGCCGTCACACGTGAACCCGTCGGGAATCGCCGCCCCGCTCGCGAACGCCGGACTGCTGAGGTGGAACCTCGGCGTCTTGGCCGCACCCGCGGGCGTGGCCACGGCGCCGACGACCGCGATCGTCGCGATCAACGCTGCGAGCGCGCTCGTCGCCGTCCGGCGCATCGCCCGACCGTACCCGCCCGACGGCGAGCGGCATCGCGACCGCGCCGGCGAACCTCGGCCCCTTCGCGTTCTCGGCACGCTGCGCCGGGATGATCCCGGACCAGCGTGCCGAGAACGTCGGGCTACTTGGCGGTCTTCGGGGCGGGGCCGACGCCGTTGCGGCGGCGGGTCAGCGCGCCGAGCCGGTGCTCGAGACGCGAGGCGGTGGGCTTGGCCTGGGTCCGGGCCTCGTCGAGCAGCGACCGCACCCGGGTCGTGATAGTGCTGCGCACCGGGGCGACCCGGGGGGCGACCACGGCGTTGGCCTTGCGGCCCTGGGCCGTGGCCCAGTCCGCGGTGGCATCGACGGCGAGGACGCCGAGCCCGACCGGGGTCAGGACGGCCGTCCGGGCGGCATTCCGGGGATCGAGAGCCATGGGGCTCCTCCTTCGGGGTTGGCTGGGGGGATCTCGCTGCCGCTGCTAACTATAGCAAGCATGCGATAGCCCCTAGCAAACCAGCGCCGAGGCCGTCAGGCCAGGCCGGCGGTAGCCGCGAGCTCGAAGAGGTCGTTGGGGCCGAGGGGGGCACGCGTCACGCGGATGCCGAGGTGGGCGACCGCGTCGGCCACCGCGTTGGCGACGGCGGCGTGGGCGCCGATCGCACCGCCCTCCCCCATCCCCTTGAACCCGCCCGGGTTCGTCGTGGAGTCGGTCTCGATGTGGCCGACCTCGATGTCGGGCACCTCCGTCGTCGTCGGCAGCAGGTAGTCCATGAACGTGGACGTGAGCGGGTTGCCATCGGCGTCGTAGCGGAAGTTCTCGAGCAACACGCCACCCATCCCCTGCACGACGCCGCCGAAGATCTGCCCCTCGACGATCATCGGGTTGATCATGCGGCCGCAGTCCTCGGAGACGATGTAGCGCGTCACGTGCGGCTGCCACGTCTCGCGGTCGATCTCGACCACGCATGCATGCGTCGCGTTCGACCACGTCGGGAACTGCGTCGGCCGGAACCGGACCGTCGCCTCGAGCCCGCTGCGCACGTCGCTCGGCAACGTGTCGGACGTCGTGTACGCGAGCTTCGCCACCTCCTTGAGCGTGACGGAGCGCGCCGGCGTCCCGCGCACCGACACGACGCCACGCTGGATCTCGAGGTCGTCGGGCGACGCCTCCATCGCCTGCGCCGCGATCTGCAGCACCTTGTCGCGCACGGCGACGGTGGCTTCGCGGATCGCGCCGCCCGCGACGACCGCGGTGCGGCTGCCGCCGGTGCCCGGGCCGTAGGGCGTCGCCTGCGTGTCGGCCTGCACGACGGTGACGTCGTCGTAGTCGACGCCGAGCTGCTCGGCGACGATCTGGGCCATCGTCGTCTCGATGCTCTGGCCGTGCGAGGTCGTGCCGACGAACGCGGTCACGTGACCGCTCGACTCGACCCGCACCGTGGCACCCTCGCTGTGGAGCCCGGGCGCGCCCATCGACGTCGGCTCGACGTAGGCGGCGATGCCGAGCCCGAGCAGCCGTCC
>DASRHL010000261.1:0-11306 GCA_035650535.1 Acidimicrobiia bacterium
CAGCGCCGCCACCTTCGCCCGCTGCTCCATGGTGTACAGGTCGGCCGAGATCGTCTGCGCCACCGGGATGAGGCAGCCGGCGCCGAGGCCCTGCAGCCCGCGGAACGCGATCAGCTCGGTCATCGAGTGCGCGTTGCCCGACAGCACCGAGCCGACCAGGAAGACGATCATCCCGGTGAGGAAGATGCGCTTGCGCCCGAACATGTCGGCAAGCCGGCCCCACAGCGGGATCGACGCGATCTCGAACAGCAGGTAGCCCGAGAAGACCCAGGCGTAGCGGTCGATGCCGTGGAGGTCCCTCACGACCGTCGGCATGGCGGTGGCGACGATGGTGCCGTCGAGCGACGACAGGAACATCCCGGCCATGACGGCCGCGGTCGTCACGATGATGCGCTTGCGCGTGAGACGGGCCGCGTATGCGGTCTGCCTCGGTGCCGCCGACGCGGGAGCCGTCATGACGTCAGCCCCGGTGCGATGAGCGCGGCGAAGTCGTCGATGCGCGAGACGAGCGACTCGTCGTGGTCGTTCAGGAACTCGACGAAGAGACCCCAGAGGAACGTCGCGATGCAGTCGGCCGCCTTCGTGACGTCGGCGCCGGCCGAGAGGTCGGACGAACCGGCGAGCACGTCGCGCCACCGGGCGCGCCACTCGTCGCCGAGGCGGCGGCCCACCTCGAGCGCGTCGCCGTCGCCGAACACCGACTCGCGCTGCATGAGCCGCATGAAGTGCTCGTCGGCGACGAGCCGGGCGAACTCCCGCCGGGCCTGCTCGACGATGCGGGTCGCGACCGGGCCGGGCGCCGCGTGCTCGACCTCCTCACGGTTGCCGTAGCCGCGGGCCTGGTAGAGGGCCTGGATGAGCTCGGCCTTCGAGGCGAAGTGGTAGTAGAGCCCCGGCACCGTGACCCCGGCCGCCTCGGCGAGCTCCCGCATGCTGACCCGGGCCGTCCCCCGCTCGGAGTACAGCCGCAGCGCCGTCTCGAGGATGCGCTCGCGCGTGCCCGTCGTCCCGCCCGCCGTGGCCGTCGCCGTCGCCGCCCGGATCACCCCGCCATGGTCTCACTTGCTTGAACGTTCGTTCAAGTCGCTGCGGCGGGCGCCGATCGGGCGAGCCCGCGTTGCCGGCCCGTGGGGCCGGGATCCTCCCGGCGGGCGGGCCAGGAACGGAACGTACGCTCCCGGCGTGCCGACGAACCGGGTGGAGGCGTTCAGCGACGGTGTCTTCGCGATCGCGATCACGCTGCTCGTGCTCAACATCTCGGTGCCGCGCTCACGCCCCGGCCGGCTCGGGCACGACCTCGCCCACCAGTGGCCCTCGTACGCGGCGTACGCGGTCAGCTTCGTGATCATCGGGATCATCTGGGTCAACCACCACGGCATGTACCGGCTCGTCGGACGGGTCGACCGCGTCATGCAGTTCACGAACCTCGGGCTGCTCGGCGCGGTGGCCGTGCTGCCGTTCACGACGGCGTTGCTCGCGCAGTACGTCCGTAGCGGCGGTGCCAACTCGCATCTCGCAGCCGCCGTCTACAGCGCCAACATGACCGCGACCGGCATCTTCTTCCTCGCCGCCTGGCTCCGGCTGCTCGTGCGCGCCGATCTCCGCGCGCCCGGTCTGGGCTCGGCCGAGACGCGGGTCATGATCCGGCGGACGCTCGTCGGCCCCGTGATGTACGGCGCGTCCATCGGACTGGCGTTCGTGAGCGCGCCCGCGTGCCTGGTCGTCTACGCGCTGATCGCCGCGTACTACGCCGTCTCGTACGTGACTGCGGACGACCCGTCAGCCGCGGCGGAACCGGCGCCGCCCGGCGGTACCGCCGGCTGAGCGCTCCTCGCCCATCCGCCGGAGGATCGTGCGGCGCCGCTCCTGCAGCTCCCGGAAGGTGAGCCGGTCGACCTCGGGTGGGACGAGGAACGACGCCTTGACCGCGTCGATGTCGATCGGCTGCGCGACCGCGCCGAGCCCGATCTCGCGCAGGATCCGTTCGCCGTGGACCTGCGTGAAGTACGCGTGGATGTGGGCGATCTCGCCGAGCAGGTCGAGATCGGGCGCCAGCGTCGCCGTGGCGGCGTTGAGGAACATGAGGTTCTTCACGAACAGCATGAGGTCCTTCGGCGCGCGGGCGCCGTAGCCGAGGAGCTTCTTCACGAGGTCCTGCAGCTCGGTCACCATCTCGTCGGCGGACATCTGCGTCGGGTCCTTGACCGGCTGGTCGAGCTCGAGGTCGCGGAAGACGGCGTCGAGGTCGGTGTCGGCGGGGAACGCGCCCAGGTCGCGCAGCGCCGCCAGCTGGCCCCGCACGTCGCCGGCGGTCCCGGTGATGAGCAGCCGCAGGAACGCCAGGCGCTTCGGCTCGTCGAGCCGGCCGGTGATCCCGAAGTCGAACAGCACGGTGCGGCCGTCGGGTTGGACGAGCAGGTTCCCGCCGTGCAGGTCGCCGTGGAACACGCCGTAGAGGAGCGCGCCCTCGAGGCAGGCGATGAGCCCGGCTCGCAGGATCTTCGTCGTGTCGAGACCGGCGGCGTGCATCGACGCGACGTCGTCGAACGCGAAGCCCCGCAGGCGCTCCATCACGAGGACCCGCCGGGTGACGAGCACCGGGTGGGGCCGGGGGACGACCATCGTGCGCTGCTCGGTCACCGCGAGCACGCGGGCCAGGTCGAGCATGTTCTCGGCCTCCAGCCGGAAGTCGAGCTCCTCGACGATCTGCTCGGCGAACAGCTCCACCAGCGCCGGCGGGTTCGCCAGCGCCGTCACCGGGATGCGGCCGACGAGCCAGGGCGCGAGCCAGGCCAGGGCCCGGATGTCGGCCCGCACGAGGGCCGCGACCCGGGGCCGCTGCACCTTCACCACCACCTCCTCGCCGGTCACGAGGCGCGCGGCGTGGACCTGCGCGATCGACGCGGCGGCGATCGGCTCCTCGGCGAACTCCGAGAAGACGGCGTCGAGCGGCCGGCCGAGCTCCCGCTCGACCACGGCCCGGACGTCGTCGAAGCGCTCGGGGGGGACCTGGTCGCGGAGCTTCTTGAACTCGTCGACGAGCTCGTCGGGGAACAGCCCCTCGAACGCGGAGACGATCTGGCCCAGCTTCACGTACGTCGAGCCGAGCCGCTCGAACGCCCGGCGCAGCCGGCGCGACAGCCCGGCCCGGGACGCCGGCGTCCCCCGCTCGCGGCGGTACCAGACACCGAGTGCGGTACCGACCAGCGCGACCACACGGGCGAGCCGGCCCAGCGGCGGCACCCGGCCGGTCTGGAGGAGCCTCGGGACCTCGGCCCGGGTACGGGCGCGGACCCGGTCGAGGCCGCGGCACCAGACGAGCTCGGCGGGCTCGACCACCCACGGGCCGCGCTCGGTGAACGCGCCGACCGCGAGGTCGGGTGACGCCGCCGGTGCCGGAGCGGGATCTTCCACCGTGGCGGCCAACCTAGAGGACGTTCACCCCGGTACCGGCACGAGCGGACCCCGGACGCGGCGGTGCCCCCGGCCCGACGACCGGGGGCACCGCGCTCCGCGTGGAGGTACCCGTCAGCAGCGGCCACCCCAGGGCTGGCTGCCCCGGAGCGTGTAGGTGGACGCCGCCACCTGGTCCTGGGCGGCAGGGTCGACCGCGGCCGGGTCCTGACCGACGAGGTCGGGGCGCCCGGCGGCAGCCGCGTTGCTGTCCCAGGTCTGCTGGTCGAACTGGTAGGCACCGCGGTACCGGCCGCCGCCGCTCACGGCGGAGTACCCGCCGGCGGTGTCGGACTCGTGCGCCCGGGTGCACGCGAGGAAGCAGGCCACGTCGCCGTTGCAGCCGCCGCCTCCGCCGGAGGCGGCGCGGGTCGAGCGCGCGAGCGACGGGGCCGACGCCGCTCGCTCCTGCACGAGACGGTTGGCGGCGTCGAGGAACTCGTTCTGCCTCACGGCGTCCGCGAACTGGTTCTCGAGCACCGCCGTGGCGAAGGTCGAGACCGTGGCCGCTTCGACGTACTGCGGTGCGAGCGCGGACGTGACGGAGGCGTTCGGGGTGGCTGGGGCGGCGGCCGGCCGCCCCGTATCGGAGTGACCCACCGTGGGATGGGCGTCGACGTCGACGGCGATGCCGGGCACCGCGAGCACGGTCGCGAGCACACCCGCGACGAGCATTGGAAACGCGACGGCGGTTCGCCGGCGCGGAGACAAGATCCCCATGCCTCGGGCTCCTTTCTCGTTGGTCCGGGCTCCCGGCGCGCGCGTCGAGAGCACTGGGTATGAGGGAAGTGGAAGGTCGCAGCGGGGCCGGGGAGGCGCACACGCGGCGACTTCCGCCCGAGGACGCTAGTCAGGCCCCTCGCCGTCGACGGGTGTCAGAGGGGTCCAAATCGGGTCGAAGTGAATCATGTCACTCGGCAAACCCCCCCAAACCTCCCCGAAGGCCGCGGTCCGGTTCCGGACAATCGGCGCGATCCGGGCGCAGGGACCGTACCGGCTCAGCGCCGCGCGAGGTCCCCCTCGACGACCCGGGCGGCATTGCGGCCGTTCACCGCCATCACGCTCCCGCCGGGATGCGTCCCGGCGCCGCACAGGTAGAGGCCCGGGATCGGAGTGCGGGGCGCGAACCGTCGGTCCCACATCTGGTCGGGGAGGATCTCGCCCTGGAAGATGTGCCCGCCGGTCAGGCCGACGCGCGCCTCCACGTCCGGTGGGCCGAGCACGTCGCGATCGACCACGCACGCGGCGACGTCGGGAGCAAAGCGGGCGACGGCCGCCAGCACCGCGTCGCCGATCTCCTCGCGGCGCTCGTCCCACGTGCCCCGCACGAGGTCGGCGGGCGCGTACTGCGCGAAGACGCTCATCGTGTGGGCGCCGGGTGGCGCGACCGACGCGTCGTAGGGCGTCTGGAAGTAGAGCTCGCACCACTCGGGCGCGACCTCGCCGACCCGCGCCGCGTCGCAGGCCGCCTGGGTCGCGTCGATGCCACGGCCGATCTCGACCTGGGCCCGGTAGACGTGGTCGGGCCCGTCGGGCGCGGCGAGGAAGGTCGGCAGCCGGTCGAGGGCGCAGTTGACCTTGACGACCGGGCTCGCACAGCGCCACCCGCGGACCCGTTCCCGGAAGCCGGCGTCCACCTCCCCGCCGCCGGCGTCGACGAGGGCGAGCGTCCGGACGGGATCGGCGTTCGAGACGACGGCCCGGGCCCGCACGAGCTCGCCGCCCCCGAGCCGCACGCCGGCGCCGGGTTCGACGGCCGCGACCTCGACACCCGCCACCACGACCGCCCCCGCGTCGCGGGCGGCGTCGGCCAGGCAGGACGACACCCGGCCCATCCCGCCCTCGACGTAGCCCCATCCCCCGAGGAGACCGAGGCGGTGGTGCGCATGGATCCATGCCGTCCCCGGGTCGCGGGGTCCGGCGAAGGTTCCGATCACGCCCTGGCCGTGCAGCGCCGTCCGCAGCCGCTCGTCGCGGACGTGGCGCTCGACGACGTCGGCGATCGGCGCGTGCAGGACGACCTCGAGCGCCTCCCCGTCGTCGGCGAAGAGCTCCTCCAGCGCCGCCCGATCGGGCGCGTCGCCGAGCCAGGTGTCGCCCAGCGGCCCGCGCCGCAGCCGCTCCCGGATCCGGACGAACAGCGCGTCGTACGCGAAGAAGCCGTCGACGTCGCGGGGCGAGAGCGCGGCGACCGACTCGGCGGTGCGCGCCTCGTCGCGCCATTCGGTGAGCGACGTGCCGTCCTCGAACGGCGTCCACTGGACCGGGTCGACCGGGAACGTCCGGTAGCCGTAGCTCGCGAGCGCCAGCTCCTCGATCACCAGGGGGTGGAGGAGGCCGACGAGGTACGCGCACGGGCTGATCACGAACCGCGGGTCCGCGAAGGGCCGTTCGAGGGTGCAGGCGCCACCGAGCCGGTCGCGGCGCTCGAGGACGAGCACCGAGGAGCCGGCCCGGGCCAGGTAGGCGGCCGCGGTCAGGCCGTTGTGGCCCCCGCCGACGACCACCACGTCCCACTCGCGGCCGGCCAGGTCGGCGACGGGCCGCGCTCCCGTCACAGGCGCCCGGCCTCGAGGGTGCGGCGCAGGAACTCGGCCGTCCGGACGTTGTCCGGGCGCGTGAAGATCTTCTCGGGGGGTCCCTCCTCGATGATCTGTCCCTCGTGCAGGTAGCAGACCTTGGTCGCGCAGTCGCGGGCGAACGCCATCTCGTGGGTGGCCACGAGCATGGTCATGCCCTCCTCCGCGAGCTCGCGCACCATGCGCAGCACCTCGTTGACGAGCTCGGGGTCGAGGGCGGACGTGATCTCGTCGAGGAGGAGGAGCTTCGGCTGCATGGCCAGCGCCCGCACGATCGCGACCCGCTGCTGCTGGCCGCCCGAGAGCCGGTCGGGGTACTCGTACGCCTTCTCGCGGAGCCCGATGCGGTCGAGCAGCTGGAAGGCACGGTCCCTCGCGTCGTGCTCCGACAGCTTGCGGACCTTCATCGGGGCGAGCGTCACGTTGTCGAGCACGGTCATGTGCGGGAACAGGTTGAAGCTCTGGAAGACGATGCCGACCTCACGCCGGAGCCGGTTGAGCTTGATGTCGTCCTGCACGACCTTGCGACCGTCGACCGTGATCGTCCCGGCCTGGAACGGTTCGAGGCCGTTGATGCACCGGAGCAGCGTCGACTTCCCGGAACCGGACGCGCCGATCAGGCACGCGACCTGGTGCTCCGACAGGTCGAGGCTCACACCGTCGAGCACCGTGTTGCTCCCGAACCGCTTGAGCACGTCGCGCACCTCGAGGAACGGCACCGCTCACTGGCCTCCGTGCATCCGTTCACGGTCGCGCTTGACGAGGTAGTCGGCCAGGCGCGTCATCGGGACCGTCACGACGAGGAAGCAGATCCCCACGCCGGTGACCGACGAGAGGTTGAAGCTGTTGCCGGCGTAGATGCGGGCGCGGTTGAAGCCCTCGAGGACGCCGCCGACGTTGAGCAGGGACGTGTCCTTCTGGAGGCTGATGAAGTCGTTCATCAGCGGCGGGACCATCCGCCGCAGCGCCTGCGGCAGGACGACGTGACGCATGGCCTGAGCCCGTGACAGGCCGAGCCCGCGCGCCGCGGCCTCCTGGCTCCAGTGCACGCTCTCGATGCCGGCCCGGTACACCTCCGACACGTACGCGCCGTACACGAGGACCAGAGAGAAGACGCCCAGGCAGAAGAGCTGGTCGGCATGGACGAACCAGAAGTCGACGTGCAGGTTGCCGAGGACGGGCAGGTTCGTGAGCGGCAGCCCGAAGACGATCAGGTAGATGGTCACGATCGCCGGCAGCCCGCGGAACACGTCCACGTACGCGATCGCGAGCCAGCGGAGGGGCGCGGCCGCCTTCCCGGGGAGCTGGCGCACCGACACGATGACGAGCGCCCAGAACATGACGATGACCTGGGCGACCATGAAGATCTGGACGTTGAGCCAGAACCCCTTGAGGACGCCGCCCGAGTCGCCCAGGCTGTCCCACAGGAAGTGGGTGTCGAAGAACGTGCTCTGGACGTCCTGGAGGCCCGTCCACGACGCCCACACCGCGAGGCCGGTGCACAGCATGGACGCGAGCACGATGCCGGCGACCGCGACGCGGCGGGCCAGGTGCGCGCGCTGCTCCCGGTCGAGCGGGCCGTCGACGTCGACGATGCGGGTCTCCGCGTACCGCCCGACGTAGAGCGCCACGACCGCGAGGGGCAGCGTGGCGACGAACGCGCCGAGGAAGCCGTTCCCCGAGGAGGACGACCGCAGCCCCGCGACCGCCGCGCCGACGAGGACGAGCGCGACCGTGCCGATGGAGAGACCGAGCGCGACCGTGGGCCACGGATCGCGATCGCGGGGGACGGACGGCGCCATCCCCTGCGCCGCGCTGCCCAGAACGCCGAGCTCGGCATCGGTCACGGCCGTCCCCTCACTGCCGACCGGACCTCACGGTAGACCGGCGCGCCGTTCGCGACCCGGGCTCAGGGCTTGATCACCGGCACCTTCGCGGGGTCGCCGCCGAGGTTCTTCTCGGCGAGCTGGCTCACCGTGCCGTCGGCCTTCAACGCCTTGATCGCGTTGTTGACCTTCTTCTCGATCTTCGAGCCCTTGTTGAAGACGGCGCCGTACTGCTCGCCCGTCTTGAACTGGCCGACGACCTGGAACTGGCCGTTCGAGGCTGCCGCCTGCTGCAGCACGATCGCCGTGTCGAGGAGCACCGCGTCGACCTGGCCGGCCTGGAGCGCGGCGAACGCCTGCGACGTCTCCTGGTAGACGCTCGGCTCGTTGTCGGCCTTGAGCGTGTTCTTCAGGTAGTCCTGCGCGGTGGTGGCGGTCTGGACACCCCACTTCAGCTTCTTCGCCGCGGCTCCGTCGGCGACGGTCGTGCCCTTGCGCACGAGGATGCCCTGGTCGGAGTTGAAGTAGGGAACCGAGAAGTCGACGACCTTCTTGCGGGCCTTGGTGATCGTCACCTGCGAGAACGCGAAGTCGAAGCCCTTCGCCTTCCCCGCGACCAGGCCGTCGAACGAGACGTTCACGACCTTCACGCCGCTGTAGCCGAGCTTCGCCCCGATGGCCTTCGCCAGGTCGTACTCGAACCCGCCGCTGATCGAGTCGGGGTCGTTGCCGTTCCAGAAGCCGGGCGCCGGGAGGTTGGTGCCGACCTTGAGGGCGCCCTTGGCCTCCGCGACGGACGCGCCGGCACCGGAGACGGCGAGGCCGGTGACCAGCCCGACCGCCAGGATCGCGGCTAACAGCTTGCGCATCTCGACTCTCCCTGATCGCTCGTGCCGGGCAGCTCCGCCCGAATCGTCGGCGAACATAGCCCGTGCGACGGATTCCGCAGCCGTCACCCGTCACGGACACGAAAGCCGTCGCAGCCACGAGCCGCCGACCCGCCTCCGACCCCCCGTACACTCCCCGCGTGACCGACGCCGTCGTCATCGGGTCGGGGCCGAACGGGCTCGTCGCTGCCAACCTGCTGGCCGACGCGGGGTGGCGGGTCGTCGTGCTCGAGGCCCAGCCCGAGCCCGGCGGCGCCGTCCGCAGCGGCCAGCTGACCAAGCCCGGGTTCGTCCACGACCGCTTCAGCGCCTTCTACCCGCTGGCGGCGGCGTCGCCTGCGCTGCGCGGGCTGCGGCTCGAGGAGCACGGGCTGCGCTGGTGCCGCGCGCCGCTCGTGGTCGCGCACCCCAACACGAACGGCCGGGTCGCCGTGCTCTCCCGCGACCTCGACGAGACCGCGGCGTCGCTCGCCGCCTGGGACGCCGGCGACGCCGCCGCCTGGCTCGAGTTGTCCGACGAGTGGCGGCGCATCGGCACCGCGTTCCTCGAGGCGATGCTGGCGCCGTTCCCACCGCTCCGCGGCGGCGCCCGGCTGGTACGGGCGGTCGGCGCGCGTGACCTGCTGCGCTTCGCACGGTTCGTCCTCCTGCCCGTCCGGCGCATGGCGGCCGAGCGCTTCCGGGGCGAGGGGGCGGCGCTGCTGCTCACCGGGCTCGCGCTCCACACCGATCTCACCATCGACGCGCCCGGTGGCGGTGCCCCCGCCTGGCTGCTCGCCGGCACGGGGCAGGACCACGGCTTCCCCGTTCCCGAGGGGGGCGCCGGGGAGCTGACGGCGGCGCTGGTCCGCCGGCTCGAGGCGCTCGGCGGTGCGGTCCGCTGCGAGGCGCGCGTCGCGTCGGTCGTCGTGCGCGACCGGCGTGCCGTCGCCGTCCGCCTCGCCGGCGGCGACGAGATCGCAGCCCCCCGGGGCGTCCTCGCCGATGTCGGCGCCCCCGCGCTCTACCGCGACCTCGTGGGCGAGGAACACCTGCCGCCGCGCTTCGTCGCCGATCTGGCCCACTTCGAGTACGACCACGCGACGTTCAAGGTCGACTGGGCCCTCGACGGCACGGTCCCGTGGCGCGACGAGCCGGCGAGCCGGGCCGGCACCGTGCACCTCGTCGACTCGCTCGACCACGCGACCGAGTACACGGCGCAGCTCATGACCGGACGCGTCCCCGCCCGGCCCTACGCACTGGTCGGCCAGATGAACGTGGCCGACCCGACCCGCTCACCCGAGGGCACGAGCACGCTGTGGGCCTACACGCACGTGCCGCACCGGGTGCGTGGCGACGCCGGTGAGGACGGCATCACCGGCGCGTGGGACGCGTCGGAGGCCGACCGGTTCGCGGACCGGCTCGAGGCCGTGATCGAGTCGTACGCGCCCGGCTTCCGGTCGACGATCGCGGCCCGGCACGTCACGACGCCCGCGGACCTCGAGGCCGCCGACGCCAACCTCGTGGGCGGGGCGGTCGCCGGCGGGACGTCGGCCATCTACCAGCAGCTCGTGTTCCGCCCGACGCCCGGGCTCGGGCGGGCCGAGACGCCGATCCGCGGCCTCTACCTCGCGTCGGCGTCGGCCCATCCCGGCGGCGGCGTGCACGGCGCGTGCGGCGCGAACGCGGCGCGCGCCGCCCTGGCTGCCGACCGGATCCGCCGGCTCGTCGGCCGCCGCTGACCCGCGGCCCGGTCGCGCGCGGTATCCGCGGATCGCGCCACGGCGGGCGGTACCTTCGCATTCATGAGGCACTGCGCGCGTCCCGGTTGCAACGCGCCGGCCGTCGCGACGTTCACGTTCGACGGGCTGCAGCGCGTCGTCTGGCTGAACGAGCTCGCGGAGGCCGCCGCCTACTCGGCCGGTGACCTCTGCCGTCGGCACGCGGAGCGGATGAAGCCGCCCCGCAACTGGGAGCTGCGCGACACGCGCCCGCCCGCCGTCGAGCGCCGGCCCGCGGGGACCCTCGCGCCGAGCCGCTACCTCGCGCCCGCGCAGCCCCCGCCGCCGACGCTCCCGTTCGAGCGCCCCGCGGCGCGCCTCACCGGCGCCGCCGTCCTCGCCCGCGCCGCCCACCCGTCGGTCCTCCACCCCGAGGCGACCACGCCGCTCCTCTCGCGCGCGTTCCGCAACGCGTCCACTCGCTGACCCGCGTCTGTTCGCTTTTCCTCGTCTACGAGGGATTTCCGCACAAACGCGAGTTGGTGGGGGTCGTTAGTCTCCCGTCGCATGAGTGACGAGTACGCGTTCATGGACGCGACGGCGCAGGCGGAGCTCGTGCGGCGGGGTGAGGTGACGCCTGCCGAGCTCGTCGACGCCGCGATCGCCCGCATCGAGGACGTCAACCCGCGGCTCAACGCGGTGATCATCCCGCTGTACGACAAAGCACGCGCCGCTGCCGCGGGCGCGCTGCCCGACGGCCCGTTCCGCGGCGTGCCCTTCCTGCTCAAGGACGCGGTCGCCCACTCGGCCGGCGATCCCTACCACTGCGGTATGCAGGTGCTGAAGGACGAGGGCTGGACC
>DASRHL010000262.1:0-9026 GCA_035650535.1 Acidimicrobiia bacterium
CGAACCCCGGATGCATCACCACGGACCCTGTGCGCAAATGAGGCCCGACCTGGGAATTCGGAGGACCGAACGGTGTACGACCGCCCGTCCGGCAGTGGGGCGTCGCGCGCATGACGGCTGCGCCGCTGATCTCGAACCGCGCGATCGACGCGCGCGACTCCGACGCCACGCTCGTCGTGCTGCTCGGGCCGCCCGGTGCGGGCAAGGGGACGCAGTGCGAACGTCTCGCCCGGCGGCTCGGGCTCACCCACGTTTCCACCGGTCACGCACTTCGCGAGGAGGTTCGACGAGGGACGCGGCTCGGCGCGCTCGCGGCGCGCTACCTCGATCGCGGCCGACTCGTGCCCGACGCGCTCGTCGTCGACGCGATGACGAATGCGATCGCGCGCTCCGGCGCGACGTCCGGTGTGCTGCTCGACGGCTTCCCGCGCACCGCGCCCCAAGCGCGGCTCCTCGAGGACCTCGACCTCGGCACCGTGCGGCTCGCGGTCGCGCTGATCGTGCCGCGCGCGGTGCTCCTCGAACGCCTCCGCTCGCGCGGGCGCGCCGACGACCAGATCGACGTCCTCCGCACGCGCCTGATCTCGTACGAGACCGACACCCGCCCCCTGCTCGACCACTACGGCCGCCGCGGCATCCTCGTCCACGTCGACGGGAACCGCTCGGCGGACGAGGTCACCGCGACGCTGGCCGGCCACCTCGTGGCGGCCGGCGTCAGCCCGGCTCGCTCGGGACCGCTGCTCGTCTGACTGCTCGGTGACTGGCTGGCGTGGCGCCCGGCCTTCGGATCGGGTACTCGATGACGTCCATCGGCGGGACGCGGGTCGTGACCCGGCGCGCGAACGTCCGAAACCGGACACTCGGCCATCTGCGACCACGCCCCGTTACGCTCGGAACATGAGCGGGCGTCGAGTCGCAGGGAAGCGGTGACGGACGACCGCTACTACGAGGACCGCGTGGTTCGGCTCGCCGAGCTCGTCGGGGCGGGCACCGTGCTCGACGGCTTCACGTTCGTGGGTTGCCAGATCGACGGGCCTGCGGTCATCCTCCCACGCGACTCGATCTTCGCCGGCAACAACTTCAGCTCCCCGAACCCCGAGGCGTTGTTCTGGGAGGTGCCGACGAAGCGCAAGGAGGTGGTCGGCGTGATCGAGGTGCGGAACTGCACCTTCGAGCGGTGCCGGTTCTCCCACGTCGGCATCGCGGGCCCGCCGCAGCTGATCAAGCACTTCCGGGCGTCCCTCCACCCCGGGGCGTGACGACGCGTCATGCGGGGCGCCGGCCGTAGCGGTCGTCGCGCCAGGCCAGGTAGCCCGCCATCGCAGCCGCCACGGTCGCCCACGCGTCCGCGAGCCGCGGCGCTCGCGTGCGCGCCTCGTGCGCGGCACGGACGACCGCCGTGCGCACGAGCGTCACGTCGTACTCGCAGCGCAGGCCGATCTCCGACCACTGCTGCAGGAACGTCTCCCGGTCGTCGTCGGGGAGAGGGGCCAGCGCCCGCCGCAGACCGAAGATGTCGTCGCGATCGATCCGGCCGACCTCGGCCGGCGCAGCGCCGTGTTCCGCGACGTCGAGGACGTCCCAGTCCGCCACCCGGACGGGCTCGAACGTCTCGCCGCGGTCGTAACCCGCGCGATCCGCCGTGATCGGCGCACCCCGCCGGGTCACTGGTCGGAAGACGGCGATGTCCTCCGTGTCCTCGGCCCGGGCCGCGAATGCGATCCCGACGAACTCGACCAACTCGCCGGTCGCACTGTGCCGGTAGACGCTGCCGGGGACGAAGTTCCCGAGATCCGGGCGGTTCCGTTTCATGCACGGCCTCTGTCCGATTCCTTGCCCCTCGCGCCCCGCGGGAAAACCGCAGGGGGAGGCATCGGCCGGCGCCCGGGCGGGAATCACTCCCGCCATGCTCGGGATCACGTCGCTCGACGACCTCGACCACTGGGCACGCGGTCCGGGGCTCGAGATCGTCATGCTCGTCACCGGAGCGGTGCTGCTGGCGCGCGCCGTCGGCTGGCTCGGCGACCGCATCACGCACCACATCGACGCCCACGCACGCGAGCACGGCGATCTCGTCGTGCCCGAGGCGACCAAGCACCGCCATGCCGTGACCCAGGTCTGCACCTGGGTGCTCGTCGTGCTCGTCTACCTCGTCGCCACCGTGCTCGTCCTGCAGCGCCTCGGCGTCCCGCTCACGGCGCTGATCGCGCCGGCCACGGTTATCGGCGTCGCGGTCGGCTTCGGGGCCCAGCGCATCGTGCAGGACCTCCTCGCGGGCTTCTTCCTGGTGGCGGAGCGGCAGTACGGCTACGGCGACGTCGTGCGGATCGCACCGCTCGGTGCCACGTCCGGCGTGTCGGGCACGGTCGAGGACGTCACGCTCCGGATCACGCGGCTGCGGACGGTCAACGGGGAGGTGGTGATCGTTCCCAACGGGCAGATCACGCAGGTGACGAACCTCTCGAGCGACTGGGCGCGCGCCGTGGTCGACGTACCGGTGCCGATCGCGGCCGACATGGACCGGGTGTACGAGATCCTCGACGAGGTGTGCGAGCAGATCGCGCACGACGAGTCGGGCCGGCGCCTGCTGCTCGACCGGCCGTCGGTGACCGGGGTCGAGACCTTCGAGGTCGACCAGGTGAAGGTGCGCGTGCTGGCGCGCACGCTCCCCGGCAAGCAGTTCGAGATCGGCCGCGACCTTCGGGCGCGGATCGCGTTCGCGTTCCGGCGTGCCGGGATCACGGTCCCGACCGGGCTCGAGGCGGCCCGCCCGACCGCGACGCCGTGAGCCGCCTCCGACTCCGGGCGTCGACCGTGGTGCTGGGCGCCGTCTTCCTCGGCGCGCTCGTGCTGTACGTCCTCGTCCGACCTGCGCCCGCGAGCTCGCCCTCCGGGACGGGGAACGCGCCTGCACCGGCCACAACCGTGCCGCCGGCGGTCGCACCCTCGCGGCCGACCCCGACGTCCACGACGACCGGCCCGGCGCCGGCACCGCCGTCGGCGACGACGCCGACCACCACGACCCTGCCCGCGACACCGTCGACGACCGGTACCACCACGACGACCGCCCGATCGCCGTCCGCGACGACCACGACGACCGCGCCGGCGGGCTGAGCGCGCGGCGTGCGCTCGCGGGAGCTGACGGACGCCCGGCGTTCGCAACCGCGCGGCATTGGGTAGCACGCGGGCACGGGTCGCGAGGAGCGCCCGGGGAAAGAGGAGCAGAGCCATGCCGGCGAAACGAGCGAGCGTCAAGAACGAGAAGCAGTACGAGGCGCTGCGCGACAAGGGGATGTCGAAGCAGCGCGCTGCGCGGATCGCGAACAGCCCGGGCGCCTCCAAGCGCGGTGGGAAGAAGTCGGGCTCGGGTGGCAGCTCGAAGCAGGGCGGCACCACCGCCCAGCACAAGGCCGCGGGCCGCAAGGGCGGCAAGGCGGCGGCGCGCTCGCGATGACCGGCCCGCGTGACGACGAGTCCGGCGAGCAGCGGGACGCCGAGGAACGACCCGGGGGCGATGCCCGCGGGGGCGACGCCCGCGAGGCGGATGCCGACAAGCACCCGGACGAGCACGCCGTCGGCCCTGGCGGCACCTGAGCAAGGAGTTGAGACGTGGACCAGGATCTCATCGAAGCCGTCCGTACGGACCACGCCGAGATCAAGGCGCTGATGGAACAGGTCGACCACGCCACGGCCGACCGCGAGGACGCGTTCCGGCGACTCGTCACGAAGCTGGCGACCCACGAGACCGCCGAGGAAGAGGTGGTGCACCCGTTGGCGCGCAAGGGGCCCGGCGGTGACGCGCTCGTCGAGGCGCGCCTGAAGGAGGAGAAGGGCGGCAAGAAGGCCCTGGCGAAGCTCGAGAAGATGGGCGTCGACGCGCCGGCGTTCACAGCCGAGTTCGCGAGGCTCCGCCAGGAGGTGCTCGCCCACGCCGAGCACGAGGAGCAGGAGGAGCACCCGCGCCTGCGCCAGACGGTCGACGCCGACCGGCTGCGGAGCGCCGGCGAGCTGTTCCGCAAGGCCGAACGTGTTGCGCCGACCCACGCGCACGCGCACAGTCCCGAATCGGCGACCGGCAACATCCTCGCCGGCACCTTCGTGGCCGTCGCGGACCGCGTTCGCGACGCGCTCCGGTCCGACCACTGACGTGACGGTGATGCCGCCGACGGGAGGCGAACCATGCCCGACGGATACGAGACCCTGCAGCAGGACCATCGAGAGGTCGAGCGCCTGTTCGAGAAGTACCGCTCCGCGAAGGACGACGCGATCGCGCGTGAGATCTGCGCGGCGCTGACGCTCCACACCGAGGTGGAGGAGCAAGTCGTGTACCCGTTGCTCCGCGAGCAGGTGCCGAACGGAGCGACCCTGAGCGTGCGCGCGACCGACGAGCACGGGCTCGTCAGCTCACACATCGCCCGCGTCTACGAGGCGCCGCCTCCCGACCTCGGCGGGATCATGCGCGACATCGAGCGGGACGTGCAGGTCCACGTCGCCTTCGAGGAGCAGGAGCTGTTCCCGGCGATGCGTCGCGCCGGCGTCGATGCCGGCGAGCTCCACGACCGGGTCGAGGCCGCCAAGGGCGAAGCGCCCTCACGTTCGTCGGGCCAGGTGGGCTGAGTCCGGTCTCCCACCGCCCGGCAGCGCGGTCAGTCGTTGGCGAGCTCGTGCTCGAGGATCTCGGCGAGGCGCGCCTCGGCCTGTTCCCGCTTCGTGGGGAGGTGCTCGGAGGGCCACGGGCCGTCGACGCCCTGGTACTCCTTGAGGATCTGGCGGGCCACGGTCTGCTGGTGCACCTCGGTGGGGCCGTCGGCGATCCCCAGCACCTCGGCAGCGATGAGCATCGAGCTGAACGGCATCTCGTTGGAGACGCCGAGCGCGCCGTGCAGGTGCATCGCGCGCTGCACGACGTCGTGTAGCACTCGCGGCATCGCCACCTTCACGGCGGCGATGTCCTTGCGCACCTTCTTGTAGTCCTTGTGCTTGTCGATGAGCCAGGCCGTCCGCAGGACGAGCAGCCGGAACTGCTCGATCTCGATCCAGCTGTCGGCGATCTTCTCCTGCGTCATCTGCATGCTCGCGAGCAGCTTCCCGCCGCGCACCGTCCGTGAGAGCGCGCGCTCGCACATCATGTCGAACGCCTTGCGGAGCTGGGAGATCGTCCGCATGGCGTGGTGCACGCGGCCGCCGCCGAGGCGGGTCTGGGCGATCGCGAACGCGCCGCCCTCCTGGCCCAGGAGGTTGTCGGCCGGGACACGCACGCCTTCGAAGCGGAGGTAGCCGTGGCCGCCGCCGCCGGGTCGCTCCGTGCCCGTGCCGATGTTGCGCACGATGGTGATGCCGGGCGTGTCCGCGGGCACGAGGAACATCGACATTCCCTGGTACGCGCTGACGTCCGGGTCGCTCACCGCCATGAGCACGTAGAACGCGGCGTGACGGGCGTTGCTCGCGAACCACTTCTCGCCGTCGATGACCCACTCGTCGCCGTCGCGCCGGGCCCGGGTCGTGAACAACGTGGGGTCGGCGCCCGCGTGCAGCTCCGTCATCGCGTAGCTCGACGAGATCTCGCCGTCGAGCAGCGGCTGCAGGTACTTCTCCCGCTGCGACGGCGTTCCGAAGTGGGCGATGATCTCCGCGTTGCCCGAGTCGGGCGCCTGGCAACCGAACACCGACGGCGCCCACTTCGAGCTGCCGATGATCTCGTTGAGCAGCGCGAGCTTGAGCTGCCCGTAGCCCTGGCCGCCGAGCGCGGGCTCGAGGTGGCAGGCCCAGAGGCCCTCGTCACGTACCCGCTGCTGGAGCGGCCGGATGACGGCCTGCGCCCGGGTGTCGGTCTTGTCGTAGGGGTTCTTCAGGACGAGGTCGAGCGGCTCGATCTCGTCGCGCACGAGCTCGGCTGCCCAGTCGAGCTTCTTCTGGTACCCGGGGTCGGTCTCGAAGTCCCATGCCATCGCGCGGTCCTGTCTCGGGGGTCGTGGGCGGCGTCGGCTCGCCCCGCGTCCCCGTACTGTACGGGCGCGCCTACCGGCTGAGCTCGGTGACGATCCGGTCGGCGTAGAAGTCCTCCCAGCGGCCGCCGGGCGCCGCCGTGCCGAAGTCCTTGTCGAGCTGGACGAGCATCCAGACGAGCTCGCTGCGCACCGGCGCGCCGCCGAGGAGCTCGGGGAGCTCCGAGTGCCCGATGAGCCAGTCGGCGTACCAGGACGCCCAGTCCGGATCGTCGCCGTCGGTGATGCGGTAGACGCGGTGGTGGGTCTCGCCCGCCTCGTGCAGTAGGGACGCCACCTCGGATCGCGGGTCGTTCACGGGCATGTCCGCCTCCTCCAGGGGTCGCAGTGCCGTCTCGCCGACGGGGCGGACGTTACGAGCGGGCTCCCGGACGAGCCGGAAGAGAGGTGCCCGGGCGCGAGTTGGTACTGTCGGGCCCGTTACCGAGCCGGCGACGCCCGCGCGCGCCGAGCGAGATCGACCGGGGAGGACGATCGTGAGTCAGGTCCCGTTGGTGGACTACCTGGTGCTGGGCGACACCCCACACCTCGTCGCACACGAGTGCACGAGCTGCGGGGCGCGCTACTTCGACCGCCGCAACGCCTGCGCCAACTGCTTCGCCACCGAGTTCCGCGACGTCGACGTCCCGACCGACGGCGAGCTCAAGGCGTTCACGATCGTGTCGATGGCCGCACCCGGCATCCCGGTGCCGTTCGTCGCGGGCATCGTCGACTGCGACGGGACCAGCGTGCGGGCCAACATCGTCAACACACCGCCCGACCCCGAGCACGTGACGCTCGGGATGAAGGTGCGGCTCACGACCGTGCCCGTGGGCACCGACAGCGAGGGGACCGAGGCCGTCGGCTTCGGCTTCGAACCCGTGGAAGGGAACTGACCATGGCCAGTGGCGACATCTGGATCCTCGGCATCCACATGACCAAGTTCGGGAAGCACCCCGAGCAGGACACCGTCGACCTCGCCGCCGAGGCGGCCATGGCCGCGCTGAAGGACGCCGGCGTGACGATGAGGGACGTCGGGGTGCTGGCGGCCGGGAACCTGATGGCGGCTTCCGGCGGCATCGGACAGCAGCTGCAGAAGCAGATCGGCCAGACCGGCATCCCCGTCTACAACGTCGCCAAAGCGTGCGCGACCGGCGCGACCGCGCTGCGCACGGCGATCATGGCGGTGAAGGCGGGCGAGACCGACATGGGCCTGGCGGTCGGCGTCGAGAAGCTGTCGGGTGCCGGGTTGCTCGCCGGCGGGTCGCGCAAGGCGGAGTCCGACACGTGGCAGCCGTCCGGCCGCTACGGCGCGGTCGCGGCAGTCGACGGCCGGATCGGCACCGAGACGATGCCCGGCGTCTTCGCGCAGGTCGGCATGGAGTACGGCCACAAGTACGGCGGCACGAGCTTCGAGCTGTTCGCCAAGATCGCCGAGAAGAACCACGCGCACTCGACGCTCAACCCGCTCGCCGCGTACCAGAAGCGGTTCACGCTCGAGGAGATCATGAACGACGTCATGATCGCCTACCCCAACACTCGGCCGATGTGCTCCGCGAACTGCGACGGCGCGGCCGCGGCCGTCGTCGTCTCCGACGCCAAGCTGAAGACGATGGACCCCGACCAGCGCCGCCGGGCGATCAAGGTCGCGGCGTCGGTCCTCACGACCGACCCGTGGGAGGAGGCCTGCCAGGTCCTCCCCAACGTGAACACGCTGACCCGCAACGCGGCGAAGCAGGCCTACGAGCAGGCGGGTGTCGGCCCCGAGGACCTCGATCTGGTCGAGCTGCACGACTGCTTCGCGACCGCGGAGCTCGTCCACTACGACAACCTCATGCTCTGCGGCGAGGGCGAGGCGGTGCCGTTCTTCGAGTCGGGCGCGACGTGGCGGGACGGCAAGACGCCGGTCAACGTGTCGGGCGGCCTCGAGTCGAAGGGCCACCCGATCGCGGCGACCGGCATCGCCAACATCTGGGAGGTCTGCACGCATCTGCGCGGTGAGGGCGGCGACCGCCAGATCGAGGGTGCGACCGTCGGCCTCGCCCACGTCATCGGCCTCGGCTCGGCCTGCGGCGTCCACATCCTGGAGAAGGCCGCCGCCTGATCCTCCGGGTCAGTCAGGCGAGGGCGGCGAGGAGCGGGCCGACGTCGGCGAGGCCGCGCAGGACGTCGTTGAGGTGGGTGCACGTCGAGGTGCCCACGAACGTCTCGCGCACGTAGCCGCGCAGGCCCGCGGTCGGGCGGCCGGCGAGGCGCGCCGCGCTGGCGACGGCGCCCGGGCACTCCTTCCAGGGAAGGACGTCCGCACGGGCGTCGATGTCGACGATCGTCAGCGAGACGGGGTCGACCGTGGCGCGCACCGAGTACTCGTGGATGATGCGCTCGACGGCGTGCTCGTCGAAGTGGCTGTCGCGGAAGAACACGTCGACCGCCGCAGGCGCGCCGGGGCGCTCGGGCGCGGCGACGTCGAGGCGGCGCAGCCGGCGGGTGGAGTGCGGCGGCAGTGGCGGGAGCGGGTGCCACGCGTCGGGGTCGTCCTCGCGCAGGAGCGCCGGCGCGAGGGGCCCGATCGACACCGGGCTCTGCCGCTCCTCGCGGATGATCGTCATCATCGTGGCCTCGACCGCCCATCCGGCGCAGAGGTCGCCGCGGGCGTCGAGGTACTCGTCGGCCGCGTGGCGCTGGGGGACGGCGTCGGCCGCGAGCAGGGCGAAGCCCGAGACGAGCGCGGCGCCGGGTAGGTCGTCGAGCACGAGGTTGAGCAGGGTGCCGGCCGCGGCCTCGCCGGGCGCGGCGTCGACGGCCCGGCGCCGGAAGCCCGGTCCGACGACGGCGCCGAGCAGCGCCTGCGCCGCGGGGAGGTCGGGCCGGGTCGTCAGCTCGAGGAGCCGGTGCGACTCGCCCTCGACCCGGGCCAGCAGGTCGGCGGCGGCGAGCTCGCCCGCCGTGCCGTCCGCCCCGGTCACGAGGTCGCGCGCCGCGCCGTGCATGACCATCGGGCCCGGGAGCCCCTCGGTGCGCGTCGTGTCGATGGTCGTGGTG
>DASRHL010000263.1:0-6268 GCA_035650535.1 Acidimicrobiia bacterium
TGCTCGACGAGCCCGCCGCGGGCCTCGACGACAACGAGACCGACGAGCTCGGCGATCTCGTGCGGCGCTTCGCCGACCGGAACGGCATGGCCGTGCTGCTGATCGAACACGACGTGGATCTCGTCCTGCGCGTGTGCGACCGGATCGTGGTCCTCGACTTCGGGCGCAAGATCGCCGAAGGCACGCCGGCCGAGATCCGTACGGACGCCGCTGTCATCGCCGCCTACCTGGGCGAGGAGATCGAAGCGACCGCGTCCGCGCCGCTGGTCGCCGGGCTGACGCCGGGGGAGGCGTCGTCGTGAGCCGGTCGGACGGGCCGCTCCTGGAGTGCCGGGGTCTCGCCGCCGGGTACGGCGCCGTCGCGGTGGTGCGCGACGTCGACCTCACCGTGGAGCCCGGCGAGGTCGTGGCCCTGATCGGGCCGAACGGCGCCGGGAAGACGACGACGTTGTTGACACTGGCCGGCGAGCTCCCCGCGATCTCGGGCGACGTGGTGTTCCGCGGCGTGGCGACCCGAGCACCGCTCTTCCGGCGGGCCCGGCGCGGGATGGGACTCGTCACCGAGGAGCGCTCCGTGTTCAAGGCGCTCACCACCGAGGAGAACCTCACGGTCGCGGGGGTCTCCCGCACCGACGCCCTCGATCTGTTCCCGGAGCTCCGGCCACTCATGCGCCGGACGGCGGGGCTCCTGTCGGGGGGCGAGCAGCAGATGCTGACGCTCGCTCGTGCCGTTGCGCGCGCTCCGAAGCTGCTGCTGGTCGACGAGCTGTCGTTGGGCCTCGCGCCGGTCGTGGTGAAACGGCTGCTGCACACGGTGCGTCGCGTCGCGACCGAGGCGGGAGCCGGCATCCTCCTGGTGGAACAACACGTTCGCCAGGCGCTCGACATCGCAGACCGCGTCTACGTGATGCAGCGCGGGCGCATCGTGATCACGGGGACCGGCGAGGAGGTCCACGGTCGTATCGACGAGATCGAGGCGACCTATCTCTCGAGGTCCTGCGGCGAGCCGTCCGACGGACAGGACGCGACGTGACGTCCCGACCGACCTGACCGGCCTGGACTCAATCGCGGCCCTCGCCGTGCTTCTCCGGTGTGGATACCAGCGAGGCGAGGAGCTGCGTTGCGGTGCCCGCGATCACGGGATCGAGCTCGCCCGCCGACGCCCATCTCGTCACCTGCCGCGCGAGCTCGGCGGCCCGCTTCGAGACGTCACGCGGCTTGCCGTCGAGGAGCCGGAGCAGCGCGAGCCGGAGCGCCTCCTCGCGTGAGCCGTAGCGGCTCCCGCCCGCGGCGAGCGCGCTCACCAGCTCGCCGAGGGTGCGGGGGCGCGGCGACGTCGTGGGTGGTGTCGAATCACGGGGAGGGACCGTCGTCACCCGCTCGACCGTCGTCGTCGTGACGGCCGGGCTCGAGCTGGGGGTAGCGCTCGGCGACGCGGCCGCGACGACCCAGGCCGCAGCACCGCCGGCGACGAGCGCCGACGCGAGCGCGATCGGGACGGCGCGACGGCGCCGACGCGATGCTCGAGCAGCGGGCGGCGGGGCGGGGGAGGGCAGGGTCGGGTCGCCGTCGAACGCCACGGTCGGCTCCGCGGCGGCTGTGATCGCGGCCTGCATCTCGCGTGCGCTGCCGAACCGTTCGGCGGGATCACGGGCCAGTGCCCGGAGCATCGCCGCGTCGAGGCCGGTCGGGATGTCGGGACGCAACGCGCGAGCCGACGGAGGAGCCGCACGATCCCGCGCGGTCAACGTGGCGATCGGTGTGTCGCCACGGAGCGGGATCTCGCCCGTCAGCATCTCGAACAACATCACGCCCACGGCGTAGAGATCGGATGCCGGCGTGGCCGGCGCACCTCGGGCGAGCTCGGGTGCGAGGTACGACGCCGTCCCCACGATCTGGCCGGTTGCGGTGAGGTCGGCGGTCAGGTCGCTGATCGGCTTCGCGATCCCGAAGTCCACGAGCCGTACGCGGCCGTCGTCGCCGAGCAGGACGTTCGACGGCTTCACGTCGCGGTGCACGATGCCTCGGCGGTGTGCGGCGTCGAGGGCTGCGAGGACGCCGCTCGTGACGGCGACCGCGGTTCCGACGGGGAGCGGACCGTGGCGCGCGAGGTACGTCGCGAGCGTCGGTCCGTCGACGAGCTCCATCACGAGATAGGGCCGCGAGCCGTCGATCCCCGTGTCGAAGATCGCGACCGCGTTCGGGTGGACGAAGCTCGCGTGGGTCAGGACCTCGCGTTCGAAGCGCTCCCGGGCGCGGGGCTCGGTGACGTCGGCCGAGAGGATCTTCAACGCCACGGAACGCCCGAGACGTGCGTCGTAGGCGGCGAAGACCTCGGCCATGCCGCCCCGGCCCAGCCGCTCCCGGAGCTCGTAGCGCCCGTCGACGACATGCACGCACCTGATCCTTCCGCACCACGGCCCTGCGGAAACGGCCGTCGCGCGCCGCTTGCCCGATTCGACCGGTTCGTGGAGCCCGCCGGCCGCGTGACGACCCGATGACGGCGGTCGCCGGGCCTGCTTGACTTCCGATGGAATCGCCATCGAGGAGGCTCGAGTGGGCGGACTCCCGAGCGGCACGGTCACGTTCCTGTTCACCGACCTCGAGGGCTCGACGCGGCTGTGGGAAGAGCACCCGGACGCGATGAAGGCCGCGCTGGCCCGCCACGACGAGATCCTGCGCGAGGAGATCGAACGTCGCGGCGGCGACGTCGTGAAGTCGACCGGCGACGGTGTCTACGCGGTGTTCGCGCGGGCGGCGGACGCTGCCGAAGCGGCGGTGGCCGCCCAGCGGGCGCTCGACGCGGAGGCCTGGGACGAGACCGGTCCACTGCGCGTCCGGATGGGCTTGCACACCGGCGAGTCCGAGCGGCGTGACGGTGACTACTTCGGGCCGGAACCGAACCGTGCCGCGCGCCTCATGGCGGCCGCGCACGGTGGCCAGATCGTCGTGTCGTCGGCGACCGCGAGACGGTTGCGGGCGGAGCTCTCCGGGGCCATCGAGCTCGCCGACCTCGGTGAGCACCGGCTTCGCGGGCTCTCCCAAGCCGAACACGTCTACCAGCTCGGTGCTCCCGGGATCCGGCGGCAGTTCCCCCCGCTCGCGACGGTCGACCGGTTCCCGGGCCGGCTCACGCTCCCGTTTCCGCCGTTCGCGTGCGGAGCCGAGACGTTCGCCGGGCGGCTGGCCGAGCTGGCCACCCTCGAGGAGGCGCGCGCACGATCGGTCGACGGGACGCGCCAGGTCGTGCTCCTCGCGGGCGATCCGGGGATCGGCAAGACGCGCCTCGCCGCGCAGCTGGCGCGCCGCGCGTACGCGGACGGCACGATCGTGCTCTACGGCCGGTGCGACGAGCAGTCGATCGTCCCCTACCAGCCGTTGGTCGAGGCACTCCGACCCGTGGTCGCGTCGACGCCCGCATCGCTGCTGCACGAACAGCTCCGCGGCCTCGACATCGAGCTCGCGCGCGTCTTCCCGGAGCTCCTCGGGCGGATCCCGCACGATCCGCTCCACGATCTCTCCGCCGAACCCGAGGCGCAGCGCTACTGCCTGTTCGAGGCCTTCGCAGCCTTGCTGAACGGGATCGCGACCGCGCAGCCGGCGATCGTCGTCGTCGACGACCTGCAGTGGGCCGACAACCCGACGTTGCTGCTCCTCCGCCACCTGCTCCGCTCGCCGCCCACTACCGCACTGCTCGTGATCCTCTGCTACCGCGACGTCGACCTCGGGCGCGGCGCACCTGTCTCGGACCTCCTGGCGGATCTCGGGCGTGAGGCGGGCGCAACCCGGATCGTGCTCGGCGGCCTCTCGGCGACCGACAGCGCAGAGCTCCTCGCGAGCTGCGCCGGGCGCGAGCTGAAGCACGACGCGAGCGCGTTGCTGCACCGCGAGACGGACGGCAACCCGCTCTTCCTCGGCGAGCTCCTGCGGCATCTCGTCGAGACCGGCGTGTTGTCACGGTTCGAGGGTGAGCAGCTCGATGCGGACGGGTTGGGCGCGCTCGACCTTCCCCAGGGCGTCAGGAACGTGATCACACGACGGCTCCGGCGCCTCCCCGAGCTCGTCAACGACGTACTCCGTGTCGCGGCGGTCATCGGCCCGGAGTTCGACGCCGAGACGCTTGCACGCTCCGCCGGCGTGGACGCGCCCACCGTCCTCGACTCGCTCGACGTCGCCCGGGATGCCGGGCTCGCGCGGGCAGTTCCCGGTCGTCGTGACACGTTCGCCTTCTGTCACTCGCTCGTCCGCCAGACCATCGAACGCGAGCTCGGAACCGGCGAGCGGGCCCGGCTCCACGCGACGGTCGGCCTCGCGCTGGAGTCGTCCGCCATCCCGCCGTCCTCCGCGACGCTCGCCCACCACTTCGAACAGGCGACGCCCGTCCTCGGGTTCGACCCGGCGATCCGCTACGCGGCGCGGGCCGGCCGCGAGGCGTTCGACGACCTCGCCTTCGAGGAGGCCGCCCGCTACTTCGAGACCACCCTCGAGCTCCAGCACCGGCGCGGACCGGTCGCCGCCGTCGAGCGCATCGACGTCCTCACGCAGCTCGCGGCCGCGCTCGTCTACGTCGACGAGCGGTCGGGAGTCGACGTCGCCTTCCGCGCCGTCGACGCGGCCCGGGCCGACGGCTCGGCCGAGCAGTTCGCGCGTGCGGTCGTCGTCCTGGTCGAGCCGACCTACGCCGTGACCGCGTTCCCGGAGCAGACCGCCCGGCTCGTCGACGAGGCCCTGGCCGCGCTCGGTGCAGCCGAACCCGCTCTGCGAGCCCGCCTCGTCGCGTTCGAGGCCTTCAAGCACGCCGCGTACCAACTCCACGGGCGCGACCGGCGCGCCCTCGCCGAGCAGGCCGTCGACCTGGCGCGAGGTGTCGACGACCCGGCGACGCTGGCGGAGTCCCTGTGGGCGCTCGCGGTCAACCTCGAAGGGACGACCGAGCTCGCCCGGCGCCGAGCCATCGGCGAGGAGCTCCTTGACCTCGGACACGTCACCGGCAGCCGGTCGTCGGCGTTCGGGCTGCGCGTCCTGGCCGGAGTGCACCTCGAACTGGGTGATGCCGAGGCCTTGGATGCGACGATCGCCGAGCTCGCCCGCATCGGCGACGCGCGCCGCTGGCTGCCCGCACAGGTGTACGCGGTCCAGTGGCGCGCCACGCAGGCACTGCTCGAGGGCCGCTTCGACGACGTTCGCGCGTCGGGGGACGATCTCCGGCGGTACGCACGCGCGTATCGCGGTGCGGCCGGGATGCACGCCGTCCAGCACTTCTTCCTTGCGAGGGAGCAGGGCGAGATCGGGAACACGTCGATGCTCGAGCACGCCGCTGCCGAGCACCCGGACAATCTCTACGCCCAGGCGATCCTCGCCCTGGCCCGGCTGGAGTCCGGCGAGCCCGATCGTGCGGCGGCCCGCACGCTCGCGCTCTTCGAGCGCCACGTCCACTCGCCCGGGGAGCGTGAGAGCGCATGGCCGGCGGTGCTCGCGATCCTCGCCGAGGTGACGGCGACGCTCGGTTCGACCGCGCACGCCGCCGTCATCGCGGAGCACCTCGAACCGTTCGCCGGTCAGGTCGTCACCGCCATGCTCGGGTTGGGGTGCCTCGGCGCGGCCGATCGCTATCTGGGGATGCTCAGGGGCGCGCTCGGCGACAGCGACGCGGCCGAACGACACTTCGAGCGCGCGCTGGCGCTCGAGGAGCGCGTCCGGGGGCGCGCGCTCGTCCCTCGCACGCGCTACTGGCAGGCGCGGTCGCTCCTCGAGCGCGCACGGCCCGGGGACGGCGAGCGCGCCGCGGCGATCGCCGCGGAGGCCGCCGCGGAAGCGGACGCGCTCGGGATGCGTCGCCTCTCCGACCTCGCCACCCGGCTCGCCCCGACCTGACCGCGACCAGACTCAGGACGACGCGCCCGGCTCCGGCCCGCTGACCTGCACCTTGAGCACCGGGGGATCCTCGTCGTCGAGGCGCTCGGCCCCCGGGTCACGCCCGACCCGGATCACCCAGCTCCGTGACTCCGTCGACGTCGAACCACCGGCGACGCCCGGGATGAACACGAAGACCGTGATCCGCTGCGGTCCGTCGCAGAGGTGGATCTCGAAGTCGTCGCCGGCACCCGTCACCCAGAACGTCTCGATCGGCACCACCCCGTCGGCTCGCGTCGCGAGCCGGATCGCCTGGTCGTACGCGTGCCGCATCACGCGGTCGACGGCCTTCCTTCCGAGCTCGCTCGAATCGGCGAGCCAGTGGTCGAAGAAGTGCTGGGCGGCGCCGGGATCG
>DASRHL010000264.1:0-6111 GCA_035650535.1 Acidimicrobiia bacterium
CCGGTCTCGATGACCGAGAACCTCGACGCGATGCGGGCCGTCGAGCACGTCGACATGGCCGAGCGGGACGTGTTCAAGGCCGCGCTCGGGGCCACCCTCGTCAAGCACCACCACCACTGGAAGGCCTTCGAGACCGTCTTCGACGTCTACTTCTCCCTCTACAGCCCCGGGGTCGACGAGGGCGGCGACCTGGAGGACTTCGGGGACTTCGAAGGGATGCTGAGCGAGGCCACCGGAGGCGGCGGGGGCGGTGAGCTCTCCCGCGAGGAGCTCGCCCGGATGCTCGTCGAAGCGCTCATGCGCATGGATCGCGACGAGCTGCGCCGGCTCGCGGCGATGGCGGTGAGCCAGTTCGCGGGCATGGAGCCGGGCCGGCCCGTCGGCGGGACGTACTACCTCTACCGGACCCTGCGTCAGCTCGACCTCGACGACCTGGCCGCCCGTATGACGGGTCGCGCTCGCGAACAGGGCGAGGTGCCCCACGACGTGCTCGAGGCGCGCCTGCAGGAAGAGGAGTTCCAGTCGCGGCTGCGCCAGCTCCGCGAGCTCGTCGAGGCCGAGATCCGGCGCCGCCTCGTCGCCGACCGCGGCATGGAGGCGATGGCGCGAACCCTGCGCAAGCCGCTACCCGAGGACGTCGACTTCATGCACGCGTCGCGCGAGGAGATGCTGGCGCTGCAGCGCGCGATCTACCCGTTGACCCGCGCCCTGGCCGCCCGCCTCGCGCAGCGGCGCCGGCGGCGGCACCGCGGCAGCCTCGACTTCCGCAAGACGGTCCGAGCGTCGTTGTCGTACGGCGGCGTGCCCGCGGAGCCGAAGTTCCGCCATCCACACCCGTCGAAGCCCGAGATCATGGTGGTCGCGGACATCTCGGGGTCGGTCGCCAGCTTCGCCCGCTTCACGCTGCAGTTCGTGCACGCGATGGCGAGCCAGTTCTCGAAGGTCCGGTCGTGGGTCTTCATCGACGGGATCGACGAGGTCACGCGGTTCTTCCAGGAATCGGAGGACATCGGGGAGGCCGTCCACAAGGTCAACACCGAGGCCGACGTCGTCTGGGTCGACGGTCACTCCGACTACGGCCACGCGTTCCAGGTCTTCCACGACCGGCACCTGCGCGAGATCACACACAAGAGCTCCGTGATCCTGCTGGGCGACGCGCGGAACAACTACCACGCGTCACAGGCCTGGGTCGTCAAGGACATCCAGAAGCGGGCCCGCCACGTCTACTGGCTGAACCCGGAGCCCCGCGGCTACTGGGACACCGGCGACTCGATCATCTCCGACTACGCGACCTTCTGCGACGGCGTCTACGAGTGCCGCAACCTGCGCCAGCTCGAACGCTTCGTCGCGACGGTGGCCGAGGGCTGACGCTCGCTCAGGCGAGCAGGGCCCACGCGCGGTCGGCGACGCGGGCGAGGGCGAGGAGCTGCGCCCGCTCCCGGCGGCGGAAGGGGTGCCCGTCGCGTCCGACGAGCAGCGTCGCCTGGTGGGCGCCGAGGACGGCGACGGCCAGGTCCTCGGGGCCCGTCGTCCCGCCGGCGACGAGCGGCGACGCGGCCGTCCCCGCCGCCAGCGCGCCGAGCAACGCGTCGTCGGGGCAGTCGGCGCCCGTGCTCGCGAGGACCTCCCCGTCTGAAACCAGGGCGGCCCAGTCGGCGAGGAACTCCTCGCAGAGGTGGGCGACGAGCTCTTTCTGGAGCGCGGCGGGGGAGTCCGTCTCACAGAGGCGTGCCGCCGACTCGAGGGCGTCGAGGCGCGGGTCGGGGAAGGCGCCGACGACGCGGACCTCCTCCACCGACGCGCCGTCGACCTCCTCGATCTCGCGGACCAGCAGCTCGACGAGGCTCAGCTGGCCGAGCGACACGGCGAACTCGTCGACGGCGACGTCGGTGCCGCGTTCGAGCACGTCGATGCCGACGATGTCGCCTCCCACTGAACCGATGCGCGACGCGACCTGGCCGAGCGCGCCGGGTCGGTCGGGAAGCCACACGCGGACGAGCACGCTCGCGGGTGCATCCGTTTCGGCGACCACGACCGGAAGCGTACGAGGACTCCGTGGTGCCGTGTGTCGGCCTGATGACAGTCCGGTGAACTCGGGTGTGATCCGTAGACTGCGGCCCGTGAGCGAGCGGGCAGAGCGGGGGGATCGCATCGGGGTCTTCGGCGGAACGTTCGATCCCGTCCACGTCGGGCACATCGTCGCGGCCTGCGAGGTGCGGACGGTGCTCGCGCTCGACCGGGTCCTGCTCGTCGTCGCCGGCGACCCGTGGCAGAAGCGCGGGCGCGTCGTGGCACCGGCGACCGAACGCCTCGCGCTCGTCGAGCTCGCGATCGAGGGGATCGACGGGATCGAGGCGAGCGCGATCGAGGTCGAGCGCGAGGGCGCGTCCGTGACGGCCGACACGCTGGAGGCCCTGCAGCGGCCCCGGCGGGAGCTGTTCCTGATCCTCGGGGCCGATGCCGTCGCCAACATGGGGACGTGGCGCCGCCTCGAGGAGACCCGTGACCTGGCCACGGTCGTGGTGATCGAACGAGCCGGCGACACCGAGGCCGCGCCGCCGGGCCCGGGATGGCACGTCGAGCGGGTGCCGATCCCGAGGCTCGACATCTCCTCGACCGACCTGCGCGAGCGCCTGGCGGCCCGCCGCTGCATCGACGGGCTCGTGCCGCCAGCGGTGGTGCGGAGGATCCGGGCCCGCGGGCTCTACACTGGCGCTCGATGACGTCCGATCGGGCCGCCGCTTGACCCCGGGTCCGGTCGAGGACGCCGTGGTCCGCCGGGCCCGGCTCGCCGCCGATGCGATCATCGACAAGAAGGGGACGGACGTCTCCGTCGTGCGCGTCGCGGACATCCTGGCCATCACGGACGCCTTCGTCATCGCGAGCGCGTCGAACACCCGTCAGGTGAAGACGATCGTCGAAGAGGTCGAGCGCGCGCTCGCCGCAGCGGACGGATCGCGACCGCGCAGCGTCGAGGGGCTCGGCGACGCGTCGTGGGTGCTGCTCGACTACGGCGACCTCGTCGTGCACGTCTTCCTGGACGAGACGCGCGCGTACTACGACCTCGACCGGCTCTGGGCGGATGCGCCGAGCATCCCAGTCGCCCCGCCGGCTCCGCCGGTCGCGGCGTCCGAACGCCGGTAGGCACCCGCCGTCCCCGGGAGCCTCGTGGGTCGCCTCGACGGCAGGGTCGCCATCGTCACCGGCGGCGCACGCGGTCAGGGAGCCGCCGAAGCACGCCGGTTCGTGGCCGAGGGCGCGCGCGTCGTCGTTGCCGACCTGCTCCTCGAGGACGGGCGCGCCGTCGCGGCGGCGCTCGGCCCCGATGCCGTGTTCGCACCGCTCGACGTGACCGACGCACGGCAGTGGGCGGCCGCGGTCGAGACGTGCATCCGCGCCTTCGGGAACCCGACCGTCCTCGTCAACAACGCCGGCGTGCTCGGCGAGACCCCGGTCCGCGGTGGTGACGAGGCGGAGTTCCGCCGGATCGTCGACGTGAACCTCGTCGGCGCGTACCTCGGGATGCGCGCGGTCGCGGAGCCCATGATCACGGCGGGCGGCGGGTCCATCGTCAACGTCTCGTCGGTCGCCGGGCTGCGCGGCGTGAGCGGCATGGGCGCCTACAGCGCGAGCAAGTTCGGCCTGCGGGGGCTCACGAAGTCGGCCGCCCGGGAGCTCGCCCCGTTCGGCATCCGCGTCAACTCGGTGCACCCCGGCGGCGTCGCGACCGAGATGCTCGCGACGGTCGGCGACGACGCGTTCGCGCACCAGCCGATCCCGCGGCGGGCCACGCCCGACGAGATCGCCAACCTCGTGTTGTTCCTCGCCTCCGACGAGTCGTCGTTCTCGACCGGCTCCGAGTTCGTCGCCGACGGCGGCTCCACCGCCTGACCCGGACGCGCCCGCGGACGCGTTTGCTGACGACCACCTGACGATCAGCTGACAACATCGCCGTGTCGACGCGTCCGCGGACGCGTTTCATGACGACTTGCTGACGGGGCGTTCGCGACGAGCATGCCCGCCGCGCGAACCAGCCGCGTCCGCCGACGCGTTGCACGACGGCCGCTGACCGCGCCTTGCACGGGTTCCACCATCGCTCTGCCTCCGGCAGACGGGCCGGCCGCGGACGACTCGACCGGCGGCCGAGGACGGGGAAGCCGTGACGAGCTGGTCTCGTCACGGTAACGGAACGGTGTGTCGACTACGCCGGACGGTCTCGCCGCCCGATGCGGGCACGGAGCCCGCGAGACGCGCGCCTACAGGTAGGGACGCACCGCGACGCCCTTGTCGAGCAACGCCGCCTTGAGCTCGCGCACCCCGAGGTTCCGTTCGAAGCGGGGGGAATAGAGGATCGAGCTGATGATCGCGGCCTGGGCCGCTCCACCGCCGGGACCGTCGCCCAGAGCGTCGGCGATGTGCTCGGCGGTGCCCGCGCCGCCCGAGGCGACCACGGGGACGTTCACGGCGTCGGCGACCGCGCGCGTGATCCCCAGGTCGTAGCCCGTGGCCGTCCCGTCACGGTCGATGCTGTTGACGACGATCTCGCCCGCGCCCAGGTCCTCGCCCCGGCGGACCCAGTCGAGCGCGTCGAGGCCGGTCGCGAGCCGGGCTCCGTCGATGAACACCTCGTAACCGCTCGGGAGTCCGGGACGCACCCCGACGTGCTTCACCTGCGTACTCAGGACGACGCACTGCCGACCGAACGCCTCGGCGCCGTCACGGATGATCTCGGGATTCCGGACGGCCATCGAATCGACGCTGATCTTCTCGGCGCCCGCCTTGAGCACCTCGAACATGTCGTCGACCGACCGGATCCCGCCGCCGACCGTGAACGGCACGAAGACGTGGTGCGCGACCGCGCGGACCGTCGCGAGGTCGATCTTGCGCTTCTCGGCGCTCGCCTTGATGTCGTAGAAGACGATCTCGTCGATCTGGTCCTCGTAGAGCTGCTGCGCGAGCTCCTCGGCGGGCGCGACGTCGATGTTGTCCTGGAACTGCTGCGCTTTCGTCACCCGCCCGTTCACGACGTCGAAGCACGCGATGAGCCGTTTGGTGAGCATCAGACGGTGCCGTCCCACGCGGCGAACCGTTCCAGCAGTCCGAGGCCGATGCGCCCGCTCTTCTCGGCGTGGAACTGCGTCGCGACGATGTTGTCGCGCCCGGCGATCGAGCAGAAGGCGGCTGCGTACTCCGTCAACCCGAGCACGTCCCGCTCGTCGTCGGGCACGGCGAAGTACGAGTTGACGAAGTAGCAGTGCGCGGGGTCGGGGAGACCCTCGGTGACCGGGTGGGCCCGCGTGGGCTGCACCGTGTTCCATCCGATCTGCGGCACGCGCACGGTCGCGGGGAACCGCCGGACCTGCCCGGGGATCCAACCGAGGCACGAGACATCGCCCTCCTCGGAATGCCCGAACAGCACCTGGAGACCGATGCAGATCCCGAGGAACGGTCTCCGTTCCTCGACGACCGCGCGTGTCAACGGCTCGACCAACTCCGAGTCCCGCAGCGACTCGAGCGTCGCCCGCGCCGCACCGACGCCCGGCAGCACGAGGCGCTCACAGTCGTCGATCGCCGCGCCGTCGCTCACGAGCCGGTAGGTGATGCCGAGCTTCTCGAACGCGTAGCCGACACTCGGTGCGTTCCCTGCGCGGTAGTCGACGACGCCGATCATGACCTCGGAAGTCTACGGAGAGGGTCTCCCGGCTCCCGCACCGATATCCCTACGCGCGCGCCGGAAGCCCCAGGATCGCCGCCGCCTCGGCCGGCGACGCGGCGGGGCGGCCGACGTCCCGGGCGAGCGCGACCGCCTCCGCGACGAGCTCCTCGTTCGACGGCCGACGCTCGCCGGCCTGGTCCTCGAGCCCGACCTTCAGGTGGCCGCCGGCGTCGAGCGCGGCTCGGGCGACGGGTGTGCGCAGGACGTCGCCGCCCAGCACCGAGACGGACCACGGGAGGCCCGAGCCGTCGAGCATCTCGAGGTACGCGTCGAGCGCCTTCAAGGTCGGCGGGAGCCCGAACGAGACGCCCGTGCCGCGTGCGAAGTACCCGCCGGGGCCCCCGAAGTAGAGCTTGAGCATGGCGCCGGCCGGCAGCCGGCCGGCGCGGTGGAAT
>DASRHL010000265.1:0-2659 GCA_035650535.1 Acidimicrobiia bacterium
GAGTGGTCCTGGCCGTACTGACACGCAACCGAACGCTCGTCGCGCGCACGTTCGCGCTCGTCGTCTCACAAGTGTCAGGTGCGTCACGACGGAGGGGGAAAAACGTCCCTGGCGCGTGGACCGCGGTCGTCCTTACACTGCTCGCGGGGACGAGGCGATGCCGACCGCCTCGGAAGGGGACCGTCACGGTGGGCTTGGACCGTCGGCGGCGCGCGCTCGCGCGCGCGTGCGAAGTGAAGGCAGGCACGATGCCGACGACGATCGGCGCGACGGGCGGTGGGCCCCGCGCGCAAGTTGGGATCTGCGGGGTCGGGACCGTCACCGGTTACGGCTGGGGCCGCAAGCTGCTCTGGGACGGTGCGATGTCCGGCGAGTCGGCCGTCGTCCCGCGGCCCGGCTACGAGGAGATGCTCGGGCACGACGTCGCGTACGCCGCGCTCGTGGCGGACGAGGCGCCGGAGGGCACGAGCCGGTTCTCGGCCGCGATGATGAGCGCGGCCGAGGAGGCGATCGACGACGCGCTCGACCGCGGGTGGCGACCGGGCGAGAACGTGGGCCTGATCCACGCGGTCGTGCTCGGCGAGGTCGACCTGTGGCGCGACTTCTGGACGGTGAACGAGCGGTCGCTCCGCCGTCGCGACTACCTGCAGCTGATGCCGTCGACGCCGATGTCGTTGCTCATGCAGCGCCACGCGTTCCACGGCCCGACGATGGCGATGACCGCGATGTGCGCGTCGGGGAACGCCGCGATCCTGACCGCGAAGCTGTGGGTCGACGCGGGCATCGCGAGCGACGTGATCGTCCTCGCGACCGACATCTCGTGCCTTCCCGAGAACATGAAGCACTTCGTGGACCTCGGGGTCGCGGCATGCGACGCGCCCGCGCTCGACGTGTGCCGGCCGTTCCAGGAGGGCAGCCGGGGCTTCCCGGGCGGTGAGGCATCCGTCGGGTTCGTCGTGTCGGCGCGCTCCGGGTCCCCGTACGTCCGCGTCGCGGGCGGGTCGATGAACCACGACGCCCACCACGTCGTGTCGATCAATCCCGACCACACGCAGGTGCGGCGGTGCTTCGAGCGCGCGCTCGAGGACGCCGACATCTCGCCGCGCGACGTCGTGTACCTGAACGCGCACGGTCCCGGGACCGCGCAGTGCGATGCCGCCGAGGCCGAGATGCTCGACTCGATCCTGACCGACGCGGTCGGCGTCTACTCGATCAAGCCGCTGACCGGGCACTGCCAGGGTGCGGCGTCCGCGGTCGAGCTCGCGGTGACCTGCCTGGCGTACGAGACGGGCGTCATCCCGGCGCCGCCCCAGGTCGCCCCCGGCCACCCGCGGTTGCTCGCGGGGCCGACGCTGCGCCAGCCCGGCATCACGATGAAGTCCTCCATCGGGATGGGCGGCCACAACTCGGCCATCCTCCTGACGGAGCCGTAGAGCCTGGCCGTCACGAGGCGGCGAGCGGAGGAGCCCGAAGGGTCCGGAGCGAGCTCGCAGGAGCGGCGAGCTCTGCGAGCGCGACCGGAAGTACGGCTGCTCCGCTCGCCGCCCCGAGCGTTCGCCGCGCCTGCGAGCTCGCTGCGTGCGCTTCGGGGTGCTCCGGCCGCCACCTGGGACCGGCTGGACCAGGGCAAATCGTTAACTGTCGGCGCCGACCGGTCGATAGGAGACCGGTGGTGTCGGAACCGGGTGCGCACGCAGGGGGCTTCGACGGGCGGGGTCAGCCTCCCGCGCCCGACGAGACCACGCGCGAGCACCTCGAGGCGTGCCGCGACCTCGCCCTCGCCTTCGTCGGCATGGCGAGCTGGGAGTACGACCCCGCCACGGACCGGCTGACCTGGCACGGCGACCTCCAGCACGCCCTCGGCTACCAGCCCGCGGCGGACGCGGCCGGGGCGATCCCCGAGGGCGCCGACGTCGGGCGTTGGCTGGTCGAGCCGGTCGTCGCCACCGTCGCGTCCGGCGCGCCGTGGCAGGAGTACTCGCTCGACCGGCCGCTGACCGCGGCCGACGGATCGGCCCACGTGGTGCTGGTCCAGGCCCGCTCGATCGCGACCGAGGGCCGCGTGACGTGCGTCGGCGTCGTCACCGACATCACCGAGCACCGTCGCACCGAGCAGGCGCTGCAGGAGCACATCGACCGCTACCGGCTGCTCGTCGAGCTGAGCCCCGACGGCATCGTCGTGCACCAGAACGGCGTCATCCGCTGGGGGAACATGTCGGCCTGCCGCATGGTGGGCATCGAGCGCCCCGAGGACGCGGTCGGCGACTCGCTCCTGCGCTGGATCCACCCGGACTCGGTGCCCGAGATGATGGAGCGCATCGCCGCGATGCGCGAGGACGAGGACTACTCCCAGCCCGCCGAGGCGCGCGTGATGCGAGCCGGCGGCGGCGAGGTCGTCGTCGAGTCGGTCAGCGTGCGCACGAAGTGGCAGGGCGAGCCCGCGTTCCAGGTGATCCTGCGCGACCTGACCGAGCGGCGCCGGGCCGAGGCGAGCGTCCGCTACCAGGCCGGGCTCGTTCACTACGTGTCCGACGCGATCATCGGCGTCGACGGCGAGGGCGTCGTCGAGAGTTGGAACCCGGCCGCCGAGAAGACGTACGGCTTCACCGCCGAGGAGGCGATCGGCCGCCGGCTCGACGAGCTCGTCGGCGCGCCCGAC
>DASRHL010000266.1:0-12299 GCA_035650535.1 Acidimicrobiia bacterium
CCGTGCCGCCACCGGCGCGCTCGAGGGCGCGGACCGCGACGAGGGACTCGACGAGCGGGACGGGGACGAGGTGGCGCCCGAACTCCTCGGCGAGGACGGTCAGGTCCGCGAGGGAGGTCTGGCCGCCCGTCGCGAGATCGGGGACCCCGAGAGCGGCGAGCCGTGACCAGAGCCGGGCGTCGAAGCCGAGCGGCTCGGCGGCGCGGACCCGTTCGGGCGCCGACTCCTTGGCGAAGAACGCCCCGAAGGCGTCGCGCAGCGCGTCCTGGTCGGCGTCGAGCGCCGGGGTCACCGTCACGTGCCCGCGCCCTCCCATTCGACGTGGGCCCGGATCGAGCCGCCGGTCGGGTCGAGCCAGCCCTTCGAGCGGGCGAACCCGAGCATGGCCTCGAACTCGGCGTCCCACTCCGGCCCGACCCGGCCGGCCGCCATCCGGCGGACCGAGTCGACCGTGATCCAGGCGTGGTCGCCCTCGAGCCGGCCGGCGGCGGCGTCGACCAGGGCACCGAAGACCATGGCGGCGTCGCGCCCGCCGACGACCGCGAGGTGGAAGCGCTTGCAGTCGTCGGGCTCCTCGAGGGAGACCGTGGGCGGCGTGGTGGCCAGGTCGACCTTGACGTACACGGCTACAGACCGGTCATCGGGTAGGGGAACTTGGCGCCGACGCCGCAGTCCACGACGAGCGTCTGCCCGGTCACGCACGCCGCCAGGTCGGAGACGAGGAAGAGCAGGGCCGACGCGATGTCGGCCGGGAAGGCCACCCGGCGCAGCGGCGCGTTCGCCTCGTTGCGCTCCCGACCCTCGTCGCCGAGCAGGCCCGAGACCCGGGGCGTCCACACGACGCCGGGCGCGACCGCGTTCACCCGTATCCCCGACGGGCCGAGCTCCACGGCCGCGGTACGGACGAGCGACATGAGCCCTGCTTTCGCCGCGCCGTAGGCCGAGTGGCGCGGCGCCGACGTGATCCCCGACACCGACGCGACGAACGCCATCGCGCCACCGCCGTTCGCGGCGAGGGCGCGGCCGCCGAGCTGCATGGCGAGGTACGCGTGCCGCAGGCAGATGTCGAAGTGCCAGTTCCACAGGTCGTCGTCGAGCTCGACGAGGTCCGCGTAGCGGGCCATCCCGACGATGTCGACGACCCCGTCGAGCCCGCCGAGCGCCGACTGCGCCTCCGAGAACAGTCGTTCGGCGTCGGCCCGGTCGGTCGCGTCGCCGGAGCCGGCCACGCCTCCGGTCTCCTCGGCCACCTCGCCCGCGAGCTTCGGGTCGACGTCGATGCAGAACACGCGCGCGCCCACGGAGGTCAGCGCGTGCGCGGCCTGGCGCCCGATCCCCTGCCCGGCGCCGACGAGGACGAACCGGCGCCCGTCGAGGCGGAGCCGCCCCGGGAAGTCGGGAACCGGGCTGTCGTCGATGCTCGTCATGGCGCGGCCTCTCCCCTCGTACGCCGGTGCCGGCCGACCGGGAGCCCGGTCGACCGGCGACGCTATATCGCCGCTCGACGGCAGGCCACGTGGAGGCGGGTCGTTCGCCTAGTGTCCGCGGCGTGCTGGATCGAGACGCCGTCTCGCTGGACGGCCAGGTCGCCGTCGTCACGGGCGCCGCCAAGGGCATCGGCCAGGCGACCGCGCTCGCGCTCGCCAACTTCGGTGCCGACCTCGCGATCTGTGATCGCGACGTCGAGGGCATGCAACAGACGGCGCGCGACGTCGAGGCCATCGGGCAGCGCTGCCTGACGGCCGCGCTCGACGTACGCGACACCGCGGCCGTCGACTCGTGGGTGGCCGAGATCGGCCGCGAGCTCGGGCAGATCGACGTGCTCGTCAACAACGCGGGCGGCACGTTCTACGCGCACTTCTTCGACACCAACGCCAAGGGCGAGCGGGCGATGGTCGACGAGAACTTCACGAGCGTCACGAACTTCGTACGCGCCTGCGTGCCCCTCATGCCCGACGGAAGCTCGATCGTCAACGTCACGTCGATCGAGGCGCACCGGGCGGCGCCGGGCTTCGGCATCTACGCGGCGATGAAGGCCGCCGTCGAGAGCCTCACCAAGACGCTCGCGCTCGAGCTCGCCCCCCGCCGCATCCGCGTGAACACCGTCGCGCCCGACGCGATCCCCACGTCGGGAGACGCGGTGAACGCCGAGGCGGTCGGAAGCGACCGCGCCGCCTACGAACCGAAGGTGCCGCTCGGCTGGGGCACCGTCGACGACTGCGCCGGGCCGATCGTGTTCCTCGCGACCGGGCTGGCGTCGTTCATGACCGGGACGACCCTCCACGTCGACGGCGGCAGCCACGCGGCCAGCGGCTGGGTCCGCCGCCCCGACGGCACCTACGCACCGTGAGCGGTGTGACTCAGGCTTCGACGGCGCCGCCGAGGTAGGCGGCCTGCAGGGCCTCCGCGACCTCGTCGGGCTTGCCGACGAGCTGGATGCGGCCGTGCAGCATGATCGCCGCGACGTCGGCGACGCCGAGCACCTCGTGCGCGAACTGCTCGACGATGAGGATCGAGACGTCCTCGGCGGCGATGCGCTTCACGACCTCGTAGAGCTCCTCCACGATGAGGGGCGCGAGACCCATCGACAGCTCGTCGAGCAGGAGCACCTTCGGGTTGGTCGCCATGGCGCGTGCCATCGAGAGCATCTGCTGCTCGCCACCCGAGAGCGTTCCGGCGACCTGCTTGCGGCGCTCCTGCAGGCGCGGGAAGCGCTGGTAGGCGCGCTCCTCGACGTCGGACAGCGAGACGCCGCTGTAGGTGATCATCCGGAGGTTCTCGAGCACCGTGAGGTTCGGGAAGATGCCCCGGCCCTCGGGGATCGTGCACAGGCCGGCCCGCGCGAGCCGGTCGGACGACCAGCCGTTGACGCGGTCGCCGAAGAAGTGGACGGTGCCCGCCACGGGCGCGAGCTGGCCGCTCGCGACCTTGAGCGTCGTGCTCTTGCCGGCGCCGTTGGGTCCGAGGAGTGCGTACACCTGGCCGGGAGGGATGGCGATGCTCACGCCGTGCAGGACGTCGATCGTCCCGTAGGCGGCGCGGACGTCGAGCAGCTCGAGGGCGGCGCCGGGCGTCGGACCGCCGCTCGTCGTCGGCGCGAGCGGCTCGGTCGGCGACGGAGCGCCGGTTGCGGCGTGGCCGTCGGCCCCGTTGGATGACGCCGCAGCCGCGTCGGCCTCGACCTCGGCCTCGAGCGCCGAGACCTCGCGCAGGATCGCCTCCTGCTCGTCGGGCACCTCGGTCTTCTCGTCGCCCTCGCCCAGGTACGCCGCCCGCACCAGCGGGTTGGCCTGCACCTCTTCGGGCGTGCCGTAGGCGATGATCCGGCCGAAGTCGAGCACGTGGATGTGGTCGCACGCGTTCATGACGAGACCCATGTCGTGCTCGACCAGCAGGATGCCGAGGCCGGTGGCCGCGAGCTCCCGCAGGAGCTCGGCGAGCTGGTCGGTCTCCTCCTCGTTGAGGCCCGACGACGGCTCGTCGAGGAGGACGACCCGGGGCTTGGTGGCCAGGGCGCGGGCGAGCTCGACCAGCCGCTGGGTTCCGGTCGGCAGCTTGTCGACACGCTCCGACGCCACCGGCGTGAGACCGACCCGCTCGATGAGCTCGTCGGCGAACTGACCGGGCCGGAATCGCTCGCGCGACCACCCCCTGCGCATCTCGGCGGCGACGAGGACGTTGTCGCGCACCGACAGCGTCCCGAAGGTCTCGAGGCGCTGGAACGTGCGGCCGATCCCGAGCCGGGCCCGCTTGTGCGGCTTGGCCGACGAGAGGTCGCGCTCGTCGAGGATCACCTTGCCCGCGCTCGGCGGCTGGAGCCCCGTGATGACGTTGAACAGCGTCGTCTTGCCCGCGCCGTTGGGGCCGATGAGGCCGGTGACCTCGCCCTCGGGCACGTCCATCGTCACCCCCGACAGCGCCTGGAGGCCGCCGAAGTTGACGGAAACGGAATCGATGTTCAGCAGGCTCACGGCGAATCTCCGGGAACGGGAACTCGTTCGTCGGGCACCTCTGCCGGGAGCGTCGGCGGCGGCATGGTGGCGCCGCCCCCTGCCGACAGGAGAGCCCGTTGTTGCTTGGCCGCGCGCTTCAGCGCGCGCTCCGCCCGCATGTGCTCGCGGGCGTCGCGGCGCCACGGTAACAGCGGCGCGAACGCCTGTCCGATCTCCACCACCGCCCCCTCCGGGTTGCGGCCGACGCCGAGCGCGGCGAGGCCGGGCCCGACCCGGGTCAGGGCGGCGAAGATCGCGATGCCGGCGACCATGACCCCGGGATGGTCCTGCTCGATGATGAGGAGGATCACGGAGCTGATCCCGCCGAACAGCGCGCCGCTCACACAGCTCACGCCACCGACGACGAGCAGCAGCAGGAACGGGATCCCGACCAGCATCTGGAAGTCCATCTCGCCCGCCGACCCCCGGTACATCCCGAGGAGGCCGCCGGCGAACCCGGCCATGGCGGCCGCGAGGGCGAAGACCGCCAGCTTGGTGACGATCAGGTTGATGCCGACGGTCGCGCTCGCGGCCGGGCTGTCGCGCAGCGCGATCAGGCGCCGGCCGAAGGCGGACCGCCGCAGCCACACGACGAACAGGGCCAGCAACCCGAAGATCACCGTCACCGCCACGAGGAAGTTGTTGGCGTCGTTGAAGTCGATGCCGAGGAACGCGAGCGTCGCGATCCGCCGGCCGCCGGCGCCGTACACCTCCTTCTGCGAGAAGAACAGCGGCCCCGCCATCACGGCGAAGGCCATCGAGGCCAGGGCGAGGTAGAGGCCCTGCAATCGCAGGGCGGGGAGCGCCATCAGCACCCCGAAGGGGACGGCGAGCACGGCGGCCGCCACCAGCCCGAGCGGGCTTCCCGGGTTGAACCACGAAGACGAGTTCCCGGCGACCTCGGCCATCGCGTAGGCGCCGACGCCCACGAACGTGATCTGGGCGAGCGAGATCTGGCCCGCCCAGCCCGTCAACGGGATGAGCGACAGCATGATGATCGAGGTGATGATCGCGATCGTGATCCGGCGCGTGTCGGGAACCCCGAAGCCCGCGAAGCTCACCACCAGGATGATCACGGCGAGGAGCACGCCCATGCCGACGGCGGTCTCCCTCACGCTCGTGACGCGAGGGACGCGGTACTTCGGAGCGAGGCGACCCAGCTCGAGGCGGGCCTGCGGCAGCGCGAGGAGCGCGATGAAGAGGATGATCGCCGGGATCGCGGTCGAGGCCGTGCTCCAGCGACCGTAGAGGTTCAGGAAGTTGACCGCGAAGGCCTGGACCACGCCGATGATGAGCCCACCGGCGAACGTCCACGGCAGGCTGCGGAGGCGGCCGATGATCGCCGCCGCGAACGCGTCGACGATGAACAGCGTGAGCGCGTCGACGCGCAGCCCGACGTTCGGCGCGAGCAGGATCCCGGCGATCGCCGCCATCGAGCAGCCGAGGGCCCACGCGAGCGCCGAGACCCGCCCCGGCTTCGCGCCGTTGAGCGCGGCGAGGTCACGATTGTCGACGACGGCCCGCATCGCGACGCCCGTCCGGCTGCGGTAGAGCAGCACCCGGAGGAACAGCGCGATCCCGATCGCGATCATGATCGTGATGAACCGGTGCCACGTCAGCACGACGTTGCCGATGTCGATGCCGTGCTTGTCCGCGAAGAACTCGGGCAGCGGCGAGATCGTGTTCTCGTCCCACAGCGTGGTCGCGAGACCCATGAAGAAGAACATGAGACCGATGGTCACGACGAGCTGCACGACGAGCGTCGTGTTCACCAGCTTCCGCATGATCAGCCGCTCGATCACCGCGCCGAGCAGGGGGGCCGCGACGAGGATGACGAAGATCAACGCGATCGGCGCCGGCCACCGCTGGTTGACGCGGACCTCCCAGTAGAGGAAGGCCATGATCATGCCGATCGCGCCCTGCGCGAAGTTGAACACACCCGACGTCGTGTAGGTGACGACGAGACCCGACGCCGCGATCGCGTAGATCGAGCCGGCCGTCAGCGCGTAGATCACCGCGCCGATGATCGTGTCGGTGGTGAACGCCGCCTGGTTCAGCGACTCGACGAGGACGATGCCGCAGAACAGGGCGACGCAGAAGATGAGGGTGAGCCTGCCTCTGCCGATCCTGGTCACGAGCCCCTCGCTCCCTTCGGATGCGAGCCCGCAACGCCGGCGGCCCGGGGATCAACCCCGGGCCCACCGACGACGGGTCGTCGTCAGCCGATGCTCGACGAGTCGAACTGCACCGGCTGGATGTTGCGCTTGTTGCAGTCGAAGGTCGTCGCCTTCTTCGGGTAGACGCGCACCCACTTGCCGCCCTTGAGCTGGAGGAGGTCGAAGCAACCACCCGGGACCTTGCCGCCGATGTCGGTCGGGCCGATCATCCCCTGGGCGGTGAAGTTGTGCTCCGCCTTGGCCGTCGCCAGGAAGTTCGCCCGGGTCAGCCCGTTCACGCCCTGCGCCTTGACGATCTTGTTCACGACGTCCTGGAAGAACAGGGCCGCGATCCACGCCTGGGCGCCGAAGCCGTCGGCGTTGGCCTTGCCGACCGAGCTCAGGTACGCCTTGACCGGCGGCGACTTGCTCGCCTCCTCGAAGGGCACGAAGAACGTCTCGAGGTACTGGCCCTCACCGGCAGCGCCGGCGGTGTCGATGAAGCGCTGGCTGTAGCACGCAAGCGAGCAGTCCCACACCTTCACGCTGGTGACGCCCTGGGTCTGCGCCTCCTTGCGGAAGTAGGCCATGCTCACGTCGTTCGAGCCGCTGCGGGCGAACGTCGAGTTCTTCGACTTCAGCGTCTGCACGTAGGGCAGGTACTTGTCCTGCGGGTCGCGGCCCGAGATCGTGTACTCGCCGTCGTTACCGACGCCGATCTTCTGCATCGCCTTCCAGCCGCTGATCGTCGTGATCTGCGTCGACTTCAGGTCACCCGGGATCAGGAAGACGCCGTGCAGGTCCTTCGTGACGTTCTTCTTGAACCAGTACACCTGCCCGACCCGCTCGTTGTAGACCTCGGGGGTCGGGTGCGCCCAGTCGCGCGTCGGGGCGATGATCGGGAACGACACGGGCGAGCGCTGCTGCGACACGTCCGTCGTCAGCTCCGGGATGTCGGGAAGACCCGTGGCCTGACCCTTGAGATCCTTGCACGCGATCATGTCGTCGACGTTGTTGAGGAACAGCGCCGTCGTGCCCACGATCGCGAAGTCGTTCTGGCACGCCTGGATGATCGCGTTGCGTGTCTCGTCCGGGCTCAGCTTCGAGTCGATGAAGTCGACCTGGACCTGGCGCTTCGCGATCCCACCCTTCTTGTTGATGTACTTGCCGAACGCCTGGACCGCGTCGGCGGAACCCTTGAACAGGCCGGGCGCGAGCGGTGTGTTCACGTCCGCGATCACTGCGATCCGGATCTGGTTGGCGGAGACGCCCACCTCGGTCGCCTTGGGCGCCTCGTTGGCGGACGACTGACCCGAGGCCGTCCCTGCAGTGAGGGCGACCACGACCCCCACGGCGGTTGCCAGCGCGACCCAGCGCAAACGCTTCACTGCTCGCATCCCCCCTCTTCCCCCCCTTTTGTACGGGCACCGACACGCCGGCCGGCCCCGGTCGGACCCCATGGTGCCCGACTGCCGGCGCATTCTTGCCGCGGGTAGAACGTGTTGCAATAGCGCTACCTGACACGACGGTCAGGTCGCGAAGCTCAGGTCGCCGAGACGCGAACGGGAAGGTTTCGTAGCCCGAACAGCCGGTTGCTGCGCGTCCAAACCGGTTCTCCCGCCGGTTCGATCACCGAGACGTGGTCGAGCAATTCCTCGAGCACGATCCGGATCTCGAGGCGGGCGAGATTCGCGCCGAGGCAGAAATGCGCGCCGTGACCGAAGCCGACGTGCGGATTCGGGTCACGACCGGCGTCGAAACGGAACGGTTCGGCGAACACCGTCTCGTCGCGGTCGGCGGACATCTCCCAGAGCGTGACCTTCTCGCCCCCGCGCACGGTCTCGCCGCCGAGCACCACATCGCGCGTCGCGGTGCGTCGCTTGTAGACGGAGGGGCTCGTCCACCGCACCATCTCGTCGACGGTCGTCGCGACCAACGACGGATCGCCGCGGAGGCGCGCCATCTCGTCCGGTTGCTCCATCAACGCGAGCACGCCGCCCGCGATCGCCTTGCGCGTCGTCTCGCTGCCGGCCGTGAACAGGAGGCTGAAGAACGCGCGCAGCTCGGGTTCCGTGAGTTGCGACGGCTCCTCATCGGGGAGGGTCGCTCCGATGACCGCGGAGATCATGTCGTCGGCCGGGCAGCGTCGCCGCTCCTCGATCAGCGCCGCGCCGTACTCCTGCAGGCTCGCGCCGGCTGCGCGCGACTCGTCGGTGACCTCGTTCAGCGTGCGATCCACGAGGTCGTTCGTGATGTCGACCCATTCGCAGAGCCGTCCGCGATCGTCCTGGGGCACGCCCATCAGCATGGCGATCGCCTGGAGCGGCAACTCGCGTGCCACGTCGACGACGAGGTCGCACTCCCCCGCGGCCACGACCGGCTCGAGGATCGCCCGGGTCCGGCGGCGGAGCTCGCGCTCGAGCCGCCCGATCATGCGGGGCGTGAACCCGACGCTGACGAGGCGGCGGATCCGCTGGTGGCGCGGGTCGTCCATCATGTTGAGGACGATCCCGGCAAGGGGCAGGTCCTGGATCAGCGTGCCGCCGTACGGGCGGCTGCCGCCGGTCTCGGACGAGAACGTCGCCGGGTCGCGCAGCACGCGCAGCACGTCGGCGTGCCGGGTCACGACCCAGAAGCCCTCCCCGTCGGGAGTGTGACGCGTCGGCGGGTGCCAGTAGACCGGGCACTCGCGCCGAGCGCGGGTGAACACGGCGTGCGGGAACCCGCCCGCGTAGTTGTCGAGATCGGTGAGGTCGAACGTGCGCGGATCGTCGACCCGCGCCGACACCACCATCTTCAGTCGCCGTCCAGATCCGCGAGGGCCTCGGCCAGCTCGCCGACCGTCCACCGGTCCTCGTGGGGAATCGTCCGCGCGTAGTGCCAGTTCTCGAAGATCCGGATCTCGGGGCCCCGCGCCATGATGACGCGGCCCGTGTGCGGGCAGTCCGCGGACGCGAGGTAGGCGACGAGGGGCGAGACGTTGCCGGGATGGAACGTGTCGAACACGGCGGGGTCGTCGGGCGCGCGGACCATGTCGGCGATGCCCGCCACCTCCTCGGTCATGCGCGTCCGGGCGACGGGGACGATCGCGTTGACGCGCACGCCGTAGCGCCCGAGCTCCTGGGCGAGGATGATCGTCATCGAGGCGATACCGGCCTTGGCGGCGCCGTAGTTGCTCTGCCCGACCGCGCCGAGCAGCCCGGAGGTCGACGAGACGTTGACGACGGACGCGTTGACCGTCTCCCCGGCCTTCACCTTGTCGCGCCAGTAGCCCGCGGTCTGGCGCGTCATGCAGAACGTCGACTTCAGGTGACCGCGGATGACCGCGTCCCAGTCGTCCTCCGTCATGTTGACGAACATGCGGTCGCGCAGGATGCCCGCGTTGTTGACCACGACGTGCACGTCGCCGAACGCCTCGGTCGCGGAGGCGAGCACGGCCGCCGCGCCGTCCATCGTCGCGACGTCGTGGTCGGAGGCAATGGCCTCGCCGCCGGCGGCCGCGATCTCGTCGGCGACGGCGCGGGCCAGCTTCGGGTCGCCGCCCGTGCCGTCGCGCTCGGCGCCGTTGTCGTTCACGACGACGCGAGCACCCTCGGCCGCGAAGAGCAGCGCGTGCTCGCGGCCCATGCCGCGCCCGGCACCTGTGATGATCGCGACCCGGCCGTCCAGAGATCCCATGGGACCCGTTGATATCAGCTTTCCCGCTCCCGGCGCCTCGCGCCGGGCCGCTCGGGCCCCGCCTCGCTGCGCCGCGGGCTACCTCCGGCGCAGGCGCTCGGCTCAGGTCAGCACGGGGTTGCGCAGCAGGCGGCCGGCGGGGACGCCCGTCTCCTTGTCGTCGTCGATCGTGACCTCGCCGTTCACGAGCACCCACCGGTAGCCGACGCCGCGCTGCACACGGCGCCACTCGCCGCCCGGGAAGTCGTGGACCTTTTCGACCGGTGTCATGTCGAGGCGGTCGTAGTCGTAGACGACCACGTCGGCGGCCTTGCCGACCTCGAGCGTGCCCCGGTCGGTGAAGCCCGCGCAGTGGGCGGGCAGCGCGGAGAGCTTCCAGTGCGCCTGCTCCAGCGTGAGGATCCCGTGCTCGCGAACCGCGCGGATGATCGTCTCCGTCGGGTACCGGCCGGCGGTGAGGAACTTCGTGTGCGCCCCGCCGTCGGACGTGCCGGGGAGCAGGTAGTCGTCGGTCATGAGCTCGCGGAACCCCTCGAGGCGCGTGTTGATCGCGGGCTTCGAGAAGAACGTCGTCGCGAGCCGGTCCGCGACCGCGATGTCGAGCATCGCGTCGACCGGGTGCTTGCCGGTCGCGGCGGCGACGTCGCCGACGGTCATGTTCGCCCACTGCTTCGTCTCGGGTGTGCGCGGTCCGAGGACGACGACCTCCTCCATCGGGCCGAGCGCGATGTAGACGTGCGCGTCGCGGAGCGCCGGCCGGCGCGCCGGGTCGGCCAGCTTCTCGAGGCGCTCCTCGAGCGAGCCGGTCGTCGCCTCGCACCACGCGTCGCTCTCGTCGAAGAGGTTCCAGTCCTCGAACGTCAGCGTGAAACCGGCGTCGGTCGTCACGCCCTGGCCGTAGACGGGCAGGCCGCGCTCGCGGCAGGACGCAAGCCACTCGAGCTGCCCGCGGTGGATCTCGGGCATCTGGTCGAAGGCCTGCACCGCGTTCATGATCACCGGCCGGCCGCTGATCTCCGCGAGGCGCTCGATGAAGCCGTGGCCGTCCTCACCGGCGGGCGAGCCGTTCGTGATCTGGATGAAGCCGTCGTTGCGCTCGGCCAGCACGCCGGCGAGCTCGAAGCAGGTCTCGGAGTGCATCACGTCGGTGACCATCGGCGTCCCGTCGAAGTCGCGCTGGATGCTCGCGCCGGCATCGGGGTGCAACCGCTGCGCCGACCAACCGCCGGCGCCCGCGTCCATCGCCTCGTGCAACAGCCGGCGCATCTCCGCGTGCTCGGCGTCGGTCGGCATCGCGCCGGCCTTCGCGCGTTCCCACCCGAGCACCCAGACGAGCAGGGGCCCGACCGGCATGAACGGGCGGAGGTTGACCGACAACGGGGTGGCGGCGACGCGGTCGAGGAACTCGGGGTACGACACCCAGTTCCACGGCAGCCCTTCGCGCATCGCGTCGTAGGGGATCGCCTCGACGCGCGTCATCGACCGCATCGAGCGCTCGCGGTCCTCGGGCCGCACGGGCGCGAACCCGAAGCCGCAGTTGCCGATCACGACCGAGGTGACGCCGTGCCAGCCGGACAGGGTGCAGTACGGGTCCCAGAAGAGCTGCGCGTCGTAGTGGGTGTGCAGGTCGACGAAGCCGGGCGCCACGACCAGGCCGTCGGCGTCGAGCACCCGGTCCGCGTCGGCGGGATCGATCTTGCCCAGCCGCGTGATCCGTCCGCCCGCGATCGCCACGTCGCAGCGGCGCCGGGGCATCCCCGTGCCGTCGACCACCATGCCGTCGCGGATGACGGTGTCGTAACGTGCCATCGGAACCCCCCGGCAAGGATTGTTAATTGACACAGATTACACAGGATGCGGCCGCCCGGGTCGAGGACCTGACCGACCGGCTCGTGGCGGAGCACCTCGGCGAGCCGCCGCCGGGCTTCCTCGGCGCGCAGTTCGACGCCGGCCTCGCGTTCGTCTGGTTCCCGGAGGGCCACGGCGGCCTCGGGCTGGCCCCGGCGCTCCAGCGCACCGTCAACGAGCGCATCGTGGAGGCGGGCGGGCCGATCCCGCCCCTCGGCATCGGCCACGGCATGGCCGCGCCGACGATCGCCGCCCACGGCACCGAGGAGCAGAAGCGGCGATGGCTCCGCCCGCTGTTCACCGGCGAGGAGGTGTGGTGCCAGCTCTTCAGCGAGCCGGGCGCGGGCTCGGACGTGGCGAGCCTGGCGACGACGGCCGTCCGTGACGGCGACGAGTGGATCGTCAACGGGCAGAAGGTGTGGACGAGCCTGGCCCACCATGCCCGGTGGGGCCTGCTGTTCGCGCGCACCGATCCCGACGTCCCCAAGCACCGGGGCATGACCTACTTCGTGATCGACATGCACCAGCCCGGCGTCGAGGTCCGGCCGCTGCGCCAGATGACCGGCCAGGCCGAGTTCAACGAGGTCTACCTGACCGACGCACGCGTCCCCGACTCGTTCCGGCT
>DASRHL010000267.1:0-7196 GCA_035650535.1 Acidimicrobiia bacterium
CCTCCGGACGCCAGTCGTCGATCCAGTGCGGGCGCGACCCCGCACCGGTCGACGCTCGCACCGGCGCGGGCGCGAGCACACCCTCCAGCGGTACTGCCATCGCGGACCTCCCGTTCGACGGACTCTGCCGGCGAACGTAGGAGTCGGCGATTTCGACGCTGTTCCTGCCGCGGGTCGTCCGTGCGACGCGCGACGCACACCGGGCTCCGGCCGCTGTGAGACTTCGGCGCCGCGGGCGATGCCGTCAGCCGGTGCGCCGGCGTGTCATCTCCGACGGCCGCCCGAGCAGCTTCGCCATGACGCGGTACGGCGCGTTGCCGTAGGGCCACTGCGTCACGACCCTGCCGGTCGGCGACTTGAAGTAGTTGTTGCTCATGGCCCAGGACGTGCCCTCCATCCGGGCCTGCAACCAGCGGTACCACGCCGCCTCGAAGCCGGGTCGCACCTCGACGGCAGTGACGCGCTCGCGCCGCATGCGCTTGATCGCTCGCACCGCGTACTCCGCCTGACCTTCGAGCATCGTCACGATCTCGCCGCCGTTCGTACCGGGCCCGTAGAGCATGTAGAAGTTCGGGAACCCGGGCACCGTGATGCCGAGGTAGGCCCGGGGTTCGCCGTTCCAGTGCTCCTGCAAGGTCCGTCCGTCACGACCGGTCACGCGGAGCCGCGCGAGGTAGTTCGCGGGTTGGAAGCCGGTGGCCATGACGATGACGTCGACGCGGCGCTCGACGCCGTCCGCGTCGACGATGCCCGTGGGCGTGACCGAGGCGACGGCGCGCGGGACGAGCTCGACGTTGTCCTTCTTCAACGCGGGATAGAAGGTCGAAGCCAGAACCGGCCGCTTGCCGGGATACGGGTACGTCGGCGTGACCGCTTCGCGCAGGTCGGGCCGGTCGGCGAACTGCCGCTCGATGTAGTGGCGGCACGCATCCTCGCGGATCCGGTTCAGCTTCGTGCCGGGACGTACGACCCGGCCGCCCCACAGGTTCTTCTCGAGCTGCCACCGCAATCGCCACCGCTCCAGCCGGCGCCGCCACGCGGCGGCGAACGAGTGCTGCTCGGCATCGGTGAGATCACGCTCGCCCTTGGGGAGGACCCACCCCGGCTCCCGCTGGAAGACGTAGAGCTTCGCCACGATCGGCTGGATCGCGGGCACGACCTGCGTCGCCGACGAGCCGGTCCCGACGACGGCCACGACCTTCCCGGTCAGGTCGTGCTGGTGCTCCCAGCGCGCGGTGTGGAACCTCGGTCCTTCGAAGTCGTCGAGCCCCGGCCAGTCGGGGTAGCGAGGCACGTTGAGGAAGCCGACACCGCTGATCACGACGTGGCACTCGTCGACCGTCCCGTCGTCGAGCACGACCCTCCAGATGTGGCGATCCTCGTCCCAGGTCGCGGACTCGACCGTGATCCCGAGCCGGAGGTGGGGCCGGAGGCCGAACTCGTCGACCGTCTCCTCCAGGTACTTGTGCAGCTCCGGTTGCCGGGCGTGGGTGCGCGTCCACGCGTAGGGCTTGAACGAGAAGCAGTACAGATGTGAACCGACGTCGACCTCGGCACCGGGATACGTGTTGTCCCACCACGTGCCGCCGATCCCGAGCGACGACTCGTAGATCGTGAACGAGTGGATGCCGGCCCGCTTCAGCTTCACGCCGGCGGCGATCCCGCCGAACCCCGCGCCCACCACGACGACACGGGGCGTCGCCGCGGGCCCGAACAGCTCCTCGGCGGTCGGTCTCACAGGTTCCGGCGGGTGCCCGATCGGCGCGACGACGCGCGCCGGGATCGGCTGGTGGCGGCGGACAGCGTGCCGGCGTCGGCGCCGAAGCCGCGCTCGAGGACCTCGATGCCGTCGGAGATCGCGGTCGGGAGGTCGCCGCCGTTGATGAACCAGTGGGTGTGGGTCGCCTGCACGACGCCGCCCACCGCGGCCGCGAGCATCGTGGGGACGAGCGCGTCGCTCGCGAGGCCGAGGCGTTCCCCGAAGAACTCCGCGACGACGCGGTGACCCTTGAGCATGATCCCGCCCAGCACCCCACGCAGGACGACGGGGGTCGCCGCGACGACGGCCGTCCACCGGCGCAGGAGGTCGAGGTCCTCGGCGCCCACGGCCTCCACCAGCGCGAGGCGCAGCGAGTGCATCGGCGGTTCGTCGGCCGGACGGGCGGCCAGTGCCGCCGCCAGCCGTTCGGCCCGCCGCTCGATCCGCAGCTGGAGCACGTCATCCTTGGCCGGGAAGTACCGGTAGAAGGTCCGCACCGAGATGTGGGCCTCGGACGCGATGTCCTCGACGGTAACGTCGTTGAACCCGCGCTGCTCGAACAGGCGCAGAGCGACGGCCTCCAGCTCCGTGACCATCATCTCGGAGCGCTTCGCCCGCATCTGCAGGGCCAGCGACTCGGTCGCCAAGGCCGTCCTCCGCTCGGTTCACGTCCTCGCGCTCGACGGGGACGGGCCCCCGCCAGCCTAGATGCATCACCGGACGCTATTGTGGCATGCCATGCCGTACCAGACAGAGCATGCCGGAAACGGGACCGGCCGGACTGGCGCCGGCCGGTGCATCGCGGTGGTCGTCCTCGCCGCGGTGCTCGTCGTGCCCGCCACGACCGCCGTCGCGTCCGCGACGACGACCGCGGGGCCGGCGCGGCCATCCGGCCCTGCGGCCGACCTCTCGACCGGGCTCACGGGCGGGCGCGGGAGTGCGTACCTCGGCGAGGCCGTGCCCCCCGCGCTGGCGCGCGACGGGTACGTGCAGCGCGAGTACGAGGCGGCAGGGACGGCGACGTCGTATACCGCGACCGCGCCGCTCGGTGGCGACGGGCGGTGGGCGTTCGCGCCCGACACCACCGCGCCCTACCGCACGCGCGTGCTCGTACGCGCGCCCGCGCGGGCGTCGAGGTTCAGCGGCACCGTCGTCGTCGAGTGGCTCAACGTCAGCGGCGGCATCGACGCCGACCCCGAGTGGGTGAGCACCGCCGAGGAGATCGTGCGGGCCGGTGACGCGTGGGTCGGCGTCTCGGCCCAGCGGATCGGCGTCGAGGGCGGGCCGGTGCTCACGAAGGTCGAGAACATCCCCGGCGCCGAGGACCAGGGCAAGGGGCTGAAGGTGGTCGACCCCGCCCGGTACGGGAGCCTGAGCCACCCCGGTGACGGGTACTCGTTCGACATCTTCACCCAGGTCGCCCGGGCGCTCCGGACGGGAGCGGGTCTGCACGGCCTCCGGCCCGCGCGGCTCGTCGCCGCGGGTGAGTCGCAGTCCGCGTTCGCGCTCGTCACCTACTACAACGGCGTGCAGCCCCTCACCCGCGCGTTCGACGGTTTCTTCGTGCACAGCCGCGGCGCGATCGGGCTCCCACTCGTCGCCGCCGGGCGTTACGCCGACATCGCGAGCGCGATCCGGGGGACGCCCGCGATCTTCCGCACCGATCAGGACGCGCCGATCCTCGACATCCAGACCGAGACCGATGTCGCGAGCATCCTCGACTCGTACGCGGCCCGTCAGCCCGACACGCGACGGTTCCGCCTCTGGGAGGTCGCCGGTACCGCCCACGCAGACGCGCACCTCGTCGGCCCGAACGCGAACCTCCAAGACTGCGGCGTCCCGATCAACGACGGACCGATGCACGTCGTCGCCAAGGCCGCCCTGCACGCGCTGACGACGTGGCTGACGACGGGGAAGGCACCGCCCGTCGCGCCGCGCATCGACGTCGACGCCACCGGGTCGCCCCAGGTGCGCCGCGACGCCGACGGGATCGCGCGGGGCGGCATCCGCACGCCGCCGGTCGACGTGCCGGTCGAGGTGCTCTCGGGCGCGCCGGGGCCGAACCCGACCGCGATCTGCCTCCTGCTCGGATCCGCGAAGCCGTTGCCCGCGGCCCGCCTCGCCCAGCTCTACCCGTCGCGGGAGGCGTACCTGAAGCGGTTCCGGGCCGATGCGAACCGCGCGATCCGGGCCGGGTTCGTCCTCCCCCAGGACCGCGCCGCCCTCCTCGCCTTCGCGCAGCCCGACCGCCTGCCGGCCTGACGCTCTCTATGCTCCGCGGGTGAGCGCGGAGCCCGCCACCGACACCTCCGGCGTGAAGGGGCGCCAGCGGTTCTCCGCCCGGGGCCGGACGTGGATGATCGTCCTCCGGCCGCCGTGGGGCCAGCCGGTCGACCGGGCGTTCGTGCGGTGGACCGGCTTCTCGCCCATGACGTTGCAGTACGCGCTCGCGGGCGGCATGCCCCTCCGCCGCGCCTGGCGGGGCGCGCGCCAGGTGCTCCTGCTCACCACCATCGGGCATCGAACCGGACGGCTGCGCACCACCGTGCTGCCCTACTTCCGCTACCAGGACGCGCTCGTCGTGTGCGGGAGCAACGGCGGCGGCCCCCGCGACCCGCACTGGGCCGACAACGTCCGCGCCGAGCACCGCGCGTGGGTCCGGGTCGGGGGCCGGCTCGTCCCCGCGTCGGCGGAGGTCGCGGCGGGCGACGAGCGGTCCCGCGTCTTCGCGGCGGTCGCCGCCCAGCACGACGGGCTCGAGCGCTACCAGCGGCAGGCGTCGAGGTTCGGACGCGACGTCCCGCTGGTCGTGCTGCGGCTCACGAACCCGGCGTGAGCCCCGTGAGGTCGTGAAAGAGCGTCGGGAACGTCTCGGGGAACCTCGTCCGGCACGGACCGGTGATCGACTGCCGGCGTGTCGGGTCGGCCCGCGCGCCGGCCGGGCTGCCCGGCACGGGTTCGACGACGAGGGTGGCCTCGCGGCCCGACCAGGCGGCGGCGTCCCGCACCCAGTCCTGAACCGTCGTCACGTCGTCGCCGCACCAGTTCGTGATACACGCCGGCGCGCCCGCGGCGTCGAGGAGCGGCTCGAGCATCCACTTCATGTCGTCGATGTGGATCGGTGAGTGCGGCGTCGGGTCGGACGGTGCCGTCATCGTCCGTCCGTTCATCACCGCCTCGATGTGCATCGCCGGGAACGTGCCGGGCAGCCCGGTCAGCGTGTTCAAGCGGGTGATGACGATGGGGAGATCGAACGCCCGCGCGCAGAAGCGAGCGACGCTCTCGAGCCCGAGCTTGCACGCCGGGCTCGTCGGTGCGTAGGCGGTGGCGCCCCGCCCGACCGGGTCGCGCTCGCCGTACGCCCACCACGGGTCGTCGTTCGCCGAGTAGACGCCCATCCCCGACATGACGAGGGCGGCCTTCGCGCGCCTGCAGTGCTGGAGGACCAGGCCCGCGCCCTCGACGTTGGCCCGGAACGCGTCGTCGAGGTGCGCGAGGTCGGCCCGCAGCCACGCGAGGTGGAGCACGTACGTGAAGTCGTCGGGCAGCTCTCCGAGGTCGCCGGAGGCGAGGTCGACGCTGCGCACCGTCACGCCGGCCGCCTCGAGCTCCTCGCGGGTCGCCAGCGCCCGCGACGGCGGCGGGGTCGCGACCGCGGTGTAGTGCTCCCTGGCGCGCGTCGTGGTGTCCGCGAAGCGGGCAACACCCCACACGTCGTTGTCGGCCGCCAGATGGAGCGCCAACGCCGTACCGATCGTCCCGCTGACGCCGGTGATCAGGATCCGTTCGCCCGAGATCACAGGAACCGCCGCGAGTAGAAGTCGAACCGGGCCCGCAACCGGTCCGCGTCGAGTCCGAACTCCTCGGCGGTGTAGCGGTGCACCCCGTGCTTGTCCTGCGGGTTGTCGTCGAGCCACTGCTGCACGGCTCGCCGCGACGGCTCCTCGAACGCGACGCCGAGCCGTTCACAGAGGGCCGCGACGCTCTCCAGAGGATCGCGCATCAGGGATCGGTAGTCGACGTCGATGTGGCGTGCCTCGTTGCCGTCGCGGTCGCGGGAGGCGAGCCCGCGGTGCAATGCGAGCTCCTCGATGACGAGCCATTCCCGGGCGAAGCGGACCGGGTCGTAGTCGGGTGTGTTCGACCGGCGCATGAAGCCAGTGAGGCTCACGGCGGACGGCAGGACCTCGGCCGGATCGCGGTGCGTCCAGATCAACACCGCGTCCGGATACGTCGCGAGCAGCGCGTCGAGCGAGAGCAGGTGCTTCGGGTACTTGAGCACCCAGCGGCCCGGGTTGCGCCATTGCAGGTGCTGCAGCGTGCGGCGGTGCGCCTCGTAGGCCGGCGCGTAGTCCGCGTCGAGGAACCACTCCCGGTACGAACGGATGTCGAAGGACGCCATCCACGCCTGGTTGACGAAGCTCCAGTCGTTCAGGAGGTTGCACTGCTCGGGCCGTGTCGCCGACATCGGGTGGCGGACGAGCATCTCCTCCGGCAACGTCTCGACGACCGCCTGGACCGCGGCGATGCGCGGATCGGTCTCGAACGTCTCACGCTCGGGCGGCGGCGACGGCGCGGACATCTCCCAGAAGCGCGGCGCGCGGAACCCGGCGACGCACGCGAGGAGGGCGTGCAGGTGGGTCGAGCCCGACCGCGGCTGGCCGACGATGACGACGGGCGCCGTGATCACCTCGTCGGCGATCGCGGGGTGCCGCTTGCGGTCCTCGACCAGGCGAAGGCGTTTCACGAGCACCCCGGTAACGGTCTCGACGGCGCGGTCCTCGACGACACCCTCGACCCGGGCGTCGCGGTTCAGAGAGTCGAGGAGAGCGTCGAGCGCGTCGAGGAACGGCACGTCGCCGAAGTCGTCGAGATCGCTGAGATGTGCGGCGTCGTCGAGGAGACGGTCACGGACCAGCACGGCAATATCTCTCTACGCTTCTACTGCCGGCACGCACGTCGGCCTACCTCCGACCGCCGCGTGCGAAAACCCGTCGTAGAGAAAGGAACAGGCACAAACGCGGAGGGGGAGGGTCAGCCGACGCGGCCGCTCCAGTTCCTCGCGTCGCGCAGGACGTCCGAGAACGGCTTGGTCGAGTCGAAGCTGGGCTCGCGCGGGAGGCCCAGCACGCGCTCTCCGATGCCGTTGCGCTGCATCTCGTTGGTACCGGCGGCGATCGACGTCATACGACCATTCAAGTAGTTGACGGCGTAGCCGGTCGCGTCCTCGCCCTGCTGCCAGAGCAGCGCCTCTCCCCCGGCGATCTCGACCGCGATGCGGGCGCGGAGCGGCGCGAGCGTGCCCGACGCGAGCTTCCCGTAAGCCGCGACGGCGGGATCCGGCCGCTCGGAGCTCCGCAGGCGGGCGACGATCCGCCGCCCCAGGTGGTACTGCGCGTAGTCGTTGACGTGGGCGCGCGCGATGGCCTGGCGGACG
>DASRHL010000268.1:0-7231 GCA_035650535.1 Acidimicrobiia bacterium
TTCCGCCGCGTTCTTCGCGCTCGGGACGGCGCGGGCGACCGGGCGGCCCGCGGTCGTCCTCTGCACCTCGGGGACGGCTGCCGCCAACTTCCACCCCGCGGTGCTCGAGGCGCGTCACTCGCGGGTCCCGCTGCTGGTGTGCACCGCCGACCGGCCGCCCGAGCTGCGCGACACGGGCGCCGGCCAGACCGTCGACCAGCTCAAGCTCTACGGCGACGCCGTCCGCTGGTTCTGCGAGGTCGGCGCGCCCGAGGACCCGGGCCCCGGGCGCGGCGCCGCCGCCGGCGCGGCGTGGCGCTCCGTCGCGGCGCGGGCCGTCGCCGAGGCCGATGGGCCGCCGGCCGGGCCGGTGCACCTCAACCTGGCGTTCCGCGAACCGCTCGTGCCGACCGGCGAGCCGTTGGTGGACGCGCCGGGGCGGCCCGACGGGCGGCCCTGGACGGTCTCGCTCGCCCCGGCCCGGCGGCTGCCCGACGCCGCCGTCGTCGATCGGGTGGTCGAGCTGGTGCGGGGTGCCCGCTGCGGCGCGCTGGTCGTGGGGTGGGGCGCCGCCGTCGACCCCGTGACCGTGGAGGCGCTCGCGGCCGTGACGGGCTGGCCGGTGCTCGCCGACCCGCTGTCGGGCCTGCGGCGGGGGCCCGGTGCGATCTCGACCTACGACGCGCTCCTGCGTGTCCCCGCGTTCGCGGCGGCGCACGTGCCCGACCTCGTCGTGCGCGTCGGGGCGCCGCTCACTTCCAAGGCCGCGACGGCGTGGCTCGGGCCCGGCGTGCCGCAACTCCTCGTCGACCCCGACGGCGACTGGCTCGATCCGAGGCACGCGGCGTGCGAGCGCGTCGCCGCCGACGCGGGTGCGCTGCTCGACGGCGTCGCGGCGCGGCTGGCGGCCGAGGGGCACGACCCGGGCGGCGGCTGGATCGGCTCGTGGGTGGCGGCCGAGAGCGCAGCCCGCGCCGCGATCGACGCGCTCGTCGATTCGTGGCCCGAGCCGTTCGAAGGCCGGATCGCGCGGGACGTCGTCGCCGCGTTGCCGGACGGTGCGACGCTGCTCATGGCCTCGAGCATGCCCGTGCGCGACGTGGAGAGCTTCGCTGCCCCGCGCGACGGGCTGCGGATCACGGCGAACCGGGGTGTCAACGGGATCGACGGCTTCGTCTCGACCGTGCTGGGGACGGCGGCCGGTGTCGCGAGCGGCGCAGGCGCCGGCGGCTCGCCGGTCGTGGCACTGGTCGGCGATCTCTGCTTCCTGCACGACGCCAACGGGCTCCTCGGCGCACGCGACCGCGGGCTCGACGCGACGTTCGTCGTCGTCGACAACGACGGCGGCGGCATCTTCTCGTTCCTGCCCCAGGCCGACGCCGCACCGGAGCACTTCGAGACGCTGTTCGGCACGCCCCACGGCGTCGACCTGGGCGCGCTGGCCCGCGTCCACGGCGTCCCCGTCGACGAGATCGAGAAGGCCGGCGACCTCGTCCCCGCCCTCGACGCCGCGATCCGCGCCGGCGGCGTACGCGCCGTCCTCGTCCGCACCGACCGCGCCGCCAACGTCACCCGCCACCGCGAGGTCTGGTCCGCGGTCGCCGCCGCGATCACCTGACCCCGGGCTTCAGGGGCGGACGAGGGCGCGGAGCATGGGGTCGAGCTTGGCCTCGGTCTCGGCCCACTCCGCGTCGGGGTCGGAGCCGGCGACGATGCCGGCGCCGGCGCGCAGGACCGCGGTGTTGCCGCGCACCTCGCCGCCGCGCAGTGCGACGGCCCACTCGCCGTCGCCGTCGGCGTCGACCCATCCCACGGGACCCGCGTAGCGGCCGCGGTCACGCCGCTCGAGCTGCTCGATCAGGGTCAGCGCCTCGGCACGCGGGGTACCACCGACCGCAGGCGTCGGGTGCAGCGCCCGCGCCAGGTCGAGAGCGGAGGGTGCCGGTGCGTGCAGGACGGCGCGGATGGGCGTGACGAGGTGGGCCACCGAGCTGAAACGGGCGATCTCGGGCGTGGCCGCGACGTCGAGCGACTCGCACCGCCCGTCGAGCGCGGCGAGGATCGCGTCGACGACGAACTGGTGCTCACGAGCGTCCTTCAGCGACTCGGCCAACGCCGCGACGGCCTCGTCGCCCGCGTCGCACGCGACCGTGCCCGCCATGGGCCGCGACTCGGCGACCGCACCGGCGCGCCGGACGAGCAGCTCGGGGCTCGCGCCGACGAGATCGCCGGCCGCGTACACGTAACAGCCCGGTTGCTGCGCGTGCAGCCGGGCCAGGACCGCTGCGACCGGGAAGTCCTCGTCGGCCTCGACGACGACCTCGCGCGCGAGCACGACCTTCTCGACGGTCCCGGCGTCGATGGCGGCGAGGATCGCCTCGACCGCGGCCCGCCACCCGTCGCGGGTGTCGACGGCGCGCACGTCGAAGCGGGTCGGTGGCACCCGGGACACGACGGGCGCGACCGTCGCGGGCCCGATCTCGGTGTGCCAGAGGCGCCCGTCGGGCGCCCGGCCGAACACCCGGGCCGGCACGACCAGCTCGCCGCCCGCCGCGGGGTCGAACGGCAGGGCGCCGACGGCGACGGCACCCGTGCCGGGCGCGCCGACCGCGTCGTCGACCTCGATCGCGTCCAGGAGCGCGGTCGCCTCGTCGGCCGGGACGCGGGCGACCTCCCCCGACGTCACGAAGCCCGTCGCGGCCCCGCCGTTCGCCTGCAGCCACGCGAAGCCGCCCGGCGCCAGCGAGCCGAGCAGCGTGCCGGCCCCGGCCCGGCCCGCGCGGCTCGCGCCGACCTCGCGGGTGACGGCGCGCAGGCCGTCGGGAACGAGCGCGGCGACGCCGGTCACACGCGTGTCCCGCTGATGAGCTGGACGGACCCGCCGGTCATCGTGCGCCGGGCCGCGCCGGCGAAGCCGGCCGCGTGCAGCTGGCCCAGCAGCACGCTCGGCGGCGGGAGGTAGGCCGTCGAGCGGGGGAGGTAGCGGTACGCCTCCGCGTCGCGCGCGAGGATCCGGCCGAGGAGCGGCACCGCGCCGCGAAACCAGACGGTGTTGCCGGCGCGCATGACGGCGTGCTCGGGGACGGCGGCGTCGAGGGCCACGAACCGGCCGCCCGGGCGCAGGATGCGCGCGCACTCGTCGAACACGGCACGGACGTCGACGAAGTTGCGGAGCGCGAACCCGCAGACGACGCCGTCGACCGCGCCGTCGTGGAGCGGCATCGCCTGCGCGTCGCCGCGTACGAGGGGCGCGTCGGTGCGCTCGCGCGCGAGGTCGAGCATGCGGGTCGCGAAGTCGATGCCGAGCGGCCGGTAGCCGGCGTCGACGAGCTCGCGGCAGAGGTCGCCCGTCCCGCACGCGAGGTCGAGGACGAGTGAGCCGCGCGGCAGCCCGAGCGACTGGACGGTCCGGCGGCGCCAGCGCGTGTCGCGCCCGAGGGAGATGATCCGGTTCATCCGGTCGTAGCCGGGCGCGAGCCGGTCGAACATGGCCTCGACGGCCTGGCGCTTCTCGGGTCCCTCGGGGAGCCCGCCCGACGGCGTGAGCACCGACCCGCCGGTCACGACGACGCGACCTCCCAGTCGGGCTCCTCGCGCGCGGCCGCGAGCTCGGTCGACTCGCCGACCCGCTCGAGGTGCTCCTGCGCGACCTCGAGCAGGACACGGCGGAAGTGGTGGGCGACCAGTGACGTGACGGTCGGGAGCAGCGTCCGGAACGCGGCGACGAGGCGCTCGGCGCGCTCGTCGTCGCCGAGGTCGGCCGCGCGCAGCGGCCGGCGCACGTGCTCGTCGAACAGGGCGACGGCCTCCTCTGCGATCGCGCGTGTCGCCTCGTCGTGTCGGCGTGCCAGCGCGAGCAGCTCGGGCAGCGGCAGGCCCGCTTCGAGCAGCCTGAGCCCGTTGCCGACGATCTCGGCGTCGGCCGGGGTGAAGCGGGCCTCGCCGTCGCGCCGCTGGGGGACGAGGATGCCCTCGCGCACGACGGCCTCGAGCAGGGGCGCGGGCACGCCGGAGCGGTCGGCGAGCTCGTCGAGGGTGAGGAGGCTGTCGGGACCGGGGTCGGCCGCCGCGCCCGCGACGGCGGCGGCGAGGGGCGCGTCGGCCGGGTCGAGCTCGCCGTCGAGCAGGCGGCGGATCACCGCGAGCGAGAAGCCCTGGCGCTGCAGGTCGCGGATGCGGTTGAGGCGCTCGAGGTGCTCGGGTCCGTACCAGGCGATGCGGCCCGTCCGGACGGGCGGCGCCAGCAGCCGACGCTTCTGGTAGAAGCGGATCGTGTCGACCGAGACGTCGGCTCGCCGGGCCAGCTCCTCGACCCGCAGCGACTCCGTCATCGCCCCGCATCTTAGGAGCAGTCGCTCCCAGAGTGGGAGTCGGGCGCCGCTCACGTGAGTTGCCGAGGACGCGGCGCGAGCCGCGGCCGTGGCCCCGGCCCCGGCCCCCGGGCTCAGCTGTTCCAGACGGGGTCGCGTTTCTCGGCGAAGGCGGTGGCGCCCTCGATGGGGTCGCCCGACTCGAAGACCTCGCGGGCGAGCTCGTTGGTGAGCTCCCACCCCGCGGCCTCCCCGGCGAGGGCGCAGCCCCGCACGAGCGCGCGGCCGGCCCGGATCGCGGCGGGCGAGTTGCGGGCGATGCGGTCGGCCAACTCGAGGGCCTCCTCGATCACCCGGTCGGCGGGCACGACCCGGTTCACCAGCCCGAGCTCGTAGGCGCGCGCGGCGCTGATCGGGTCGCCGGTGATGACGATCTCGATCGCGGTCGGCAGGGGCACGCGCTGCGCCAACCGGATCGGGCCGCCCGCCGCCGCCAGGAGCCCGCGCTTCACCTCGGGGAGCCCGAACACGGCGTGCTCGGCGGCGACGACCAGGTCGCACGAGAGCACGAGCTCGAATCCGCCCGCGACCGCCGCGCCGTTGACGGCCGCGATCACGGGCTTGGAGAAGTCGCGCCACGCCAGGCCGCCGAAGCCCCCGACCGGCGCGTTGATCCCGGCCGCGTTCCCGCTCGCGACCACCTTCAGGTCCGCGCCGGCGCAGAACACCGGGCCGTTGCCCGTGAGGACCACGGCGAGCACGTCGGCGTCGCCGTCGAGCTCGTCGAACGCCTGGTCGAGCGCGAGCGACAGCTCGGGGCTCATGGCGTTGCGCGCTTCCGGACGGTTGAGGGTCAGGATCTCCGTCCGGCCGCGCCGCTCGCGCTCGAGGATTGCCACGAGGATGCTCCCCTTCTCCGCCGACCCGATGGGCGGCTCGTCAGGTCGCGGGCACGCTATCGCCCGTGAGCGGCGTGTCGCCGAGCGGCGCCGCGGCCGCGTCGGTTGCCGCTTCTTCACCGGCTTCGGTGGCGTCGGTCTCGTTGGCGACGTCGTCGAGATGGCGGTCGTAGCCGGGGCGGAGGGCCCGGATGGCCACGAGCCCGAGGCCGAGCAGTGCGGCGGCGCCGCCCGTCGTCACGCGGAGGCTCGTCTCGTCAGCGATCGCGCCCTGCACGATGCTCCCGATCGGGTAGAGCGCGCCGAGGAGCACCATGAGCGCGCTGAGCACGCGACCGCGCAGCTCCGTCGGCGCGCGCAGCTGCGCGATCGTCGTGAAGCTCGACAGGCACCCGAGATAGAAGACGCCGACGAAGAAGATCGCGACGGCCGCGACCCACAGGTGCGGCGCGAGCGCGTAGCCACCGAGCGCGATCGGGAGCCCTACGAGCACACCGCGCAGCAGGCGGCGATGACCGAACCGCGCGATCGCGTTGCCCAGCAGCAACGCCATCGTCACCGCACCGAGACCCTGCGCGGTGACGAGCATGGCGGTGCCCGACTCTCCGCTGTGGAACACCTCGAGCGCGAATGCCGGAACGAGCGCGATGAACGGCGCCGCGAGCAGCGAGTTCATCGCGAGGTACCCGATCACGGAGCGGATGCCCGGCTCCGTGAGCGCGAACCGCGCACCGTTGCGGATCGCGCGCGGGATCGACTCGCCACTCGCGTGCGGGGGAGGCGGGAGCTGCAGCGGCGCGATCGCGGCGATGACGGCGAGGAAGCTGACCGTGTTGATCGCGAACGCCCACTCGAAACCGCCCAGACCGATGACGATCCCGGCGAGCGCGGGACCGATGACGCGGCCCAGGTTCCACTGCGCCGAGCCGAGCGCGACCGCCGCGGGCAGCTCGTCGCGGGGCACCAGGTCGGGGAGGATCGCCTGGTAGGAGGGGAAGCCGGCGGCCTGGGCGCAGCCCGCCGCCAGCACGATGAGCGTCACCCGTCCCGGGCTGGCCTCGTCGATCGCGGCGAGCAGGCACAGGGTGCCCGCCAGGACGGTCTGGATCGTGGTCGTCGTCAGCAACAGGCGCCGGCGGGGGAGCCGGTCCGCGAGCGCGCCCCCGAACGGGCCCACCACGGCCTGGGGGACGAAGCCGGCGGCGGCGACGAGGCCGGCCCAGCCCGCCTGCCCGGTCGAGGTCGTGACCAGGATGCCGACGGCGACGGTCTCCATCCAGGTGCCGATGTTCGACGTGAAGGCGCCGGTCCAGAACATGGCGTAACGGCGGTGCCGGAGCGGGGCGAGCGACCGCGGGAGCGCCATCGACGGACGACGGTACCCTCGCTCCGATGCGGCGCGAGCGGGCGCCGCGTCTCCGGGTCGGCGTGTCAGCGGGGGAGGAAGTCGAGCAGCAGCCGGTTGACCGTGTCGGGCTGCTCGAGCTGCATCCAGTGCCCGACGCCGTCGATGCGCTCGTACCGCCACGTGTTCTCGACGAACTGCGCCGACCCGGTCATCTGCGGCTCGAGCAGGGCGATGTCGCCGCTGCTCCAGATGCCCATCGTCGGCGCGCCCACCGCCGGAACCGGGGAGCCGGGCTCGACGAGGCGCTCGGGCCTCAGGTTCGCGCGGTAGTAGTTCAGACCCGGCGTGAGCGACCGGTCACGCTCGAGGTCCGCGATGACGCGGTCGGGTTCGGGGTACCCCGACCACTCGCGGAAGTTCGCCCAGTCGTCGTTCGTCAGCCAGCGCTCGGCGACGCCCTCGAACTGGAACAGGAGCATGTACCACGACTTCTCCCGTTGCGGCAGCCCGGCCGTGGCGAACGCGCCCGGATGCCCGACCGACATGGCGACGAGATGGTCGACCCGGTCGGGCGCGAACGCGGCGATCGACCACGCGAGCGCGCTGCCCCAGTCGTGCCCGACCACATGGGCGCGCTCTACGCCGACCTCGTCGATCACGCCGAGGACGTCGCCGGCGAGGAGCGGGATCGCGTA
>DASRHL010000269.1:0-15770 GCA_035650535.1 Acidimicrobiia bacterium
CGGGCGCTGTACCTGTGCGGGTCCTACATGCGCGGCATCGTCGGCATGCACCCCGACGAGAGCGCGGCGCTGCTGACGCTGCTCCAGTCGCGGCTGCACGATCCGAACATCCAGTGTCGATGGCGGTGGCAGCAGTACGACGTTGCCATGTGGGACGAACGGTGCACCAACCATCGCGGGCTGTCGGACCACTACCCGGCCCACCGGCTGATCCGCCGCTGCCTCGTCGGCGAGGGCGTGCCCGTCGGCCCGCGCGATCTCGCCGGGAGTCGTCGGTGACCGGGCTCGTGCGCGAACCGGGGACGCCGGGCGAGCTGACCGGCCTGGCGACGGGCGCGGCGCAGCTGCAGGCCCTGTACGACGAGCTGTGGGACGCCGGCGTCGACCCGGTCACGCTCGAGCTGTGCCGGCTGCGGATGGCGACGCTCATCGGGAGCGCGGCCGACATGGGGCTGCGCGAACCACGGGCCGTTACCGCCGGGCTCACGGAGGAGCTCGTCGAGCTGCTGCCGTCGTGGCCGACGGCAGCCGAGTTCACCGACGCGCAGCGCGTCGCGCTCGGGTTCGCGGAGCAGTACGTGATCGACGCGCACGGCTTCACCGACGACGACATGGCCGTCATGCACGAGCACTTCACCGATCCGCAGCTCGCCACGCTCACGACCGCGTGTGCCACGTTCGACGCGCTCGCCCGCGTGCGGACGGTGCTCGCCGCGAGCTGAACCGTCAGACAGGAGGAATGCGATGCGCATCGAACCGCCGCCTGGTGGGCAGAGCCTGTTCGACCACCAGCCCGAGTTGTTCGCCACGTTCAACCGGCTGTACGGGACGTTGTGGAGCGACGGCGCCGTCGACCAGGCGACCAAGGAGTCGGGCCGGATCCGCAACGCCCGGTTGGTCGACTGCGGCATCTGAAGGAACCTCCGCTTCGCAGGTGCGAAGCAGCAGGGACTCACCGAGGACCTCGTCGAGCGGATCGGCGAGCCCGACGACGTCGAACGGCTGCCCGACCGCTACCGGCTCGCGGTCGAGCTCACCGACGTGATCGTCCAGAACCCCCGCGGCATGCCCGAGGAGCTGCGGGCCCGCCTCGACGAGGAGTTCGCGCCCGCCGAACTGGTCGAGCTGACGCTGACGATCGCGCTCGCCTCCGCGTTCTCGAAGGCCGCGATCGCGTGGGGCCCGCCCCCGCCCATGCCCGTCGTCGAGGTCCCGACCCCGACCGCCGACCCCGCCTCCCGCTACACGGGCTGAAGCATCTGCGTTCTTGGCACGTTCGACGCCGAATAGCGACGTCCAGCGTGCCAAGAACGGAGGATGGTCGGTGGTCGGTCGGTCGGTCAGTCCTGCTGGAAGAACTCGACGAGGTTGCCGTCGGGGTCGGTGACGAGGGCGATGTGGATGCCGTCGCGGATCTCGACGGGGCCGAAGCGGGGCGGGTGACCGGCGGCCGCGCACTCGGCCACGATCTCGGTGATGTTCGACACGCTCATCGTCCAGTAGCGGTAACCGGTCGCGTCGCCGATGGTGCCGGGCGGGGCCGCCACGGCGGGAGGCGTCTCGAAGGCGAGCAGCTTGATCATGCTCGTGCCCGCCATCAACCGGTGCATGGTGGCGCCGCCGGGCGCGGGGCTGGCGCCCACGTACTTGAGTCCGAGCACGTCGCGGTAGAAGCGGAGCGACGCGTCCGCGTCGGTGACGACGATGCCGAGGTCGACCGAGTCCTTGGTCAGCCGGACGCCCACCGCGGTCAGCGCCCGAGCCGGACGGGGAGCGACTTCAACGCGTTGTTGAGGTTCGAGCGCTGGCGGCGCGGCTCGCCGGTCAGCTCGATGACCGGGAACGTCCGCAGGAGCTCCTCGAAGAAGACGCGTCCCTCGAGGCGCGCGAGGTGGACGCCGAGGCAGAAGTGCTCGGCGATGCCGAACGAGAGGTGCGGGTTGGGGTTGCGGCGGATGTCGAACCGGTGCGGGTCGGCGAACACGTCCTCGTCGCGGTTGGCCGACGTGTACATGAGCGCGAGCTTGTCGCCCGCCGCGATCTCCTGGCCCCGGATCACGGTGTCGGCGGTCGCCGTGCGCCGGAAGTAGTGCAGCGGGTTCGCCCACCGCAGGATCTCCTCCAACGCCGACGGGATCAACGACGGGTCGGCCCGCAACGCCGCGAGCTGCTCCGGGTGCTGCAACAGCGCGAGCAGACCCGAGGAGAGCATCGTGCGGGTCGTGTCGTTCCCGGCGGTGACGATCTGCACGAAGAAGAAGCCGAACTCGAGATCGGTCATCTCGCGACCGTCGACCTGCGCCGCGAGCAGCATCGCACCCACGTCGTCGCCGCCCTTGCCCCGGCGCGTGCGCGCGTACTCCATGCCGTACATCGCCATCTCGATCGATCCGTCGTTCGAGGTGGTGTCGATGTAGCCGTCGGGGTTGATGTCGGGGTCCTGGCCGCCGGAGTTGCGTTCGGCCATCTTGTGGATCCGGGGCCAGTCTTCCTCGGGGAGCGCCATCAGCTCGCCGACCACCTGCGACGGCAGGAGCGCGGCGATGTCGTGCACGAACTCGACGTCGCCCATCTCGGCGCCCTTGGCGAGGAGCGAGCGGCAGATGGCGCGGATCCGGTCCTCGAGTTGCGCCATGACCCGCGCCTTGAACGACGGCGCGGTCTCCTTGCGCAACGCGGCGTGCTTCGGCGGGTCCATCATCAGCAACATGTTGCGGGTCTGCTCGATCCGCTCCGGTGGGAGGTCCTCGAGCACGACGGCGCCGACCTCGGCCGAGAACAGCTTCGGCTGGCGCGACACCTCGACGAGGTCGGCGTGCTTGAGGATCGCCCAGTAGAACGTGCCGTCCGGCATGGGCTGGCGGAACACCGGCCGGACGCGCCGCAGGTACTCGAACAGCTCGTGCGGCGGCGCCTCGACGTAGTTGTCGGGGTCGTAGATGTCGATCGCGTCGAGATCAACGGTGATGCTCATGACCCAACGGTAACGGGGACGACGTGGGCGATGTCGGCTGCCGATCGGCCGACGTGCAGCTCGTAGACGCCGGGCTCGACGACCCAGCCCGCCGACGCCGGGTCCCAGGAGGCGAAGGCGCGCTCGCCGTCGAGCTCGAGCGTGACGGTCCCGGTCTCGCCGGGGTCGAGCCAGACCTTGGCGAACGCCTTCAGCTCCTTCACGGGGCGCGGCAGCCGGGCCGGCGGCGGCGCGACGTAGCACTGGACGACCTCGGCGCCCCGCCGCGCGCCGGTGTTCGTCACGGGCACGGAGACGTGCACGGGGCCGCCGGACGCGGCGGCCGTGACCACGGGCTGGCCGAGCGCGAACGACGTGTACGACAGGCCGTGCCCGAACGGGAACCGGACGGGCACGCGCCGGGTGTCGTACCACCGGTAGCCGACGAGCAGGCCCTCCTCGTACCGGACCTCGCCGTCGGCGCCCGGGAAGTTGCCGTACGACGGGTTGTCCTCGACCCGGAGCGGGATCGTGGTCGGGAGGCGCCCGGCGGGCTCGGCGGCGCCCGTCAGCACGTCGACGAGCGCGTGCGCCATCTCCTGCCCGCCGAACCACACCTGCAGGACGGCCGGCACCCGGTCGGCCCAGTCCATCGTCACCGGGGCGCCCGCGTTGACGACGACCACGGTGCGCGGGTTGGCGGCGGCGACCCGGCGCACGAGCTCGTCCTGGTCGCCGGGGAGGTCCATCGACTCGCGGTCGCGTCCCTCCGTCTCCCAGTCGGCGTCGGTTCCGACGACGACGATCACCGCGTCCGCACCGGTCGCGGCGTCGACGGCGCGCTCCAGCAGGTCGGGCGGTGGCACCGGCCGGCCGCCGACCTGAACGCCGCGCAGCACGGCCGAGCCCGCGCTCGACCACTCGACGACGAGCTCGAGCGGGTGCCCGGCCACGACCGGCACGTCGGCGACCACCTCCGCGCTGCCGGCACCGAAGAACGCCTCGCCCGGCGGCGGCGGATGCTCCACGCCGTCGAGGACCAGCCGGCCGTCGACGAACAGGCGGGCGCGGCCCAGTTGCACCAGCGCGAAGCGGTAGGCGCCGGTCTCCTCGGGGACGAAGCGCGCCGACGCCCGCAACGAGAACGACGCCTCGTCGAGCCCGTCGACGCCCGGCGCCGGGTGCCCGAAGAACAGGATCCGGCCGTCACGGTGGGAGCGGTGGAGCACGCCGCCCGAGCGTTCCTGGCCGGCGAACAGCTCGACGCCGAAGCCCGGTGCGCCGTCGGGTGCGGTGAGCCGGGCCCGCTCGAGCGGCGGCACGGTCCGGTCGATCACGCAGCCGGGTTCGTGGCGGACGGCGACGGTCTCGCCGAGGCGTTCGCGGATCGCGTCGAGCGGCGTGATGCGGTAGTGCGGCTCGAGGCTCGCGGAGCCGCCGCCCATGATCACCGCCCGGTCCGCGTTGGGGCCGACGACCGCGAGCGAGCGCAGGCGGCTCGGGTCGAGGGGGAGGAGCGGCGTCGAGCCGACGGCCTCGTTTCGCAGCAGGACGGTCGCCTCGGTGGCGGCGACACGGCAGACGGCCCGGTGTTCGGGGCGGTCGACCGACGCGGGACGGGCGTCGGCCGGGTCGTCGAGCGCGCCCAGCCCCTCGAACACCGTGAGCAGCCGGCGGACGGCGGCGTCGACCAGGCCCTCGTCGACCTTCCCGCGCCGGACGGCGTCGGCCAGCGCCGGGCCGTAGAACCGGCCCGGGCCGGGCATCTCGAGGTCGAGGCCGGCGCGTGCCGAGCCGGCGGTCGAGCCCTGCGCGAACGAGTCGGTGACCACGAACCCCTCGAAGCCCCACTCGCCCCGCAGCACGTCGTGCAACAACCATTCGTGCTCGGCGCAGAAGGTGCCGTTCAACCGGTTGTACGCCGTCATCACACCGAGGGAGCCGCCCTCTCGGACCGCGAGCTCGAAGGGCACGAGCGTGATCTCGCGCAGCGTCCGCTCGTCGATCACCGAGTTGATCGTGTTGCGCTCGAACTCGGCGTCGTTGCCGGCGAAGTGCTTCACGGTCGTCGCGACGCCCTGCGACTGGGCGCCGCGCACGAACGCGGCCGCGAGCCGTCCCGACAGCAACGGGTCCTCCGAGTAGCACTCGAAGTTGCGGCCCGCGAGCGGCGAGCGGTGGGTGTTGACCGTGGGCGCGAGCAGCACCCGCGCCGCCTTCGTACGGGCCTCGGCGCCGAGCAGCTCGCCGACGCGCTCGACGACCTCGGGGCTCCACGTCGCGCCCAGGGCCGACCCGCTCGGGACGCACGCAGAAGTCAGGTCGCCGCCGCCGGGGAGCGCGGGGCCGCGGGCGCCGTTCGGGCCGTCGGTGACGACGACGCTGGGGATGCCGAGCCGTTCGATCGCGGCCGTGCTCCACATGCCGGCGCCGGCGGTGAGGAGCGCCTTCTCGTCGAGGGTGAGTCGCGCCAGCAACTCGTCGACGCGTCCGGCCGGCGGCACCGCCGTCACACGTCTTCCGACGGGACGCCGAAGAACTCCTGGTAGGCGGCGAACCGGGCCCGTTCGGTCGCGAGGTCGAGGCCGAGGTCGGCCCAGGTGTGCTGGTGGCCACCGAGGCGTCCCTTGGGCTTCGCCGCCAGATGCCCGGCGATCTTGTCGCCGTACGCGTCGTCGAACGGGAGCCCGAAGTGCTCGTACACGCCCCGGACGGTGCCGACCGGATCGGCCATGAACGCGGCGTAGTGCACGTCGTGGACGCGTGCCGGGTCGACGACGCCGTCGCGGCGGAAGCCGGTGAGCCGGTCGAGGATGCGGTGGTAGTAGTCGGCCTGCTCGCGCGCGAGCGCGTGGTAGTCGACCGAGTTCGCGTGCGCCCAGCGCAGGGTCGCGAGCAGGCTCGTCACCGAGCTCAGCATCTCGAGCGGGTCACGGTGGCACACGACGACGTTGGCGTCGGGGTAGCGGTCGAGCAGCGACGGCAGCACCGCCATGTGCCCGGGCGACTTGAGGACCCAGCGGGGCGCGGCGAAGCGCCGCTGCAGCACCTGCAGGACGCGCTCGTGCCACGCGTAGGCGGGGCGGAGGTCGTCGGCGTTGAACCACTCGATGTACGCGGGCACGGGGTAGTGCGCGCACAACACGTCGGAACGGAAGTCGAGGATCATCGCCGACATGCACTCGCGGGGGAGCAGCGCGCCCTGCTCGTGGATGCCGTCGAAGGTCGGAGCGAGCATCGCCGACAACCGCACGTCGCGGTTGGCGAGCGGGATCCGGGCGTCGGTGGCGTCGGTGCGCGGGTCGGGCGGTGGCGCCGGGCACCAGAACTCCCACGCCAGCGGTGCCCGGCAGCCGGGCGCGAGCGCGAGGAGCTGGTGGAGGATCGACGTCCCCGCGCGCGGGCTGCCGCAGACGACGATCGGCCGCTCGATCCGCTCGTCGGCGATGCCCGGATCGCGCCGGACGGCCTCGGTGATCCGCAGCCGGTTCTCGAGGGCGCGCAGCATCACCTCGCGGACCCGCCACCGCCCGACGAGATGGAGGTCCGCCTCGCGGTCGAGTGACTCGGTGAGCACCCCGAACGGTTCGAGGAAGGTGTCGCCGCCGAAGTCGTCGAGCCCTGCCCGCGCCTGCGCCTCCGCGAGCAGCTGATCGACGTCGAAGGGCTGGGCGGCCGCCTCGAAGACGGGGCCGCCCTCGCCGTCGATCGCGTGCCGCACCCACGCCGGGCGCTCGCCCGGGTCCCAGACCATCGGGGGAGATGATAGGTAGTAGCCCTGTCGGGGACGCTGCGACGACTGGGGGTCAGCCATGGGCGGAACCGTCCGCCTCGAGTACCGCGACCGGATCGCGGTCATCACCAACGACAACGTCGAGAAGCACAACGCGTTCGACGACGACATGGACACCCAGCTGTTCCAGGTGCTCGGCGAGCTGAAGGGACGGCGCGACGTTCGGGCCGTGATCTGGCGGGGCGAGGGCAAGTCGTGGTCGTCGGGCTGCGACGTGTCGACGATCGGCGCGCACACCGTGCCGCTCAGCCATCACGAGCTGATGCGCCGGGGTCACGAGGGGATCCTGCAGGTCTTCGACATCGACGCGCCGATCATCGTGCCGATCCAGGGCTGGGCGATCGGCGGGTCGTTCCAGCGCGCGCTCCTGTGTGACATCCGGATCGCGGCGGAGGGTGCCCGCTTCATGCTCCCCGAGGTCGGCCACGGGGTGATCCCCGACACGGGCGGGGTGGGTCGTCTCTACGAGATCTGCGGCCCCGGTGTCGTGTCCGACCTGGTGCTGACCGGGCGCGTGATGAGCGCCGAAGAGGCGCTCGGGCACGGGATCGTGTCGCGGGTCGTCCCGCCCGACCAGCTCGACGAGGTCGCCTGGGAGATGGCGACGAAGATCGCGGCGTCGCCGACCATGACGGTCAAGCTGGCCCGGCGCGTGATCTCGCACCTCGCGGAGGCGCCGGTCCGGTCGTCGATGGCCGACGAGATGATCTTCCAGACGTTCCTGAACAAGTCCGACGACTACGCGGAGTTCCGCGCCGCCCGCGCCGAGGGCCGCGAGCCGCACTACACGGGGAGCTGAGCATGGCGGGCCTGATCGGGTTGCCGGAACCGCCCGAGATCGGTGCCAGCGCGCTGCCTGACGGCACCTTCGCCGGCTCGACGGTGTTCGTCACGGGAGCGGGCACGGGGCTCGGGAAGGCGATCGCGGAGGAGTTCGCGCGTCTCGGCGCGTCGATCGTGATCGCGAGCCGCAAGCCCGAGCACCTCGACGCCGGGAAGGCCGCGATCGAGGCCCTGGGCTCGCCGGTGCTCACGGTCGCGTGCGACATCCGCGAGCCGGAGCAGATCGCCGCCGCGTTCGACGCCGCCGAGGCTGCGTTCGGGCCGCCCGAGGTGCTGGTCAACAACGCAGCCGCCAACTTCCCTGCGCCCGCCGAGGACCTCTCGCCCAACGCGTGGCGGACGGTCGTCGACATCACCCTCAACGGCACGTTCTTCTGCGCCCGCGAGTTCGCGCGCCGCCACCTCGTCGCGGGGACGCCCGGCTCGATCGTCAACGTCGGCGCCAGCTACGCGTGGACGGGCGGCCCCGGCTTCGCGCACTCGGCGGCCGCGAAGGCGGGCGTCAAGAACATGGTCGAGACGCTCGCGGTCGAGTGGGGACCGTACGGCATCCAGGTGAACGGGCTCGTCCCCGGCCTGTTCCCGCACGAGGACATGACCGCCGACATCCGGTCCAACCTCGACCGCACGAGCGAGAAGGACGGGTGTCAGCCCGCGCTGCGGGTCGGGCGGCTGCGCGAGCTCGGCTGGGCGGCGACGTTCCTCGCGTCGCCGTACGCGCGGTTCATCTCGGGGCACACGCTCGTGGTCGACGGCGCGAACTGGCAGCGCCGCAGCATGACCAACCCGACCGTCGTCACCATCCGCGACCAGATGGGCCGCGGCCCCTTCGATCCCGACGCCAAGCGCGGCTGACGGCCCCGAAGCCCCCGACGAAAGGACCTCGATGAGCAACCCCTACAGCTACGAAGGCAAGCGCGTCGTCATCACGGGCGCGTACTCCGGCGTCGGCGCGGCACTGCTCGAGCTCGTCTCCGAGCTCGGCGCCGAGCACATCACCGTGCTCGACGTGAAGGAGCCCGACGGGCCGGCGACCGTGTTCCTCGAGACCGACCTCTCCGACCGGGGCGCCGTCGACGCTGCCGTCGGCGCGATCGAAGGGCCCGTCCACGCGCTGTTCAACAACGCCGGCGTCGCGGCGACGCTGCCGCCGACGACCGTCATGGCCGTCAACTACCTGGCGCTGCGGCGCCTCTCGGAGGGTCTCCTCGACAAGATCCCCGCCGGTGGCGCGATCGCGAACACCGCGTCGATCGCGGGCGGGCAGTGGCCGCAGCGCATCGCCGAGATCAACGAGCTCCTCGACATCGGCGACTGGGATGCCTCGCTCGAATGGGTCACCGCGCACCCGGAGACGGTGACCGACCCGTATTCCTTCTCGAAGGAGGTCGTCCAGGTCTGGACGATGCGCTCGTCGCGGGCGACGATGGCGCGCGACGTGCGCACGAACAGCGTGTGCCCGGCGCCGATCGACACGCCGCTCCTCGTCGACTTCCGGGCGACGATGACCGACAAGCTCATCGACTGGACGGTCGAGCAGGCCAACGGCCGGCTGGCCACCCCACTCGACGTCGCCCGATCGCTCGCGTTCCTCGGCAGCGACGCCGCGTCGTACGTGAACGGCACGAACCTGCTCGTCGACGCCGGCTTCACCGCCGCGATGACGACCGGTCAGGTCGACCTCTCGGCGCTCGCCTGATCCGGGCCGCCGCCCGGGACGACCGCTGAGGAGCGCCCCGAGCGTTCGTGCGTCGCACCCGCGTTCCCGGCACGCCGCCCCGGGACTTGTCCCGGCCGAACGTGCCGAGAACACCGAGGGTGGGGCAATCTCGCGGTGTGCCGCGGTTGCTGCTCGTCCACCACACCGCATCGCCGTCGCTGCACTCGATGTTCGAGGCGGTCCGGGCGGGCGCGACCGACGACCGCATCGAGGGCGTCGAGGTGGTGACGCGCGCGGCGTTGGAGGCAACGGCGATCGACGTGCTCGGCGCCGACGGCTACGTGCTCGGCACCCCCGCGAACCTCGGGTACATGTCGGGTGCGCTCAAGCACTTCTTCGACCAGATCTACTACCCGTGCATCGACTCGACGGCGGGACGGCCCTACGGCGTCTACCTCCACGGCAACAGCGACACCGAGGGCGCGCTGCGGGCGATCGAGAAGATCGTCACCGGGTTGCGGTGGGAGCGGGCCCAGGCGCCCGTGCAGGTGATCGGCGACCCCGACCGGGCCGCGCTGGACGCCTGCTGGGAGCTGGGCGCCGCGGTGGCCGCCGGGCTGACCCTGTAGACAACACGCCGGAGGTGACGCGATGACGATCCGGACCAGCGCCGAGATCCGACGTGACGTCGGTCATCCCATCGTCGATGCGGACGGCCACGTGCTCGAGGTCCTCGACGCGACGTACCCGTACGTGCGCGAGGCGCTCGGGCCGGCCCTGTTCGAGCAGTGGCGGGAGCGCGGTCCTCTCGCACGCGTCTCGCAGCGACCCCGCACGCTCGACGAACGCCGCCGCACGCGTACGCCCCAGGGGTCGTGGTGGGGCGGCCCGCCGGCATCGAACGCGTGCGACCGCGCCACGGCGACGCTGCCGGCCCTGCTGCACGAGCGCATGGACGAGCTCGGGATCGACTTCGCGGTCCTCTATCCGACGAACACGCTGCTCACGTGCGCCGAGGTCGACGAGGAGCTGCGGCGCGGCCTCTGCCGCGGCTTCAACGAGTACTACGCCGACGTCTACCTCCCGTACTCGGATCGGATGACGATCGCGGGCATGATCCCGATGCACACGCCCGAGGAGGCGGTCGCCGAGCTGCACCACTGCGCCGAGCTCGGGCTCAAGACCATCCTGCTCCCCGAAGGTGTGCTGCGCCCGCTCGACGAACCCGCGACGATCGACGGCTCGCCCTGGCTCTGGCCCGGACAGACGCACTGGTTCGACTCCTTCGGCCTCGACAGCGTCTTCGACTACGACCCGGTGTGGCAGGCCTGTCGCGACCTCGGCTTCGTGGCGGCGTTCCACGGCGGCATGACCGTCCGGCCCGGGCTGCACTGGTCGATCACGAGCTACGTCGCGAACCACGTCGGCCAGTTCGCAGCCGAGATGTACCCACTGTGCAAGGCCCTGCTCTTCGGCGGCGTGACCGCGCGCTTTCCCGACCTGCAGTTCGCGTTCCTCGAGTGCGGTGTCTCCTGGGCGATGCAGATGCTGTGTGACACCGTCGAGCACTGGGAGAAGCGCAACGTCGACGCGCTCCCGAGCATGGACCCGGCGACGCTCGACCGCGACGAGCTGGCTCGGTACTTCGCGAAGTACGGGGGCCGCATCACCGAGCTGATCGACGTCGACCCGTACGAGTACGTGCAGCGCCTCCCGATCCACGGCTCGACCCCGGAGGAGCGCGACGAGTTCGTCCACCTGCGGGTGCGGACGGCCGCCGAGCTCGTCGAGCGCTTCGCCGGCTCCTTCTCCTTCGGCTGTGAGGCGGACGACCGGGGCATCACGACCGCCTTCTCGCCCGCGGTCCCGGAGGGGGCGACGCTCCGGGCGATGTTCTCGTCCGACATCGGCCACTGGGACGTGCCCGACATGGCGCACGTCGTCGCCGAGTCGTTCGAGCTCGTCGAAGACGGCCTGCTCACACCCGGGCAGTGGCGCCAGGTCGTGTGCGACAACCCCGTCGAGATGTACCGCCGGGCCAACCCCGACTTCTTCGCCGGCACGACGCTGGAGGGCTACCGGCCGTGAGCGACGAGCCCGTCTTCGACCAGGTGAACCTCGTCGTGCGCGACATGGACACGGCGCTCGCGTTCTACCGCCGGCTCGGCCTGGCGCTGCCAGACGACGCGGGTCCCGAGTGGCCGCCCGGGAGCGGCGCCCGCCACGCCGACGTGACCATGCCGAACGGGGCGCGCCTCGAGTTCGACAACCCCGAGATGGCGGCGATCTGGCACTCGGCGCCGCAGTCGGCCGGCGTCGTGCTCGGCTTCTCGTTGGCGTCGCGTGAGGCGGTCGACGAGCGGTACGCCGACCTGGTCGCTGCCGGGTACGAGGGCCGCCGGCCGCCGTACGACGCGTTCTGGGGTGCGCGCTACGCGATCGTCGCCGATGCCGACGGCAACGACGTCGGCCTCATGAGCCCGATCGACCCGGACCGTCGCTACGTCCCGGACGCGCCCACGTGAGCACCGACCTCCATCCCGACGTTGCCGCGCTCGCACCGTTCCTCGGCACGTGGTCGGGCCGCGGCCACGGCGAGTACCCGACGATCGAGGCGTTCGACTACGACGAGACGATCGTGTTCGCGCACGTGGGCAAACCCTTCGTCGCGTACTCGCAACGCACGACCCATGCCGCCGACGGCCGCCCGCTGCACGGCGAGACCGGTTTCCTCCGAGTACCGGGCCCCGGGCACGTCGAGTTCCTCGTGACCCATCCCACCGGCATCGCCGAGGTCGCGGAGGGCACGTTCGACGGGACCCACCTGCGACTTCGCACCACGGTCGTTGCCCGGACCGCATCCGCGAAGGAGGTGACGGCCGTCGAACGCAATGTCGACCTCGAGGGGGACGTCCTGCGCTACGCGCTGCGGATGGCCGCGGTCGGCGTGCCGCTCACGCACCACCTCGCAGCCGAACTGCGCCGCGCGACCTGAGTGCCATACTCGACGCCATGACGACGACCGCGTCCACCACCGCGACCTCCCCGATGACGGGGTTCTCGCACGTGCAGCTCCTCGTGAGCGACGTGGCCGCGAGCGAGCAGTGGTACACGAACGCGCTCGGGTTGGAGCGGATGGCCGCCGACCTCGAGAAGGGCTACGTCGCCCTCCGGCATCGGGTGAGCGGCGTCGTGGTCGTGCTGTCGACCCGTCCGGATCCGACCGCCGCGGCCCCGGCAGGCCCGCTCGACCACCTCGCGTTCGCGGTCCCCGACGGCGACGCGCTGGCGGCCTGGGCCGCGCATCTCGCCGCCGCCGGCATCGCGCACGACGGCGTCGTCCTCGAGCTCGGCAAACCGTCGCTGCAGTTGCGCGACCCCGACGGCATCGCGATCGAGCTCGTCGCCCCCGCGCCCCGTCCCTGACCCGCCCCACGGTGGTCCCGCGGAACACCTCGGCCGGAGATGGGCCCGGGGCGTGCCATCGGCCACAGAGATGTTCCGCGGAACCTCCCACGGCCGAGGCACCCTGAAACGAGCGCGCCGCTCATCGATCGAGTCGCCCATCGCAGTGCATCGCGACGCAGGCCCGGCGGCGACGATGCCCCGGATCCGGTCAGCTCAAGTGGAGCTCGGCGGCCGTGCGTTCCATCTCGCGCAGCAGCTCGCCCCGGCGCTCGGGGTCGGGCGCGCCGGCGAGATCGGCGAAGTCACGTGACAGGACGAGGCGGTGCACGCCCAGGTCCTCGTAGGCGGCGGCGGTCGCGGCGTCGATCGGCCCGGCCGGCGGCGTGATCGTGATCTCGAGCGGGCCGAGCTCCGCCGGCCGGCCGTGCTCACGTTCGAGCTCCGCCAGCTCGGCAATGGCCTCGGCGGTGCGCTCGAGGTCGAGGTAGAAGCCGTACCAGCCCTGGGCCATCGTCACCGACCGCCGCCGGGCGGCGCGCGACATCCCGCTGCCGTGGATGGGCGGCCCGCCGGGCTGGAGCGGGCGCGGGTAGCACTGGATCCCGCTGAACCCGACGGTCGCGCCGTCGTAGTGCGGGTGCTCGTCGCACCAGACGCTGCGCATGGCCTCGATGTACTCGTCGGCCCGCTCTCCACGGGTCCGGAACGGCACGTCGATCGCCTCGTACTCGCCCGGCACGTAGCCGACACCGATGCCGACGATGAGCCGGCCGCCCGACAGCACGTCGACCGACGCCAGTTGCTTCGCCAGGATCAACGGCTGGCGCAGCGGCAGGATGATGATGCCGGTGCCGAGCCGGATGCGCCCGGTGCGGGCCGCGACGTACGCGAGCGTCGGCACCGGGTCGAGCATCTCGGACGTCGGCGCGAGCGGCGACGGCGGTGCCTGGGGGTCGATCAGCACGGGATGCTCGCCGACCCAGACCGACTCGTATCCGAGGTCCTCGGCCGCGGCGGCCACCTCCGCCACGCCCTCGGCGTCGGCCGCCAACCCCGACCCGATCCCGAACCATCCGACGTTCATGTCCGTGCTCCCTTGCTCATGGCGGCATCCTACGGACGCGTGCCAATCTGACGGTGTGTCAGATGGTCCGCGGGACGCGCCGAGCCCGTTCAGGGACGACGTGCTGGCGGGCCAGGTCGCCTTCGTCACCGGCGGCGGCACCGGCATCGGCAAGGAGATCGGGCGGGTCCTCGGCCACCACGGCGCCCGCGTCGCGATCGCGAGCCGCAAGCGAGAGGTGCTCGAGGCGACCGCTGCTGAGCTCCGCGCCGAGGGCATCGACGTGCACGTCGACGTGTTCGACGTGCGCGATGCCGAGGCGGCCCGGCGGGTCGTCGACGGCATCGTCGAGCACTTCGGTCGGCTCGACGTGCTGGTGAACAACGCGGCCGGCAACTTCCCGGCGCCGATCTCGAAGATCTCGCCCAACGGGTTCAAGGCCGTCGTCGACATCGACCTGCTCGGTACGTACAACGTGTCGAAGGCGGCGTTCGAGGCGTGGATGGGGGAACACGGCGGCAACGTCGTCAACATCAGCGCGCCGTTCGAGCTGAAAGGCGCCGCGATGCAGGCCCACGTCGCCGCGGCGAAGGCGGGCGTCGACTCGCTGACGCGCACCTGCGCGGTCGAGTGGGGGCCCTACGGGATCCGCGTCAACGGCATCGCGCCCGGCTCGATCGCCGCCACCGAGGGGATGCGGCGCTTCACCGACGTCGTGCGCGGCGGCGGCGAGGACCGGCCGACGAACCCGCTCGGCATCCTGGGGACGGGCGCCGACATCGCGTACCTCGTGCTGTTCCTCTGCTCGCCGGTGGCCCGGTTCCTGTCGGGCCAGGTGATCGCGGTCGACGGCGCGGGGACGACCGACCAGCTGAAGCTGAATCTGGGACGTGTGTAGCCAACGAGACGAAGGGAAGCGGACGCCATGACACAGACACAGGTGCCGCCCGGGGACGTCCTCACGGACACGTGGATGATCTCGTCCGACTCGCACATCGTCGAGCCGCCCGACCTCTGGGAGGGCCGCCTCCCCGACGAGCTCGCGGACCGCGCGCCCCGGGTCGTCTCCGAGGCGGACGGCGACTGGTGGTACATCGACGGCAAGAAGACGATGTCGTTCCTCGGCATCCAGACCGGCGACCGGTTCCTCAAGGACGCCGACGAGCTGCGGACGTCCGCGGGCTTCGACGAGGTGCGGCCGGCCGCCTACGACCCGGCGCGCTACATCACCGAGAACGAGACCGACGGCGTGTGGGGCTCGGTGATCTACCCGAGTCAGGGACTCGTGATCTTCGGTATCCCCGCGACCGACGTCGTCACCGCGTCGATGCGCGCCTACAACGACTGGCTCGCCGAGTTCTGCAGCGAGGACACGAGCCGGCTCAAGGGCATCGCGATGGTCAACGTCGACGACCCCGACGACGGCGCACGCGAGCTCGCCCGCTGCCGCGAGCTCGGCCTGTGCGGCGCGCTGATCACGGTCGCGCCCCCACCCTGGATGCCGTTCCGCGACCCGGGCTTCGACCGGTTCTGGGCCGCCGCGCAGGACCTCGACATGCCACTCAGCCTGCACACGGCAACCGACCGGGCCGACCCGAAGGTGGGCGACGCCGCGTTCCGGCTCGACGTGAAGCACGTGCCGCCCTCGGTGTTCGTCAACAAGGACTTCCAGATCCGCCAGGCGCTGGCCGACATGATCCTCGCCGGCGTCTTCGAGCGCTACCCGCGGCTGCGCATCGGGAGCGTCGAGCACGAGCTGGCGTGGATCCCGTTCTTCCTCGACCAGATGGACTACACGTACACCCAGCGTCCCCCGCGTGGCGACTGGTACCGGTTCCGCGAATCGGGCGCGCTGCCGAGCGACTTCTTCCGCCGCCAGGTCTTCTCCTCGTTCCAGGAGGACGCGATCGGCATCCGGGTCCGCGACGTGATCGGCGTCGACACCCTGATGTGGGGGAGCGACTACCCGCACACCGAGTCGACGTTCCCGCGCTCGCAGGAGATCCTCGGCCACATCCTCGAGGGCTGCGCACTCGACGAGGTGACGAAG
>DASRHL010000270.1:0-2081 GCA_035650535.1 Acidimicrobiia bacterium
GAGCAGCGGCAGCGGTGCCGCGATGTCCGAGACGAAGTCGCACTCGCCCTTCTCGCACACCTTGTCGATGATGTCGGTGCAGATCGAGCGGATGGTCGCCTCGTGGTCACGGACGCGCCGGGGTGTGAAACCGCGATTGACGAGCGAACGCCGCCGGTGGTGCAGCGGGTCGTCCATCGAGATCATCATCGGCAGCGGGTCGCCGTGGGGACGGGGGCTGCGGCGGCTCGAGAACCGCTTCGGGTCCTTCTCGATCGTCAGGACGTCGTCGTAGCGGTTGATCGCCCAGACGTCGTTGCGCTCGTCGTAGTAGACGGGCGCGTGCTCCCGCATCCACGCCCACAGCTCGTACGGCTGCCGCGCGTACCACTCGCCGTCGAGCAGGTCGATGTCGTCGCGCACGGGATGGTTCGCCAACGCCCGTACCTCCCCCGGTCCGGCCATCGAAGATAGCGTTCTGCGAGTGAGCGTCGCGGAGCGGGTCTCCCGCGGAGCAGCGAGGGAGTTCCTCGCCGAGAGGCGAGGCGTCTAGGCGTGGCGACGCTCTGCTTCAACGCGTTCAACCGGTCGGCGTGGTTCGGGGTCGAACCGGCGCTTCAGGCCCAGATCGACGGCGCCGCCGCGGCCGGCTTCACCCTGTTCGGCCCCGACGTGTTCTCGCTGGCCGGCGCGCCGGACGGCCCCGCCGCCGACCCGGGCGCGCTCGCCGACGCAGCCGGCGCCGTCGCCTCCCGCCTCGACGGGCACGGGATGCGCTGCTACGAGATCGCCGCGCTCATGGTCGGCGACGACGAGACGGATGCCGTGACGCAGGCGCGCACCATCGCCGCCCTGGCGCAGGTTCTGCGCCCCGACTGGATCCTCACCAACGTCGTCGCTCCCGTCGACGACCCGCTCGTCGCCCGGTTGTCGCGTTGCGCCGACATCGTCGGCGAGTCGGGTGCCCGCCTCGCCGTCGAGTACCTGCCGTGGACGCCGGTTGCCGGTGCGCGCGCCGCGCTCGAAGTTGCGACGCGCACCGGCCTCGACCGCGTGAAGGTGCTGCTCGACGTGTGGCACCACTTCCGGGGCCCGGACACGTGGGACGACCTCGACGCCGTTCCGCTCGACGCCGTCGCGTACCTGCAGTTCAGCGACGCCCTCCCGATGGCGACCGACGACCTGATGGCCGAGACCATCGGGCGGCGGGTCTTCCCCGGTGAGGGCGAGTTCGACCTCGACGGCTGGTGCGCGCACGTGCGCGCGAAGGGATTCGACGGCGTCGTGAGCGTCGAGGTGCTGAACGACGGGCTACGCGACCTGGACCCGGCCGAGTTCGCGAAGCGGGCGTTCACTGCGGCGTCGCGCTACTGGAAGTGACTCCACCGGCTCGGTGACGTCCGCGTCGACCCCCAGCTCCTCGACGACGTCGTCGAAGAGCGCGAGCTGCACGACGCCGGGGAACTGGGCGTCGAGGGGCTCCGGCCACACCCGCGACCCGCGATCCCACAACCTGAGCTGGATCTCGAGGTAGGGCGGATCGTCGTCGTCCGAGCTGAGGAACGCGTCGATGCGCGTGTCGAGCCATTCGGCGTCCCAGCCCGTGCCGTGGTCGTCGGCCGCCCGGAGCTCGGGGCCCACCGCGGCGCCGACCAGGTCCTCGACGTCGACGCCGCACGACCCCGCGATCGAACGGAGGTCGGTCTCCGAGACCGCCCGCCCGCGCTCGTACCGGCGCAGCTCACGGCGTGTCAACCCCGCCGACCGGGCCACCTGGGCACGGGACAGCCCGTGCGCGCGCCGGAGCGCCTTCAGGTGAACGCGAACCACCTCTGCCGCGCCGGCGTCGTCTGCCGCGACACCGGGCGGGTCCCATGCCCTGCCCATACGGAGATCTTATCGGCCTCTCCGCGGTCTTCTGAACACGGAACGTGGGCAGACTGTGCGGTCGGGGCCACCCACCGGCCCGAGAGCCCGGCATACCCGGCCAAACCGGCGCCAAATCCCCTTCCGGGCGGCCCGGGGCGCTTAGCGTCGGACCCGAGCCGCGGCGAGCGGCTGGTGCGTGTGGATCCGACGGGTCCGGGTGGGTGACGGGAGCG
>DASRHL010000271.1:0-6173 GCA_035650535.1 Acidimicrobiia bacterium
GATGTCGAACTCGATGCCATGACGCCGTGCGGCGGCGACGACCCGCAGGGCGCGTATCGAGTCGGGCCGCCTCTACGCCGAGGCCTCGGGCATCGACCACGTGCTCGTCAACGGCAAGGCGGTCGTCGACGGCGGCAAGCTCACCGACAACCGGCCCGGCACGCTGCTGCGCTCCGGGCGCGACACCTACACCCCTTCCCTCGACTGACCGTCACGGCCCGGGCGCCCCGGGGCCGCGAAGCTCCCGACGCGGGTCACCGTCACGCTCGCGCTCAACCGCTGAGCGGGGCCGCTCTCCCGCTCTCGGCGCCTGCGGCTGCCTCGAGCAGCTCCGCCATCGCCGGTTGCATCGCGTCCGCGATGTTCCACGGGTCGTCGACGACGTCGGGGCAGACGACGATCCCGACGTCGACATTGCCGTCGTAGCTGACGACGGTGACGTTGAGGCCGCTGCCGACGAGCAGCGGGCCGAGCAGGTAGGCGTGGGTGAGCCGGGCGCCGGCGCAGTACAGCGGGACGGGCGGGCCCGGCACGTTCGAGACGATCGCGTTGAAGATGGGCGGGAGGCGGCGATCGAGGCCGAGCCGGAGATACGTGCGCACCATCGCCGTGAGCGCGACCGGCGGGGCCAGACCGAAGAGGTCTGCGAGGAGGTCGTCGCCGGCGGCGTGCTGGAACGCGCGGGTGGCGACCGTCGACGCGTGCACCGCGCGCACCCGATCGGCCGGGTCGTCGAGGTGCACGGGCATCACGGCGCCCATCGCGGTCAGCAGGTTGCCGGGGATCACCGCGGGGTCGACGCGCTCCGACGGTCGCCGCAACGCCATCGGGACCTGCGCGACGAGGGCGCGGTTTGGCAGGCCGCCGTGTTCGAGCAGGTAGCGGCGCAGGGCTCCGGTGCAGGTCGCGAGCACGACGTCGTTGACGGTGACGCCGAACGCCCGGCGCACGGCGCGCACGTCGTCCAACGCGAGCGACGCGGGCGCGAACCCCCGGCGCGCGGTGAGCTTGGCGTTGAAGGGCCCGGGCGGCGCCTGGAAGGGCAGGACCGTCGCGGCACGCGCGTCCGACCACGCGAACCGGGCGAGTGATGGCAGGGCGCGGACGGCGTCGTAGCCGAGGCGGGCGGCGCGCCACGGGGTCCCCACGACGCCGGCGGTCGCCGCGCCGACCCGCGCCACCGCCCCGAGATGGTGCGACCCGTTCGGCGCCGCCGGGCGCGGCCGCTCGACCGGCGCCGCCGGGTCGACGTCGAAGATGAGCGTCGCGTACTCGGCGCCGCGCAGCCCGTCGATGCACGCGTGATGGATCTTCAGCAGCAGTGCCACGCCCCCGTCGGCGAGCCCGTCGAGCCGCCACAGCTCCCACAGTGGGCGACCGCGATCGAGCGGCGTCCCGAAGGCCTCTCCCACCCGGCGGCCCAGCTCGCGGGCGCCGCCGGGCGCGCGGACGGTGGCGTGGTGCACGTGCGCGTCGACGTCCGGTGCCCCGGCGTCCTCCCAGGCCGGGAAGCCGAGCCGGCCCGGCATCTCGACCAGACGCCGGCGGAAGAGCCCCAGGTGGCCGAGCCGTCCGGTCACCAGGCGCCGGACCACGTCGGCGTCGAGCCGCTCGGCCGCGCCCGGACCCTCGAACACGGCCAGGACCCCGTTGTGCATGTGCCACTCGGGCGTCTCGGCCGCGACGAAACCGGCGTCGGTCCGGCTGAGGCGCTGGATCCCCGGCCCGGTCACGGCACGCCGACCACGTCGCCGCGGACGATCGGCTCGGGGACGTCGGGCACGCCGGGCGCGCGGCGACGCTCGACGGCCCGGTCGCCGCTCCACCCGAGCAGCGGCGGCAGGACGACGAGCGCGCACAGCAGCGCGACGACGACGTTCAGCGAGACGACGACACCGAAGCCCGAGAGCAGCGGGAACCCCGAGAGCGCGAGCACGCCGAAGCCGGCCGCGGTCGTGAGGCCGGACGCGACGAACGCGCGACCGATGTGGAACGAAGCGGTCTCGACGGCGCGCGGCGCGTCGTGGCCCTCGCGGCGTTCCTCCAGGTAGCGCTCCATGATGAGCACCGTGAACTCGGTGCAGGTCGCGATGACGAGGGGGCCCGAGATCGCGGCGAGCGTGTTGACCCGGATCCCGAACACGTAGATCACGGTGGCGCCGAGGGCGACCGCGGTGACCACGGGCAGGACGACGAAGACCGCGCGGCGGACGCTGCGGAACGCCAGGAGCAGCCAGACGAACACCGCGATCAGCGCGAGGTACGACATCCGCGCCCGGTCGTCGGTGAGCGACGTCACGGCCTCCGTGCCGACGACCGCGAGACCCGACGGCCGTACGGTGACGCCCGGCGGCGCGTGCAGCTCGTCGACGAGCTGCGCGACGAGGGCCTTGCGCTGGTCGAGGGAGATCGGCCCGATGGCGAACAGGATCTGGGCGCGCGTGTCGTCGCGGCCGATGAACGTCCGCCGGATCGCGCCGGGCGCCACGGCCATGACGGTCCGGACCTCGCTCGGCGTCGGCTCCGCGAACGTCACCTGCGCGGCGATCGTGGCGACGCTGTTGGAGCTCACGAGCTGACGGCCGTGGCGGCGCGTCGCCCGCGCCTCGAAGTCGTACATCCAATGGACGACGTCGGGGCGGAGCACGTCGCGGGACTCGACCATGAGGGCGAGGTCGGCCGACGACCCCGCGACGCGCCGCAGGCCCTGGAGGTCGCGCAGGACCGTGCTGTCGTGCGGGACCCAACGCTCCGGATCGGATTCGAGCGAGACCCGCCCGATCGCGACCGTGCCGATCGCGACGATCAGGAGCGACAGCGCGACGAGCGCCGTCGCGTGGCCGACGCCGGCGGTCGAGAGCGCCCGCGTCGTCCGCTCGACGCGCTGCCGCCCCTCGTGCGGTCGGGTCCAGACCCGGTGCTCGTCGCGCCACGCCAGCACGGCCGGCAGCGCGACCAGCGCGGCGCCCAGCGACGCGAGTGTCCCCACCGAGAGCAGCAGCCCGTAGTCGCGCACCATCGGGACGTCGGACGTGCGGAGCGCGAGGAAGCCCGCGACCGCGGCGACCGCGGCCACGCCGACCGCCGGCCCGAGCCGGAGGAAGGTGCGCCGCAGCGCTCCCGCGACACCGACGCTCTCGTCGCGTGCGAGCTCGGACTCGTAGCGGCTGTGGATCTGCACCGCGAAATCGACTCCCAACCCGATGAGGATCGGGAGGCCGGAGATCGTGACCATCGTCAGCGGCAACCCGAGGTAGCCCATCACCCCGAAGCCCCACACGACGCCGAGCACCATCACGCCGAGCGACAGCAGCCGCCAGCGCACGCGGAACACGAGCAGCAGCACCGCGGCCATGGCCAGGGCCGCGCTCGCGCCGAGCACGGCCATGTCGCCGCGCATGCGGTCGTTGATCTCCTTGACGAGCAAGGGACTGCCGGTCGCCACGGCGCGCACACCGTCGAAATGCACGGCGCGTGTGAGGGCGACGATCCGGTCGGCAGCCGCGCTCTGCGCGTCGATGTCGAGGGTGCCCGCGATCCGAACGACCATCAACGCGTGCCCGTCGTCGGGGAACACGCCTCGCAGCGACGGCCGGATCGCGCCGGTCGCGTCGTGCACGAGGAAGTCGACGAACGCGGGGTTGTCGAGCGCGTGCCGGCCGACGCTCGGCAGGCGGGCGGCGTCGCCCGCGGTGCGGGCCCGGAACGCGGCCTCGAGGCGGGCCCGGGCCTCCGCGGTCGGGGCCGCGGCCACCTCGCGCTGCAGCGCACCGAGCGCGAGCCGGGGCGCGATCGGGAGCTGGTCGGCGGCGAAGCGCAGCGCGGTGAGCGGGCTCAGCACCGCGTGCGCGACGCCGGCGGTCTCGAGCCGGTGCTGGAGCGCCCCGAGGCGGTCGAGGTTGCGCCCCTGGAGCAGGGTCCGGTTGTCGCCCGTGAAGACGATCACCATCGGGTCGCTGCCGAACTGGTGCTGGTACCGGACGTTGTCCGTGTAGACGGTCGACCCGGAGCGGATCATCGTCGCCTCGCTCGAGTCGAAGCGCAGCCGCGTCAACCCTCCGGCGAGCGCGAGCGTCACCACGACCGTTCCCGCGAGCACCCGGGCCGGGTACCGCCGCACGACCTCGGTCCACCACGGGGCGAGACGCCTCACCGCGACAGGGTGAACGGGCGCCGCCGCCCTCACCAGGGCCCGAAGTCACGTCGTTCCCGGGCGTATGTGCAGGCCAGGAACCGGTGGACGCCCCGAACGACGGCGTCGCTGCGGACCGAATGGAGCACCTCGAAGGCGTGCTGGGCGCCCGGCAGCTCCACGTACACCACGGGGTTCGTGGAGACGGCCGCGAGCCCGCCTGCGAACGCCCGCGCCGCCTCGACCGCGACCAGCGAGTCCGCGGCCCCGTGCACGACCATGAAGGGCGGGGCGCCGGGCCCGACGCGTTCGAGCGGCGACGCGCGCGCGTACACGTCGGGCGCGTCGACGAGCTTGCGCCTGATCACGAACCGCTCGAGGAGGCCGCCGAAGCCGTCCGGGCCTCGGCCCGCGAAGCGGCGCGTGAGGTCGTAGGGCGCGTAGAACGGAACGCAGGCGGCGACGGAGGTGTCGACGTCCTCGAAGCCCGGTTGGAACTCGGGATCGTTCTGGGTCAGGGCGGCCAGCGCGGCGAGGTGCCCGCCGGCCGACCCGCCCGTCACGACGACGAAGCCGGGGTCGCCCCCGTACTCGGCGACGTGCTCACGCACCCAGCGGAGCGCGCGTTTGACGTCGACGAGGTGCTCGGGGAAGACGACGCCCGGGCTGAGCCGGTAGTTCGGCGCCACGCACACCCAGCCGTTGGCGGCCAGCTGGTACATGAGCGGGCGGCCCTGCTCCCGCTTCTCGCCGACGATCCACGCGCCGCCGTGGATCTGGAGCAGGACCGGGGCGCCCACGACGGGCTCCGCAGGCCGGTACACGTCGAGCAGGTGGCGGCGCCCGCCGCCTTCCGCGTAGCGGATGTCGCGCACCCGGTCGAGACGCCGGTCGGGGAACGGGACGGCGAGCGCGAGCCGGACGGTGGAGAGCGCGCGACGCGCGGTCGTGGCATCGAGCGGACCCAGCGTGGACGCGTAGCCGGGACCGAGGCCGGCCGCGAGCGCGGCTTCGACGACGCGGCCGCTGCGCGCAGACTCGCATGCCAGGGCGACGAGGCCGGCCCACGACGTGATCGCGAGCGCGAGGGCGACGACCCCCGCGGTCGAGTCGAGCGCACCGGCACCGATCAGGACTCCCGCACCGACGACCTGGACCACGAGGAACTGCGGCGCGAGCTCCGAGGTCGGCCAGGCCGCGAAGAAGCTCGGGACCGCGAGCAGGCTCCCGGCGCGGCGCGGGAAGCACGCGTTCGCGGTGAGGAGCAGCCCGACGATGCTCAGGACCGGGAACACCGTCACCACCCCGCGATCGTCGCCCGACACCGGCCGCTCATCGCGATCGACCCGCGCCCACGAGCTTGTAGACCTCGAACCACGCGACCCCGGCGAGCCCGGCGGCGAGCGCCGCCAACCAGTCGGTCACGCCGATCGGCCCGAAGTGGAACGCGTCGCGCAGCCCCGGGACCGTCAGCAGGAGCACGAGGAGGGTCCCGGCCGCGCCCAGGATCCATTTCAGCGTGGGATTCCGCCGTTGCCGGAACGACTGCCAGATGGTGAGGCGCCAGGAGCGGTTCACGAGGATGAGCGCCAGGTTCGCCACGACCAGCGCCGCGAACGTGACCGACCGCACCGAGTCACCGGGCCGGTGGCTGAGCACGGCCCAGAGGTACACGGCGAGAACGGCCGCGAGGACGGAAGCGCCCTGCACGACGTCGATCGCGAGCACGCGCGCGTCGAACATCCGCGCCCCGACGGGCCGGGGCGGTCGCTGCATGATCTCCGGGTCGATCTGCTCCGACTCGAACACGACCGAGCACGCCGGGTCGATGATCAGCTCGAAGAGCGCGATCTGCAGCGGGAGCAGCACGAGCGGCCAGCCCGGGACCACGACCGGGACGAGCGACATCCCGAAGATCAGGACGTGGACCGCGATGATGTACGAGGTCGCCTTGCGCAGGTTGTCGAAGATGCCGCGTCCGAGGCGGATGCCCCCGACGATCGACGTGAAGTCGTCGTCGGTGATGACGAGGCCTGCCGCC
>DASRHL010000272.1:0-6399 GCA_035650535.1 Acidimicrobiia bacterium
CGAGCCAGTTGGGGACGCCGGGGTCGTGGTGGGCCACGACGGCGCGGAAGCGGCCGTCGGAGGAGAGGTGTCCCTGGTTGTGGTTGAGGCTCGTGACGCGGTTGGCGAAGTCGAGCGTCTCGAACCAGCCCATGCTGTACAGCTGGACGTCCCAGAAGCGCGCGTCGGGCGGGCCCGCCTCGATGAGGAGCGCGTCGTCGGTGGCGAGCTCGAAGAACCCGAAGCTGTAGTGGATGCGCGACGAGCCGCCGGCGTTGTGCCGCGGGGTGCCCATCGTGTTCGGCGGCAGCTCCGCCTTGGCCCGGCGCATGTAGTCGTTCCAGTAGACGACCGAGCTCTCCGCGAGTGCGAGGGCCTCGTCGAGCATCCCCGCCAGCGCGCCGGGGGTGAGCGGGGGCGGCGCCGTCCCCTGCGTGTCGAGGCGCTCGATCGCGATCGTCGCGGGCGGCCCCGGGCGCCAGTCGAAGTAGTACTCGCGCACGTTGATCATCGTGGCGTCGGCGTGCAAGGGGACCCACCGGCTGCCGCGCGCGTGCGCCTCGTCCGCCGCCAGCACGAGCTCGAAGTCGTCGCCCGCGCCGATGCCGAGCTCCGACGCCATCACCTCGTGGAGGATGCCGTAGCGCTCCATGTGCATGTCGCCGTTCTTCACCGTCAGGATGAAGTCCTCGCACGTGCCGAGGCAGCCGGCGACGCGGTACACGCCGTCGGCGGCGACGCGTGCCCGGCGCGTGACCTGGTCGACGTTGGGTCCGCCCCAACGGACGACCAGGTCGTTCTGGCGGAAGAACGCCGGGTAGGCGGGGTCGGGGTAGCCGATCGCCCAGCCCAGCCAGCCGACGACCTGGTTGGCGAGGTGGCGGAAGCCCTCCGCCCGGTCTCGGGGCGTTCCCGGGAAGTCGGGCTCGAGGATGCGGTCGCCGAGTGCGGCCAGCCGGTCGCAGAACTCATGCCAGGCCCGGCCGTCGACGACGCGTTCGTCTCCCGGGTCCACGGGGGGAGCGTAGAGGGCGTTGCCCCGGGGAATCCGCGCCCGATAAAATTAGTTTGTCTTTCTAAGTAACTGGGCAGGACCGACGGGTGGACCCGGAGGGACGACGATGGCGCCGACCAACCCGATCGAGACCACAAAGCGCGTCGAGCCGGTGGAGGTCGCCGGCCGGCTTCGGGTGTCCGTCACCCGCCTCGCGCGCCTGATGCGCCAGCAGGAGGCGAGCGGGCTCACCCCGACCCTGCGCGCCGCGCTGGCGACGGTCGCCCGGCACGGTCCCCTGACCCTCGGCGAGCTCGCCGCGCACGAGCAGGTGACGAAACCGACCACGACCAGCATCGTGACGAAGCTGGAGGCGCGTGGCCTCGTCGCCCGCCGGGCCGACGCGACCGACCGGCGGGTGTGCTGGGTCGAGGTCACCCCGCTCGGGCGCAGCCAGCTCGAGCTGAACCGCGAGCGGCGGACCGAGTGGCTCGCCAGCCGCCTGCGCGCCCTGCCCGCCGACCAGCTCACCTGCCTCGCGGCCGCGCTCGACGCCCTCGACACGATCAGCGAGCGCCCCGAGCGCGACCCGGACGCGTCGCCATGACCCGTTTCCGCCTCGGCGCCCGGGAGACGTTCCGCTCGTTCGGCATCCGGAACTTCCGCCTGTTCTTCGGCGGTCAGCTCATCTCGCAGATCGGCAACTGGCTGACCCTCATCACCCAGACGTTGCTGGTGCTGAAGCTCACCGGCAACGGCTTCGCCGTGGGTCTGCTGACCGCGTGCCAGTTCGCGCCGGTGCTCGTCGTCGGCGCGTGGGCCGGGCTCGTCGCCGACCGCTCCGACAAGCGGCGACTGCTGATGATCGTGCAGATCGTCGCCATGGCCCAGTCCTTCGCGCTGGCCGGGCTCGCGTTCATGGGGAACCCGCCCGTCGTCGCGATCTACGGCGTGGCGCTCATCGGCGGCGTCGCGATCGCGTTCGACAACCCGGCGCGGCGCGCGTTCGTCGTCGAGATGGTCCCCGAGGACCACGTCCACAACGCGGTGAGCCTCAACAGCGCGCTCATGACGAGCGCGCGGGTCGTCGGGCCCGCCCTCGCCGGGTTGCTCATCCACGTCGCCGGGTACGGCTGGTGCTTCACCCTCGATGCCCTCTCGTACCTGGCCGTGCTCGCCGGGCTCTGGATGATGCGCACCGGGGAGCTGCGCCCGTCACCGATCGCGGAACGGGCGAAGGGGCAGGTGCGGGCCGGGCTGCGCTACGCGCGCCGCGTCCCCGAGTTGTGGGTGCCGCTCGTCATGATGGCCGTGATCGGAACCCTGGCGTTCAACTTCCAGGTCACGATGCCACTGCTCGTCGAGCGCACGTTCCACGGCAACGAGGCGACGTTCACCCTGCTGTTCTCGGTGCTGAGCATCGGCTCGCTCGCCGGCGCGCTCGCCACGGCGCGCCGTCGCACGATCTCCGTCCGCCACGTCGTGGTCACCGCGACCGGGTTCGGAGCCGCCATGCTCGTGTTCGCCGCGTCGCCCAACCTGGCCGCGAGCTTCCCGCTCGGGCTGGCGCTGGGCGCGACGAGCATCGCGTTCATGACCGCGTCGACGGCGATCGTGCAGGTGGAGTCGGCGCCACAGATGCGCGGCCGCGTGCTCGCGTTGCAGGCGATCGTGTTCCTGGGCAGCACGCCCATCGGCGGTCCGATCATCGGGGAGCTCTGCGACGTGTTCGGCCCGCGTGCCGGGTTCGTCGCCGGCGGCGCCGCGACGCTGGCTGCGGCGGGGTGGGGCCTGCTCGCGGCGCGCGCCCGTGCCGCCCACGAGGTGCCGACCACCGGCGTCGGCGTCGGTGACGCCGTCCCGGTCGCGTGAGGAAGGGCGCGCCCGGTCGGTCAGCTACCGATCCAGCGGTAGCCGCGCCCGGGTTCGTTCTCGATGAGGCGGGGCTCGCGGCCCGTGTCGCCGAGCTTCGACCGGAGGTGCTGGACGAAGACGCGCACCGTCGCCCGGTCGCGCTCCTCGTCCGGTCCCCACAGTTCGCGCGTGATCTGCTCGTGGCGCACGAGTGAGCCCGCCTTCGTCACGAGGAGCTCGAGCAGGCGGTACTCCGTCGGCGTGAGGTGCAGTGCCGCGCCCGCGCGGGTGACGACGCCGCGGCCCAGGTCGATCTGCAGGTCCCCGGCGCACACGGTGCCGGCTTCCGGCGCCGCGTCGCCGCGCCGGAGGACGGCCCGCACGCGGGCGAGCAGCTCGGCCGTGTCGAACGGCTTCGACACGTAGTCGTCCGCGCCCGCGTCGAGCGCGGCGACCTTGTCGGCGCTGTCCTGCAGCGCGCTGAGAACAACGACCTTCGCCGGTGCGATCGTGCGCATCCGGCGCAGCACCTCGAAGCCGTCGATCCCCGGAAGGCCCAGGTCGAGGATGACGACGTCGGGTCGGAGCGCGCTCGCGGAAGAGAGCCCGTCCTCGCCCGTGCCGCTGCCGACGACGTCGTAGCCGTAGCCCCGCAGGATCGTGTCGAGCACGCCGCGGAGGCTGTCGTCGTCCTCGATCACCAGGACGCGCGTCAACGGAGGACCTCCCGGGCTTCGCCGCCGGGGTGGTCCCGACTGGACCCCGCCGGCGGGCCCGACGCTACCCGAGCGCGATCGCCGATCGCTCGGTTCAGGACGCGCTGAGGTCGGGATCGGAGCCCGCGCGCGAGGACGCGGATCCGATCGACATGAGCGACGTGAGCGACGCGACCGGCGCGAGGGTGCGGTCCTCGTCCTCGTCGGCGTCGGGACGGGTCGGTTCGCCGCGCGCCGCGACCGGCGTCGCCGCGTCGGCGGCCGCGGAGTACACGACCACCCGGTTGCGGCCCTCGAACTTGGCCCGGTACAGCGCCCGGTCGGCGCGGGCCACGATCTCGTCGGTGCTCGCCAGCGGATCGGCAGCCGCGAGACCGAAGCTCGCGGTCACGTTCGGGGCGTCGCCGGGCCGCAGCGCGAGGACGAGCTGCTCGCGCACGCGTTCCATCGCGGCGACGGCATCGTCGATCGAGCAGTCCGGCATGACGATCCCGAACTCGTCGCCGCCGTAGCGCGAGACGAGGTCCTCGGTCCGGAGCACCGAACGGAGCGTCTGCGCGAATGCCCGCAGCGTGCGGTCACCGGACTCGTGGCCATGGGTGTCGTTGAGCGGCTTGAAGTGGTCGAGGTCGGCCATCACGAAGACGAAGGGGGTGGCGCTGCGGCGCAGGGCCCGCATCTCGTTCTCGAGGCTGCGGCGGTTGAGGAGCCCGGTCAGCCCGTCGGTCGCCGCCTGCAGCTGGGTCTCGGCCATGACCCGCAGCATGCCGAGCCGGTTGCCGACCTGGTTGGCGAGGATCTGCAGCTCGTCGACGGCCTCGTCCGGCATCGCCTCGCCGACCGGGGTGGTGACGTGGACCACGCCGACCGAGCGGCCCATGATCGCGACCGGCACGCAGACCGCGGCACACGGGCCGGCGGGCCGTCCCCGCAGGCGCGGGCAGGCGTCGAGATCCTCGCTGTCGGCGAAGACCTCGGTCTGGCCCGAACGGGCGGCGACGCACGCGTCGGGGGAGTCGACCGGGCAGCCGGGCGGCTCGCCGCCGGGCGCCGAGACGGCCATCCGCTCCAGATGGGCGCGGCTGTTGTCGGCGAGCAGCAGCTCCGCCGGCGACCGGGGGACGACCCGGCCGAGCGCCCGGGCGGTGGCGTCGAGGGCGTCGGGTTCGTTGCGGGCCATCTCGAGCGCCTTCGAGAGCCGGGTCGCGAACTCGCGGCGGCGGGCTTCGGCCCGCATCTGCCGCTCGCGGGCGACCCGCACGCTGCCCGTGTCGAGGCCCTTGTTCTGCGAGATGGTGGCGAGCGCCCACAGCAGCGGCGCCGAGAGGACGGCGGCGACGCCGGTCCCGAGCGCGACCAGGTCGAAACCGGACATCTCCGGCGCGACCCACCGGAGCAAGGCCCCTGTGAAGAAGTAGGTGACGGCCACGAGCGCCACGCCGCCGAGCGCGGCGTTCCTCGCGATCGAGCCCGCCTCTGCCCTCGCCTCCGCCCGGTCCTGTTCGGTCACGGTCGATCCGTGTTCCACCATGGCTACCCAACCCTGCGGTCGTTCCCCGCCTGCCAGGCTCCATCGGCAGCCGACGGGGCGAGCTTGACGGTTCCTGACTCATCTGGGTCAGGTCGCAGGGTTCCGGGCGCGCCGGAGGCCGGACCTTCCCCGGAGAAGATCCGGCCTCCTCGTGGCGCCGGCGGGCAATTCCGGTACCGACGACCCGGATGGGGGCGGGGTCGAGCTTCGCCGCCACCGGATGTGCCTCACGCGCTGAGGACGTGATGCCCGGGCCCGGGCGCCCTCAAACCGGGTCGCCCGAAAAAACTCGGGCCCGGTACCGGAAGGCCCGGGCTAGCGCAGGTTGGGCTGGTGCTCGATGCCCGGCGTCGGGGCGATCGGATCGCCCCGGAGGGACGCGTAGTGGGCCGCGATCCGCTCCCGGGTGGCCGCTTCGTCACGCCGGACCTCCTCGAAGTCGGGCGCGGCGCGCACGTCCTCCTTCGTGCACGAGATGACGAGCTTGCGCTCGTCGGGATCGATCGCTCTGATGACGCCGGCGGGCAGCATCCGCTTCTTCCCGAAGATCCAGAACCCGGTGTCGACCACGAGCGACCCGCGGTCGTTCTCGTACGTCGCCTCGTCGACCTTGCCGATGTGACCGTCGCTCGCCTCGACGTCGAACCCGGTCACGTCGGGCACCGCCGTTTCGGCGTGACGCGAGACCTGCCAGACCCAGATGCCTTCGTTCATAACGCCCTCCTGTTCGAGAGAGGCCGCGAGTGTCTACCCGGGGTCGCTGCCGGGTAACCGGAGGGCGCGCTGCAGCACGACGGTCGTCCCCGAGGGGGCGCGCCGGACGTCGACGGAGTCCATGAGGCTGCGCATGAGCGAGAAGCCGCGGCCCCGCTGGGGTCGGGGCGACCGCGCGTGCCACGTCCCCGTGTCGCGGATCTCGATCCGGACGGCGTCGGCTTCCCGTGCGCCAATGATGACGAGCGGACCGTCGCCGAGGCCGTAGGCGTGCTCGACCACGTTGGCGGCCGCTTCGTGCACCGCGACCACGACGTCGTCGGCGTCGTCGACGTCGAGCTCGTGCAACCAGGCGCGGAGGCGTTGCCGGACGCGCGCCAGCTCCTCGGGCCGGGCGCGGACGTGCACCTGCAACGCCATGGGACGGCGGGTCGAGCGGACGAGGAGCAGCGCCACGTCATCCGTCGCTCCGTGTTCCGGGAGGAGGGCGTCGAGCAGGTGGTCGGCCAGGCTCTCGAGCTCGCGGGGTGCGTCCAGCGCGACCGTGCGCAGCCGCTCGAGGCCGGCGTCGAGCATCTCGCCGCGGCGTTCGACGAGCCCGTCCGTGTAGA
>DASRHL010000273.1:0-19211 GCA_035650535.1 Acidimicrobiia bacterium
GTACCACTGCCACCACGAACTTCCCGCCCGGCCGAGAACTCAGAGACCCGTGCAGATGACGCCGGCAGAAGGGCGGACGACGGCGCTCGCCTCAGCGGCCGCGAGTCCGAGTTGCAACCGGGGCCGTGACGGCAGCAGGACGGGTCGCTCCTGATCGTCGGCGGGGTGGGGTGGCACGCGAAGCAAGACCGCATACCCCGGTGTCGACCGGGGTATGCGCTCCCTGACCGGGGAGTGCACTTGGAGGTCACGCGATGACTCCGGACAGGACTGCGTTCGTCTACACGACGTACATCAGGGCGACCCCCGCGCGTGTATGGCAGGGCCTCACTGATCCTGCGTTGATGAAGCGCTACTGGCGGCATCAGAAGGCCGGGCCGAAGACGTTCCGTTCAGACTGGAAGAAGGGCTCGACCTACGAGATGACCCACGAGGACGTGGGGCTCGTCGTCACCGGGCCGGAGCAGGTCATCCTGGAGTCCGACCCGCCGCACCGGCTGGCCTACGCCTGGCACACCATCACGCCGGAGTGGGCGGCCGCGGTCGGTATGGACGAGGCGACCGCAGCGATCTGGCGCAGTGAGCCGCGCTCCAAGATCGCCTTCGATATCGAAGACGTGGGCCACGGGACCACGAAGCTGACGGTGACCCACGACGGCTTCGAGCCGGGTAGCGCCGTGCTCCAAGGGATCTCCGACGGCTGGCCCGCCGTCATGTCGAGCTTGAAGACCTTGCTCGAGACCGGCTCGTCGCTGCGTACGTCCTGAACGGACGGCTGTTGTCTTGGCTGAAGCTCGTCGGATCGCGCCGACTCGAGGCCGATGAACGAGGTCGCGCGGTCCAGCTAGGTCGCTCCAGACGGGCACTACGTGCGGGTCAGGGCAACCCGCATACAGAATCCGGCGTGTCGGCCGGCTCGCCACCACGCTCTTCCCATGTGCCGGACGGGTCTGATCTCTGCAGTGGCCGTCACAGGTCGGAGCAGCGCACGACGACGGCGAACGCGGGTGCGGGGGGCGCGACGAGCAGCGAGATCCGATGCCCGGCGTTCTCCGTCCGGCAACCGGCGCTCGCGGCGCGGATGGTCGCGGCCCACGTCGGAGCGTCGGAGCGGGGGTTCGATCCGCGGAACCCGAGCGCGGCGACGACCGCGAACTGCGCGGCGAGGATCCCGACTGCGAGTGTGCGGGCCCGGCGGGCCGGAACCCCGTCGGCGAGGAGGACGAGGCCGCTGAGCAGGAACCAGATCGACAGCGACGTCCAGCGCGTGCCGATCGAGTTGTAGCCGGCCGCGGGGATGCGCATGCCGACGGTCCCGCGTCCCCAGACGCACACGACCCAGAGCCCGACCGAGTAGCCGATGGTGACGAGCGCGATCGCGCGGTTCCTCGACGCGAGCCGGGCGAGACCGGCGACGGCCAGCGCGACCAGCAGGACGGCCAGCACGGCGAACGAACCGTGCATCGCGTCCCACACGTCGCCGACCCGCCGCTCGCTCACGAGCGCGGAACCGAGCACGCGAACCGCGTAGATCTTCGGGAGGTCGCCGAGGTGCCTTGCCGTCGTCGGCGTGTCGTCGCTCGCGCCGGCGACGACCGCCAGTTGCACGACCGCGCTGACGGCGAACGCGGCCGCCACGACGTACGCCGGTCGGTCTCGCCGCCGCCACGCGGTGTACGCGACCACCGGGGCGTACGCGAGCGCGAGCGCCTGCGACAGCACGGCGACGGACAGCACCGCCGCAGGGGCGAGCGCCTCCTTCGTCGACCTGGGGCGGGAGAGGACGGCCCACCACGCCGCGAACGCGAGCGCCCAGATCGTGTTCACCCCGTTGCCGAGCTGCTCGAGGATCATCGACGGCAGCAGCACGACGCTCGCGGCGAGCAATGCCCGGAGCGCCGTCGACTCGACGACGTCGCGCGTGAAGGCCCACACCGCGAGGGCGCAGAGCGTGGTGACGGCGGCACCGGCGATCGCGTCGTACCACGAGAGCCGGAGGAGCGGCACCCAGTGCGCGCTCAGCCCGACGACGCGGGGCACGAGCTGCGCGTAGCCGGCGTGCGGATCGAGGAGGTGCGTGACGCTCGGCGTCCCGCTGTAGAAGACGCCGCCGTCCTCGGCCCACACGGTCCGCCACGGGCCGTTCCCGGCCTGGCGCAGCAGCTGCAGGACCGTGGCCCCCGCGAGCACCAGGCCCCAGACGGCCCCGCGACCCCACGGCGCTCGGCGCCGTCGTCCGGGACGCCCGGTGGGGCGCACCCGGCTCTCGGGTGCGCCGACCATGGCCGCGAAGACTACGCGGGGCGGCGCCCGACCAGCGGCAGAGGGCTACTCGAAGGGGCTGACGCCGAGCAGGGTGACGGTCGGACGGCCCGCGCCGAGGTCGGCGGTGACGACGTCGGCGGCGGCGGTGCGCTTCCCGATCCGGACGTACACGGGACCGGGCTCGTCGCGGCCCGGGACGCAAGCCGTCCCGAGGACGGAACCGGACCAGGCGCGCGACTCGAGGTCGTCGATCGCCACGTCGCTCTCGATGCCGTGCGCGGTGCCGTTGGGCGTGACCGCCCAGATCTCGGCTCGGTAGGTCGCCATCGGTGCGGAACACTACGCGCGGGCGGTCCGGCCGGTTCCAGTCGGACGGCTGCCGCGACGGGAGCGCGACGGGAGCGCGACGAGGCGGCTCGGATGCAGCGGGCCTCGTCGCGTCCGCACCGCGGATGCCACGCACCCCAGCGGCTCCCAGGAGTCGAGCCGAACGGGCCCCCACGCGGCACCATCCGGGCGGCCGGACGCGGCGACGGTACCGTGGGCTGCGCGAACGGCCGGTGAACGCCGGCCATCGGGCCGGCGAAGCGCAGCCGTCCATGTGCGACGCCCGGGACCGCTGTTGTCCTTGGCGACTTCTGTGACACCGGCGCTACTGTGAGCGCCTTGTTGACCCCGGTCGACGAGCGACGAGGCGGCGCGGCGTCGGTGGCGTCGAAGCCGGTGCTGGTCGTCGGTGCCGCATGTTCGGGGACGACCTGGGTGGGCCAGACGCTCGCACGCGTCGCGGACCTCACCTACGTCCACGAACCCGACAATCCGCTGCTCGAGCCGTTCGCGGTGCACGCCCGGGCCCGCCTCGGCGCGTACCCGGCGATCACCGCCGGCGAGCACGCGCCCGAGGACTACGTGCGCGTGTGGGACGTCGCGCTCGGGCGGCGCAGCCGGCGCGTGCCGGCCGGCCCGGCGCGCCGGCTGTGGCGCCGCGTCGCCGTCGACGAGAAGCTGCGCGAGCTCGATCCCGCCGCTGACCCGGCCGCCGCGAAGAACGACGCCGACGAGCCGAGCCGGCGCGCCCGCACGGCGCTTCGTCTCGCGCAACCGATGCCGAGGGGTCGAGCGTCGTCGCGCCGCGTCGTCACGTCGGTCGACCTGCCGCTCGCGCTCGACTGGGTCGTCGAGCGGTACGCGCCGGACGTCGTGCTCGTCCGCCGTCACCCACTCGACGTGGTGGCCAGCCGGGTCCGGCACTCGGCTCCGTTCCACCTCGGTGACGCGACGCTCGACGCGCGGAGCGTCGACGAGCGGTTCGCGCGCTGGCGGATCCCGCGCCGCCCGCTCCCCGGTCACGCGTTCGCGCGCCTCGTCTGGCTCGTCGGCTTCGAGATGTCCGCGTACCAGGAGGTCGCGGACGCGCATCGTGACGTGCAAGTCGTCGACTACAAGCGCCTGTGCACGCACACCGACTTCGAGCTGCGCCGCCTCCTCACGAACCTCGAGCTCGTGTGGCGCAGCGGTGACGAACAGGTGCCGCCGCCCGACGCCCGCGACGTCGTCGACGAGGCCGGCTCGGGCGCGCGGTCGATGGCGCCGACGGTGCCGCCCTACCTCTCACCCGAGCAGGTGAGCCTGGCCCGCCGCCTCCTCTCGCTCTTCCCGATCGCCCGCCACTACCACGACCTCACACCGCCGCACGCGGCCTCCGACCGGTAACGCGCCGGCGTCACCGATTCGGGACTTTCGGCCCTGACGCCTGCCGAGCCCGGCGCGGTCGAATGTCACGGACCATGGGCTACTGGTTCCGCCTGCGCGGTCATCCCGGCGGGCTCCTTCCCCATCACGAGTTCTCGGAAGACGGCGTGCTCGTCTACCCGCATGCCTCGGGCCGATGGGCCCGGGCGCTGCCGTGGTTCACGATCGCGGACGGCTTCGTCTTCGCGACCCCCGACCACCCGGACGGCAACGGTGCCGGGCCCTGGTACGAGATCGTCGGGTCGTTCCTCTACCCGGCGGAGGGTCACCCCGACGGGCCCGCGTTCGAGCCCCGCTACCAGGTCCGCCCGACGCCGGACTGAGCCGGGAGCTCGTCAGACGGACGTCGTCCACGAGCGCAGCGTGCGGAGGTAGTTGGCGCGTTCGAAGGCGGACGGGCTCTCGGCCGTCTCGTGCGTGGCGCTGCCCCGGAGCTCGGTCACCGACGCGTACTCGTGCTCGACCATCCAGGTGCAGAGCTCGGTCTCCATCGACGCGATGCGTGACGGCCCGGAACGCAGCAGCGCCGAGGTCGTCATCGCGACGTCGGCGCCGACCATCAGGGCCTTCACGACGTCGGTGCCGTCACGGACGCCAGACGTCGCCGCGAGGCCGACGGCGCGCCCGAGCTGCGGGCGGAGGATCGCGATCCAGCGCAGCGGGAGCCGGAGCTCCCACGGCTGGCTGAGCTCGACGCGCGGGACGACCTCGAGCGTGTCGAGGTCGAGGTCGGGCTGGTAGAAGCGGTTGAAGAGCACCAGGCCGTCGGCTCCGGCGTCGACCACCTGCCGGGCGAAGTTCGCGGTCGCCGAGTAGTACGGGCTCAGCTTGACCGCGAACGGGATCGCGACCGTGGCCCGGACGGCGGCGACGAGCGCGAGGTCGGCCGCCTCGACGTCGGCGGCGCCGGACACCGGATCGGCGGCGACACGGTAGAGGTTGAGCTCGATGGCGTCGGCACCCGCGTCCGCGAGCACCTTCGCGTAGCGCACCCAGCCGCCCGGCGTCGACGCGTTGAGGCTCGCGATCACCGGGATCCGGACGCGCCGGCGAATCGACTCGAGCGCCGCGACGTAACGGGACGCGGGGTCCGCGATCACCGGTGTGCTCGGGAAGTAGTCGAGAGCCTCGGCGTAGTGCTCGGCGCCGGCCTCGAGCGCGCGGTTCAACTCCAGCTCCTCGTGGATCACCTCCTCCTCGAAGAGCGACGGCAGCACGATCGCGCCCGCTCCGGCGTCCTCGACGCGGGCGGCACCGTCGGGGTCGCCGGTCAGCGGCGACGCGGAGGCGACGATGGGCGATCGCAGCCCGAGCCCCAGGTACGTGGTCGTCAGGTCGGGTGACACCCCGCCCGTCCTTCCGCTCACCGTCTCGCTCACGGGAGCTCGCCGACCTTGGCGTCGAGCTCGTCGATCGGGGTGTGCGGCACCGTGCGATGCATCCCGGCGAGCTGCTCGTAGTAGCGCCACCGCTCGTCGGCATCGGCCTGCGCGAGCTGCGCGAGGCGGTGCGCCTCTTCGGGGTGGGTGCGTTCGAGGATCGCGAACCGCGTCTCGTCGGCGACGAAGTCGCGAACTGGGATCGAGGGCCGGTGTGAATCGAGCTTGAACGGTTGCCCGTCCTCGGTCTCGCTCGGGTGGAAGCGGTAGAGGGGCCAGTAGCCGCTCTTCACCGCATCCTTCTGATGACTCATGGACTTCGACATGTCGATGCCGTGCGCGATGCACGTGCTGTACGCGATGACGAGCGACGGCCCGGGCCACGCGTCCGCCTCGAGGAGGGCCTTGGTCGCCTGCAGCTCGTTGGCGCCCATCGAGATCTGCGCGACGTACACGTTGCCGTACGCGCGCGCGATCGCGCCGAGATCCTTCTTCGCGGTCGCCTTCCCGCCGGCGGCGAACTTGGCGACCGCCCCCCGGGGCGTCGCCTTCGACGCCTGACCGCCGGTGTTGGAGTACACCTCGGTGTCGAGCACGAGCACGTTGACGTTGCGGCCGCTCGACAGGACGTGGTCGAGGCCGCCGAAGCCGATGTCGTAGGCCCAGCCGTCACCGCCGATCAGCCAGATCCCCTCGCGGACCAGGCTCGCGGCGACGGTGAGCAGCCGCCGGGCGTCGGGGGCGTCGACGCCGTGCAGGAGCCCGCGCAGGCGCTCGACCCGGGCCCGCTGGGCCACGACGTTCGGCTCGTCGCCCTGGTCCGCGGCGAGGATCTCGGCGGTCAGCTCCGCGTCCACGCCCGGCCCCACACGCGCGAGCAGCGCGCGCGCGTGGCGGGCCATCGCGTCGACGGCGAGGCGCATCCCCAGGCCGAACTCCGCGTTGTCCTCGAACAGGGAGTTGCTCCACGCCGGTCCGCGGCCCGCGGCGTTCACGCTCCAGGGTGTCGTCGGGAGGTTCGCGCCGTAGATCGAGGAGCAGCCGGTCGCGTTGGCGACGACCATCCGGTCGCCGAACAACTGCGTCACGAGCTTCAGGTATGGCGTCTCGCCGCAACCCGCGCAGGCGCCCGAGAACTCGAACAGGGGCTCGAGCACCTGTGAGCCCTTCACCGAGTCGTGGGGGAGCAGCCCGCGCGGAAGCGGAGGGATCGAGCAGAAATAATCCCACCGCACCCGTTCGAGGTCGCGGTACTCGGCGGCGGGTTCCATGTTGATGGCCTTGCGCCGGATCTCGGTGCGGCTCTTTGCCGGGCAGACGTCGACGCACACGCCGCAGCCCGTGCAGTCGTCGGGCGCGACCTGGATCGTGAGCCGGTGCCCGGGGAGGTCCTTCGAGCGGAACTCCTTGTGCAGGAAGACGCCGGGCGCGGCGTCGACCGCCTCGGGCAGGAACACCTTCATCCGGATCGTCGCGTGAGGGCACACGACCGCACACTTGCCGCAGTCGATGCAGATGTCGGGATCCCAGATCGGGATCTCCCTCGCGATCGCCCGCTTCTCGTAGCGGGCGGTGCCGGACGGGTAGGTGCCGTCGGCGGGAAGCGCGCTGACCGGCAACCGGTCGCCGTCGCCGGCGAGGAGGATCCTCGTGACCTGCTGCACGAACAATGGCGCGTCGTCGGGGATGCCCGCGACCACGACGGTCGAGCCGAGCGCGCCCGCTGCCGGCGCGACCACGGTCTCTTCGGTCGGGACGTCGACGTGCGCGAGCGCGTCGAGCGCGGCGTCGATCGCGGCGAAGTTCCGTTCGACGACGGCACGGCCGCGCCGGCCGTATGCCTCCTCGACCGACGCCTTGATGTACGCGATCGCCTGCTCGGCCGGGAGCACCCCCGCGAGCTGGAAGAAGCACGGCTGCATCACCGTGTTGATCCGGTTTCCCATGCCCGTCTCGCGGGCGACGGTGTCGGCGTCGATCACCCACACGTCGAGACGCTTGGCCGCGATCTCGGCGCGCACCGCAGGCGGCAGCTCGGCCCAGACGCGGTCCGCCGGGTGCGGGCTGTTCAACAGGAACGTCGCGCCCGGCTTCGCCATCTCGAGCACCTTCGTGCGCCCGAGCAGCCCGAACTGGTGGCAGGCGACGAAGTCGGCGTCGTCGATCAGATAGGTCGACCGGATCGGTTCGGGACCGAACCGGAGGTGCGACACCGTGACGGATCCAGCCTTCTTCGAGTCGTAGACGAAGTAGCCCTGGGCGAACAGGTCGGTGTGCTCACCGATGATCTTGACCGACGCCTTGTTCGCGCCGACCGTCCCGTCCGAACCCAACCCGACGAACACGGCCTGGACCTCGCCGGCCGGGCGCGGTGGCCGGAAGCCGTCGTCGACCGGGAGGCTGAGGTGCGTGACGTCGTCGACGATGCCGACGGTGAAGTGCCGCTTCGGGTGACCGGACGCGAGCTCGTCGAACACGGCCTTCGCCATCGCCGGTGAGAACTCCTTCGACGACAGCCCGTAACGGCCGCCGATCACACGGGGTGCGGACGCGAACGGCGGTTCGTCGGTGTCCATGGCCTCGGTGATCGCGGCGACCACCGCGAGGTAGAGCGGCTCGCCGACCGCGCCCGGCTCCTTGGTGCGGTCGAGCGCCGCGATCGACCGGACCGTCGGCGGGAGGGCGGCCACCAGCTCGCGGGCCGGGAACGGCTGGAACAGCCGCACCCGCAGCACCCCGACGGGCTCACCGCGCGCGACCAGCGTGTCGACGGCCTCCTCGACGGCCCCGGCGCCCGAGCCCATGACCACCACGACGCGGTCGGCGTCCGGGGCGCCGTGGTAGTCGACCAGGCCGTAGTGACGGCCCGTACGGGCCGCGAGCTCGTCCATCACCTGCTGGACCGTCCCGGGCACGCCGAGGTGGAACGGGTTGGCCGCCTCGCGGCTCTGGAAGAACACGTCGGGGTTCTGCGCCGTCCCCCGGACGACCGGGGCCTCCGAGCTGAGCGCCCGGGATCGGAACGCGGTCACGTCGGCCTCGCGGACCAGCGCCTGGAGGTCGGCGTCGTCGAGCAGCTCGACGCGGTTGATCTCGTGGGACGTGCGGAAGCCGTCGAAGAAGTGGAGGAACGGAATCCGGCAGCGCAACGTCGCCGCGTGGCTCACGAGCGCGAAGTCGTGTGCTTCCTGCACCGAACCGGCGGCGAGGATCGCCCAGCCCGTCGTCCGCGCGTGCATGACGTCGCTGTGGTCACCGAAGATCGACAGCGCGTGCGTCGCGATGGTGCGGGCCGCGACGTGAATGACCGCGGGCGTCAGCTCGCCGGCGATCTTGAACATGTTGGGCACCATGAGCAGGAGACCCTGCGACGCAGTGAACGTCGTCGCCAACGCGCCCTTCTGGAGCGCGCCGTGCAGCGCGCCCGCCGCGCCCGCCTCCGACTGCATCTCGACGACGTCGGGCACGAGACCCCAGAGGTTCGTTCGGCGTGCCGCGGCCCAGTCGTCGCAGTGCTCGGCCATCGTCGAGGCCGGTGTGATCGGGTAGATCGAGACGACCTCGCTCAGCGCGTACGCGATCCGCGCCGCCGCCTCGTTCCCGTCCAGGCACTCATGGCGTCGAGCCATGGTCGCCTCCTCAACGCCTCGCCTCTCGGCGAGGGACTCGGCTCACTGCAGCGCACGATACGTGCGCTGCGGACGTTCGCCTCGACGCGGGGAGACCTCTGCGGGAAGATGCGCGGGGCGCGGGCTGCGGGGACGTGCGGGGTGTGGTTCAGGCGGCGGTGGAGACGCGGTCCATGACCGTCTGGCGGACGAACCACAGGCCGTCGGCCGCGAGCACGATCTCGTCGCCGCAGTGCAGCACCATCTCGGCGCTGCGGCGGTCGAGGCGCGTCAGCTTGTGGTGGTGACCGCATCGTGAGCAGTGCGCTGGGCGGCCCTCGCGGGGGCGACCCGACATCGGCGAGTTTCCGTTCATCGGCCCATCCCTCCTCGGTTCCTCGGGACCGTCCTTCGTGGAAGAGATCGACCCGCGAGCCCGGCACTTGAGCGATCCCGCCGTCGGCGGGCCGGTTTCTGCACCCGGAACGTCCGATTTGGGCGCTTCGGGGGGCAGCCCAGGTAAAGGATTGGTTGAGATGGCCGTCAGGGTCGGTAAGGGCCCTCAATGTCGGGGCCGGGAATCCCGAAACCTCTCGTGAGCGGTCTGCCCCCCGCCCAACCCAGCCCCAAGAATGAAGGCCCCGCTTGCCCGGCGGGGCCTTCCTTCGTTCCCGACCATCCGCGCCGCCTGCCCGCGCGTGCGGTAAGAAAAGGGTTGACGCACCCCAAAAAGCGCGGCGTGAACCCTACCCAGCCCCTGCCCAGGGTTCCGTTGCGTGGTGCGCGCGGTGAGCTCGGCGTACTCCCGCTTTGAGCGTCGGCTCACCGCGCCCGCGACTGAACCGGTTTCTGCCACACGCCTCGCCTGGCGGCGAGGAGCTCGCTCGCTGCTCCGCGGGATACCCGCTCCGCGACGCTCGCTCAGGACGCCTCCGGCACCGCCGCCCGCACGCCCTGCGTGCAGTAGCGGTAGACGATGCCCTCGGCCTCGAACAGGTAGACGTGGTTGCCGCGCCGGGTCTGGTGGAGGATGAGCCGGTCGTAGCGCTCGGCGAGGCGTACGAGGTCGGGCATGCTCGTGACGTCGACGGTCGCGACGAGCTGCGATCCGGGCGACGACGCGGCAACGGGCACGATCATCCGGCCGTCCCGGGCGTCGATGCGGGCCACCTCGTTGCGGTGCAGGGGCCGGCGCTTCGCGGCGACCACGAGCAGGACGAGGAGCGCCAGGGCGGCGCCGCCGACCGCCGACCAGCGTGCGGTCCCGACGGCGACGGTGAGGCCGAACGCGCCGGCGGTCGTCGGGCGGCGCACGCTGTCGGTGACCGACCCGCGTGCCGACGGCCGGGGTGACGTGCCGCTCGTCCGGGCGTCCACGCCCGCGTCGGGCTTCAGGACCAGGGGATCGAGCTCGAACGTGTAGCCGGGGGAGAAGCGGTCGTCGACGCGGAGCCCCGCGAGGCGGCCGGCGACCTGGACGTCGGCCACGATTCGGACCGTCTGGGTCGTCGGGCGCACGCCGGTCGCGCCCGCGGCGGCGGCGACGAGCGCCTGGATCTGCGCGACGTCGAGCGTCGTCTCCACGCGAGCGTGGTCGCCGGAGAAGCGGGAGGGCGCGACGAGCGGCACCGTCTGGCGCCATCCGCTCGCGTCCTGCACGTCGACCGAGAGGGCCACGGTGCCGGACACCGCGTGAGGGGCGGATGCGGCGAACCGGTACCCGAAGTGGACCGCGATCTTGTCGAGGATGCGCAGGTACACGGGGTCGCCGGTTCGGATCGCGCCGTCGCCGTACACCGGCCCCGCGCCGACGGTCGCGCCGTAGCCGAACTCGCCCTGATTCGTATAGCGGACCGGTTCGCTCACGAACCGGCTCGCCGGTCGAGCCCAGGTGAGCGTGCCCAGCGCGATGCAGACCACCAGGGCCGCGCTCGCGCCGAGCTCGAGTGCGGCGAGCACGCGCAGGCGCTTCGCGCCGCGGCGCGCCGAACGCGAGATCCCGCCGGCGCCCGGCGTGACGCGCCGCGGCGCGCGGCGCCGGCCGCGGCGCGGTCGCGTGGCGCGCGGACGGATCGGCTCGACCGCCGCGGCGCCCCGGCGCGTGCGCCGTCGGCGCCGGCCCACCACCACGCCCGTCGTGCCGGTCAGCAGGAGGAGCCCCCCGGCGAGGACGAACACCCAGGCGCGATGGACCGCCGTGAGCACGGAGCCGCCGTGCGGCACGTGGAGCCACAGCTTGCCGACGAGATCGGCGCGCGACGGGTGGTCGGCATCCCGCCAGGAGTTGTGGTCGCCCTTGAAGACGTAGTGCAGACCGTGGATCGCGACGATCCGGTGCAGCACGAGATTGTGGAGCGAGGGGCTCCGGTAGGCGACGACGTCGCCCACGGCGTAGTGGTTCGCCGGCTTGACGATCGCGAGGTCACCCGTGTGGAACCGAGGCTCCATGCTCGTACCGTGCGTCGTCATGTACGTCGCGGAGCCGCCGAGATCGGCGGGGAGGAACGCGACCACCGCGGCGGCGGACGCGACGACGAGCAGCGCCGTCGCTGCTCTCACTCGTCGAGGCCTCCGAGAGTTCATGGGAACCACGTCCGCTGGTCGGGGGCGGTCCCGCCGTTCGGGCACCGCCCCCGACTCGATCGGATTACGAGTTGACCTTGTTGGTGGCCACGAGCTCGAACGACGTGACCGTGGACGTTGTCCAGCTGACGACACAGTCGTAGGTCGTGACGTCGTTCACGTTGTCGTAGGTACCCGGGTCGTCCGAGCACAACGAGACGGCGTTGTGGTTGTAACCGAGCTTCACGTCGTCGTGCGTCGTGTCGCCGACCAGCACGAGGTTCACGTCGGTGATCGTGTCGCCGGTCGCGTTCGTCGTGTACGTGATCGAGTGGGCGTGCACACCGCTGACGGAGGTCGTGCTGTACCCGGCCACGTCGGCGGCACCAGAGTCGATGGTGTTGCTGTTCGTGAACGCCGAAATCCCGGCCACCGCGAGTCCCGCGACGGCGAGTGCGGCGAGCAACGTCCGTGTCCTGCTCATCGCTTCTCCCTTGGTCGTGGGACGAGCCCGCGCGGCCCACGGAGAAGCTCCGGCGGCGTTGCGTCCTATGTCTCGACGAGAAGACCCCGCGTCGACCGACTCGTTCCCTTCATCGCAGATCCGATCGACCGTGGCGCGAACAACCTGAGGGTTCGGGAAATCACGACCGGAGAAACCCCGTGCGATTGCGGGAAAGGAGCGAGAGAGAGTCGAACGGCGACCGCGCGCCGATCACGCGTCGCGGCGGAGCCCGATCCGTTCGCCGAGGAAGCCGCCGAGCATCCCGATGCCGGCGGCGATCACGAACGCGCCGAAGAGCTGCCCCGGTGGCAGGGCGGCGCGGTGCCCGCCGAACAGGCCGCGGCCGTCCTCGCGGGCGGCCCAGATCACGACCCGGATCGGGAGCCAGATGACGAGCGCGCCGAGGCCGGCCAGCGTGCCGTTGGTGAGGGGCGCGTCGGGAGCGGCCCGGCCGGCGACGTACCCTCCCGCGGCGTAGCCCGCGAGCAGCAGCACGAAGAGCGGGTAGACCCACGCGCTCCGGTCGGGATTGGCGACCTCGTGGTCGACGACGACGCGCAGGATCGTGACCGGGACGATCACCGAGAGCCCGACGACCGCGCCCCGGACGACCGCCGGCCAATGGATGCCGGCCGCGATGCCGGGTTCGGGCGCCGGCCCCGCCGGCGTGCCGCCGCCGGTCTGCATCTCCTGCACGGCGCCCATCTTGCCCGGTCAGGACCGCGACCCGGGCGTCGGGCCCGCGACGGGCGGGGCGTCGCCGGCCCGGGGATCGCCCCGTGCGAGCTCGGATGCCGGCGTCCGGAACGCGTCCCGCCCGAGACCCCCGAGGCGGCCGCGGTCCGCGAGCAGGATCACGCTCGCCAGCACGAGGTACGCGATGCCGACGCCGAGCCGTTCCCAGTGGCGGATGCCGGCGGGCAGGACGCCGCCGAGCACGAACTGGGCCGCGAACAGCGTGAAGAGGCTCCACGCCTCGCGGACGTCGATGCTCCGGTTGGCGAGGATCGCGACCGCGAACGCCGACTGGGCCGCGGTGAGGAACAGCTCCTCGCGCTGGAGCCGGTCGAGTGGCAGGCCCGATCCGGCGCCGCCCGCGATCACGAACACGAGCGGCAGTGTCCCGACGAGCAGGGTCCACTGGTTCACCTTCGACGAGACCAGCGTCCCGAGCCCCCCGTTGGTGTTGAGCCGCCACGCGAACAGGATCGCCACGAGCAGCTCCGGCGCCTCCGACGCGAGGGGTGCCAGCCACTGCACGAGGAGGAACGTGCTGATCCCCAGCTCGCGCCCGGTGGCCACGAGGGCGTCGGCGAACGGCTCGGCGCAGGTGAGGATGACCGCCGCCGAGTACACGAGCATGGCGCCGACGGCGGCGCGTCGCTGTGCCCGCGGCAGCCCGCCCAGCAGCCGGGCCGGGCCGACCAGGTGCGGCTCCTCGGCCGGCGACCGGCTGATCCGCCACACGTACCCGACGTAGAGGGCCACCAGGACGCCGCAGTCGAAGAGGGTCAGGTGGTTCTTCAGCGGCAGCGTCAGCGAGTAGGCGGTCGCGACGGCCAGGAACCCGATCTCGATCGAGTGGGGGCGGTCGAGGCGCACCTGGGTGTCGAGGTCGCCGGCGTAGCCGCGGGCCCGGGCGATCCGCTTCATCCGCCAGGCGGCGACCAGCACCACGGCCGTCCAGCCGACGCCGATCAGCAGCCGGTTGCTCCCGGTCATGTTCGCGAGGGCGAGCGGCGCGTAGCGGTGGGGGTCCTCGCCCGCCTTGGAGGCGAACGTGAAGTCGACCACGTACTCGGGAAGGACCGCGATCAGGGCCAGGACGGCCAGCGCCAGGCCCTGCGACACGTCGAGCTGCAGGGCCTCGGCGGCCCAGGCCAGGAGGAAGGCGGCCCCGATGATGCCGAGCCCGAAGACGGCGGCCCCGCCGTACCCGCTGGGATGGTCGGAGCCGACCCCGAGCAGGAGGCCGGGGACGGTTGCTGCGAAGGCCGCCCCGATCGCCGCCCGCTGGGAGCCTGACCGCGGCGGCCGGATCTCCGGCTCCGCCCACTCCATCGGTTGATGTTACGGGCGCACGGGGTAGGTCCCTCGGGCGCGGCCAACCCGGCTGCGTCCGATTCGCTCCCATTTCGTACTCAGGTAGCGGGGAATAGCCGCCGATTGAAGAGTCGTTGCACAGATTCCCTCCCGATTCCGCTCCACGAGTGAAGCCACGAGTGACCGGACCGGAGCGGAACGGCGGGAGACGAGGACGGTGACCTGATGAGTGGCACGTGGCGCAACCTGGCGCGATGCCGTGGCGTCGATCCCGAGATCTTCCACCCCGTCAACGACGACGCCGGGGCGGACGAAGCCAAGGCGATCTGCGCCCTGTGCGCGGTCCGGGAACCCTGCCTCGAGTACGCGCTGGCCACCCGCGAGAAGGACGGCGTCTGGGGCGGGCTCACCGCCCGTGAGCGCCGGCGTGTCCTGCGCCAACGCCGCAAGTCGGCTTGACGTTCGGGGTGGCGCCGACAAGGGCCGAATCCGGCTGAACAACTAGCCTTCGGGCGTTGTGACCGACGCCCACGCGATCCTCTCCGACGCGCTCGCACGGCTGCTCCGCGGCGAGGAGCTCCCGGCCGAGGTGGCGCAGCGGGCTCTCGGGTCGATCCTGTCCGGTGAGGCGACCGACGCCCAGATCGCCGGCTTCGCGGTGGCGCTCCGGGCCAAGGGCGAGACCCCGGCGGAGCTCGCGGCGCTCGTGCGCACGATGCTGCTGTTCTCCGACCGCGTCGAGGTGTCCGACGGGACGGCACTGATCGATACGTGCGGGACCGGAGGCGACCGTTCGGGAACCGTGAACGTCTCGACGATGGCCGCACTCGTCGCCGCCGGCGCCGGCGCGCGCGTCGCCAAACATGGCAACCGCGCGCAGTCGTCGAACTGCGGCTCCGCGGACGTCCTCGAGGCGCTCGGTGTCGTCATCGACCTCGGACCACCCGGTGTCGCGCGCTGTATCGAGGAAGCGGGGATCGGCTTCTGTCTCGCGCCGCGCTACCACCCGGCGCTCCGCTTCGCCGCGGTCCCGCGCCGTGAGCTCGGCGTGCCCACGACGTTCAACTTCCTCGGCCCGCTCGCCAACCCCGCCGGCGTGCGACGCCAGTCGCTCGGCGTGTCGGACTCGACGATGGCCGAACGCGTCGTCGCCGCACTGCGCGAGCTCGGTTCGGAGCACGCGCTCGTGTTCTACGGGCACGACGGCCTCGACGAGCTCACCACGACCGGTCCGTCGACGGTGTTCGAGCTGCGTGACGGCGAGGTGCGCCGCTTCGAGGTCGACCTCGCCGGCCTGGGCATCCGGCAGGTCGACCACGACGAGCTGAAGGGCGGGGACGCGGCGACGAACGCCGATATCGTGCGCCGGGTCGTGGCCGGTGAGCCCGGGGCCGTGCGTGACATCGTGCTCCTCAACGCGGCCGCTGCGCTGATCGTCGCCGGGCTCGCCCCGGACCTGGCCGGTGGTCTCGAGCTCGCCGCCGCTGTCGTCGACGACGGCCGTGCGGCCGCTAGCCTCGACGCGTTCGTGCGCGTCAGCGGAGCCGCACGGCTGGCGGAGGACTGAGATGGCCAAGGCGCTCCAGTGCCCGGCGTGCGGGACGAAGCGCATGGTCGACACGCTCGGAGGCGTCGACTCGTTCCCCTGCGGGACGTGCGGCAAGGTGCTCAAGGTCCCGCCCGTCCTCGCCGACCCCGACCGGGCCGGCGCGCGCCCGGCCGAGGCCGAGCCGCCGGCGCGGCGCCGCGGACCGTCGCGCGCGACCCCGCGCCCGGCGCGGGATGCAGGCGCCCCCGCAGCGGCGCCGCCGCCCACCGCGGGTCCCTCGACCGTCGTCGCGTCGAGCGCGGCGCCCGGCTCCGTGCCACCGCCGCCGCGCCGCCGGGGCCGGCCACCCGGCGGGCACACCCCGGCGCCCGGGACACCCCGCGACCTCCCCGCACGCGTCGCCGCGTCCGCCGAGGCGCGGAGCACGGCGCCCGTCTCCGCAGTGGCCGCCGCCGGCGCTCCCGCGGCGGCCGAGCCCGCCCGCCGCATGGTGTCGAGCGCGTCGGCGTCCGCCCCCGCCCCCGCCGCGCTCCCGGAGGCCGACGAGACGCCGTCGCCCCGCGTCCGGTCACGCACCCGGCGCGCCACCGGGTCGGCCGGGGCGCCCGACCCGCTGCCGGTGGTGGTGCGCATCCTGATCTGGATCGTCGCCCTGCCCCTCGGGCTCGCGCTCGTCGGGATCCCGGCGCGCAAGGCCGGCTACCTGAGCAGCCAGAAGCTGCTCGACGTCGTCATCAAGCACAACCTCGACCGCTTCGTCCCCCTCGCCGTGATCGTGCTGCTGTGGGCGCTCGTCACCGCGATCATCGTGCACCTGCTCGCCGAGGGCGGCCGGGCGTGGCGGCACAAGCGGCAGGCGGCGAACGAGGCCGCCGCCCGCCCGACGATCGTCTCGAGCTCGCCGGGCATCACGCCGCCGCCGCGCCGTTCCGGCGGTCGCCCGAACGCGAACGGCAACGGCGCCGATCAGCGGCGGAGCCGCGCCGCGTCGCGCGGCGGCTCGTAGTCGGGAACCGACGGCAGCGCCGACGCGAGCGTTCCTGCGACGGTGTGGACGCGCACGCGCGCTGCCACGCGCTTCGACAGCAGCCACCGGGCCACGACCAACAGCTCGTCGATCTCGTCACGGGCGGGACGGAGCTCCGGGGCGGCAAGGGTGGGGAACGGGAGCGCCCGCGGCGTCCGGCCGGGGACGCCGTCGATCACGAGGTGCCCGTGGACGATCTCGATCGTTCCGTCCGGCCCGTCGGTGACGACGCGTGCGGCGCGTCGCACGGTGTCGACGGTCCGCTCCCGGGCGAGGGCGCGGGCCAACACGCGGAGCCGGTCGCGCGCCGCCGCCGCCTCCTCGAACCGCTCGGCTCCGGCGAGCGCCTGCATGCGTCGCTCGAGTGGGCCCAGCAGGAGCTCGGGCTCGCCGGTGAGCCCGCGCCGTGCGGTGTCGACGACGAGCGCGTACTCGTCGGGAGCGGTGTGCCCGCTGCAGGGGCACGCGGCGACGTTGAGCTGGGCGGGGACGCAGGGCGGCCCGGCACACACGGCCGTCCGCCCGACCCGGCGCGGACACCGTCGTAACGGCAGTGCCGACTCGACGGCCTCCTTCACCGCCTGCGCGGCCCCGCTCGACCGCAAGGGCCCGACATAGACGCCGCCGTCGGCGCGTTGCTCGCGGACGACGGCGAGGCGCGGGAAGCGCTCGCCGAGCGTCAGCTTGAGGTACGCGTAGGAGCGCCATGCCTTCGAGCGGCGGTTGAACCGCGGTTCGTGCTCCTGGATGAGCCGGATCTCGCGCACCTCGGCCTCGAGCGGGTGCGCGCAGACGAGATGGTCGATCGACTCGGTCTCGCGCAGGAGCTGCGGCACCTTGCGGCGGTCGTCGCTCCCGAAGTAGCTGCGGACGCGGGCGCGCAGGTTCGTCGCCTTGCCGACGTAGATGACCCGCCCGTTGCGGTCGCGGAAGAGGTACACGCCCGGCTTCCGGGGCAGCCGGGCGGTGAGTGCGAGCTTGCCCGACGACGGGTGCGCGCGCATCGTCGGCAGGGCGAGGAGATCGTCGAGACCGAACACGCCGAAGCTGCCGGCCCGCTCGAGCAGCCCGTGGAGCACCTCGAGGGTCGCGCGTGCGTCGGCGAGGGCGCGGTGCACGGGTTCCGTACGCGTGCGGAAGTGGCGGGCGAGGGTCGCCAGCCGGAGGTTCGGCACCTCGTCGCGCACGAGCCGGCGGGCGAGCGCCGCGGTGTCGACCCGGCGGTGACCGAGGCGCGGGTAGCCGTGCGCGGTGAGGGCGGCGTCGAGGAACGAGACGTCGAAGCGGACGTTGTGGCCGCCGATCACGGTGCCCGACTCGGGTGCGCCCAGGAACTCGAGGAACTGGGGCAGGACCTCGTGCACCGGGGGAGCCGGGACGACCATCGCCTCGGTGATGCCGGTCAGGAACGTGATCGTCGGTGGGATGGGCATCCCCGGGTTGACGAGGGTCTGGAACTCGCCCAGGCACTCGCCGCCCCGGTACTTGACCGCGCCGATCTCGGTGATCGCGCAGGTGGCGGGCGAGCCGCCCGTGGTCTCGAGGTCGACGACGACGAAGGTGACGTCGTGCAGCGGCGTGCCCAGGTCGTCGAAGGTGGTCTGCCGCGGCCGCTCCAGCCCGGGGAAGTACTCGGTGGGCATGCGCCGCCGAGCATACCGAACACATGTTCGGCCGTCGAGGACGCCGGATAGTGTTCGGCCGTGAACGAGCGTCGAGGAGCGCCGAGAGCGGGCAAGGCATGAGCGGGCCCGAACGCTACCGATGCAGCGCCTGCGGGAACCTGACCCGTTTCGACGTCGTCGCGACGCGCCGCACCCGTGCCTTCCACCACTTCAGCATCGGCGGCGACCTCGCGATCGAGGACGAGGAGGTCCTCGACGAGCGGATCGACTCCGTGACGTGCCGGTGGTGCGGCGCGACCGGCGACGCGATCGAGCGGGGCGTGCTGGCCGAACCGGCCTCCGACGAGCATGCCTGACGCCGCCGCGCCTGCCGGCGAGGGTCGCCTCCCGGTCCCCGACTCGCTGCTCGTGCCCCTGCTCGACACCGCGGCGGCGGTGCTGCAGGGCTTCGACGCGCCCGACGTCCCGCCGGTGCTGCGGACGTTGGCCGGCTTCGACCGGCGCGGGCTCGCGAGCGGCCCGGCGCGCACACAGCTGCGGCGCGCGCTCGAGACCGACACCGAGTTCCGGGCCCGGGTGTTCGACGCGTTCCTCGAGCGGCCCGAGGTCGCGAGCGCCCTCGACACCTGGAGCGCGCCGGGCGCGCTGCGCCGCGTCGAGGACGCGTCGGAGCGGGCCGACCTCCCCTTGCTGGCGTCCGCGTTGTACGCGGCGCGGCCGGAGGCGTTCGAGTTCGGTCTCGGCGTGGTGTGCGCGGCCGCGGACCGCAAACGGGCCGACAAGGAACGCGACGACGAGGCCCGCGCCCGCGAGGTGCAGCTCGCGAACCTCGACGAGGCGCGTCGGCGCGCGGAGTCCGCGCGCGACGACGCGCGCGCCGAGCTGCGGCGCGTCGA
>DASRHL010000274.1:0-10051 GCA_035650535.1 Acidimicrobiia bacterium
CTCGGGCAGGCGTAGCAGCTGCCCGCCCGTTGCATGATGTCGCCGCAGACGTGGCAGAGGACGACCTCGCCCTGGCTGCGCGACTGGGGCGGCGCGGGCGGTGCCGGCGGCGTGCCCGGCGTCGCCCCGTGCGACGGCGCCCGGTCCTCCGGCGGGAGCAGGTCGAAGCCCGGCTGCGTGACGGTCGTCGCCTCCTCGACGCCGGGCAGCGTCGGCTCGATCCGCTCGTTGACCGTCAGGATCCCGAGGTCGCGGCGTTCCTCGTAGGGCATGTACTCCACCGCCAGCCGGCGGAAGATGTAGTCGACGAGGCTCGTCGCGAAGCGGATCTCGGGGTCGTCGGTCATGCCCGCGGGCTCGAAGCGCATGTTCGTGAACATGTCGACGAACGCCCGCAGCGGCACGCCGTACTGCAGGCCGTGGCTCACCGAGATCGCGAACGCGTCCATGATGCCGGCGAGCGTCGAGCCCTGCTTCGCCACCTTGAGGAACACCTCGCCGGGCCGGCCGTCCTCGAACTCGCCGACGGTCACGTAGCCGTGACAGTCGGCCACCCGGAACGAGAACGTCTTCGACGTGCGCGTGCGCGGCAGCTTCTGGCGGACCGGCTCCTGGACGATGACCGTCTCGACGATCCGCTCGACCTGCTTGGCGACCTCCTCGGCCGCACCCGCCTTCTTCTGCGTCGACAGCGGCTGCCCGACCTTGCAGTTGTCGCGGTAGAGCGCGACCGCCTTCAGGCCGAGGCGCCACGACTCGATGAGGAGGTTCTCGACGTCCTCGACCGTCACCTCCTCGGGCATGTTGACCGTCTTGCTGATGCTGCCCGAAAGGAAGGGCTGCACCGCCGACATCATCTTCACGTGGCCCATGTAGTCGATCGTGTTGTCGCCCATCGAGCACGCGAACACGGGCAGGTGCTCGGGGTCGAACTCCGGCGCGCCGACGATCGACTTGTGCTCGTCGATGTACCGCACGATCGCGTCGACCTGCGTGTCGGAGTACCCGAGCTTGCGCAACGCGCGCGGAACCGTCTGGTTGACGATGAGCATCGTCCCGCCGCCGACGAGCTTCTTCGCCTTCGTCAGCGCGAGGTCGGGCTCGATGCCCGTCGTGTCGCAATCCATCATCAAGCCGATGGTGTTGTGGCTCACGAAGCCGTTGGCGACGTACGTGACGTTGTCGGGGACCGACAGGTCGAAGGTGAGCTCCTCGACGCCGAGCTCCGCCGACACCACCGTGTCGTAGAAGAACGACAGGAGGTGGGCGACTTCGGCGTCACCGGTCCGCTCGAGCAGCTCGGTCGCCGCGCGTCGCGAGACCCGGCCGCGTGCGAGCTCGTTCAGCAGAACCCGGCGCAGCCCGTCGTTCTGCGGAACCAGGCGATCCACGATCGCCCGGGTGAGGGGGATGTGGTCGTGGCGGGCGGCCTGGCGACCCTCGCTCCGGGCGACCCGGAACTGCTTACGATCGCCGACGAAGCCGATCTCGTCGAGCCAGCGTGCGTGGTACGACGTGTCGAGCAGGCGCAGGACGGCCGAGGGCGAGCGGCCTCCGCCGCTCGTGTCGAGCTTCCGGGTCGTCGGGTACCCCATCGCCAGCAAGAGGGCCTGGACGTCCTGGGAGAAGTCGAGCGACGTCGTCGACCAGTGCGGGCTGCCGGCGGTCACGGTGCCGTCCGCCTCGAAGAGCCCGCGCAGGAACGCCGCGTAGACCGCGCGGTCGTTGCTGTGGAGCACGGCATCGGGGATGTGCGGCAGCCACCCCTCACCCGAGTGACCTTCGGCGGGTTCGTGCTTGGCGAAGCCGCATGCCTCCCACCACTCGACGAGCCGCACCGAGTGGAACGCCACCTCGGTGTCTCCGGTCTTCGGCGTGACGTGCGCCTTCAGGCCGAAGCACTCCTTCCCGAGCTGCTCGAGCCGCTCGACGACCTCGAAGTCTCCGGCGGCGACACCGAGCCGGATCCCCTTCGAGTGCAGTGACCCCTCACCCATGAAGTAGCCGACCAACTCGGCGAGCTCCGGCGTCAGCACTCGGGGCGCCCGAGCAGTGTGCTCGCCGGCCCAGTGGGCCTCGGGGAGCGGCGGCAGGTTGACGGCCTGCGGATCGCCGACGAGCTGGTCGAGCGCCAGCGGAACCCGGTCGCCCTCCGTGAGGTCGGCGAAGCGCTTCCACACCCACGCGCCGTCGGCGTCGACGACCTTGATGCGGTGCTTGGTCGTGCCCCGGATGCGGTAGCCCCGACGGGTCCTCACGTCGACGACCGGCTCGACGCCGTTCACGAAGAAACGGGTCGCCCGGCGCGGGCCGTCGTCGGTCTGCACGTCGAGGTCGAGGGGTTGCCACCGGTCGCCGACCGGGTTCCCGAGCGAACCGAGGCGGACGAGGCCGCGCTCGGTCGGGATCAACGATCCACCGACGAGACACCCGGTTGGAGCCAGGACCGAGGCCTGCGAGTTGCGGACGCCGAAGAGCTCGCCGACCTCCACGGCCTCGCCCCAGGAGCGCTGGGCCGCGTCGAGCAGCGCGTCGGGAACGAGCGTGCGATCGATGCGCTCCGCCTCGTCGCGGTGCATGCGCAGCACGTTCAGCATCGCGTCCCGGTTCTCGTCGAACCCGGCGAACGGGCCCATGCGGCCGGCAGTGCGCGCACTCGTGGCGTACGCGTGCCCGGTCATGAGCGACGTGATCGCGGCGGCCCATGCCCGGCCCTCGTCCGAGTCGTAGGGCAGGCCCTGGGCCATCAGCAGGGCGCCGAGGTTCGCGTAGCCGAGACCGAGCTGGCGGAAGCGCCTGGTCGTCTCGCCGATCTTGTCCGTCGGGTAGTCGGCGTTGCCGACGAGGATCTCCTGCGCCGTGAACACGACCTCGACCGTGTGCTCGAACGCAGCGACGTCGAAGCTGCCGTCGTCCTCGAGGTAGTGCAGCAGGTTGATGCTCGCGAGGTTGCAAGCCGAGTTGTCCAAGTGAACGTATTCGGCACAAGGGTTGCTCGCGTTGATGCGACCGGTGTTGGGCGCCGTGTGCCACCGGTTGATCGTGGTGTCGTACTGGACGCCCGGGTCGGCGCACTCCCAGGCCGCTTCCGCGATCTGACGCATGAGGTCACGCGCCTTGACGGTCTTGACGACATGACCGTCGAGCACGGCCGTGAGGTGCCACTCCTTGTCGTCGATCACGGCCTGCATGAACTCGTCCGTGACGCGGACCGAGTTGTTCGCGTTCTGGTACTGGATCGAGTGGCTGTCGGCGCCGTCGAGGTCCATGTCGAACCCGGCGTCGCGGAGCGCGCGTGCCTTGCGCTCCTCTCGCGCCTTGCACCAGACGAACTCCTCGACATCGGGGTGGTCCGCGTTGAGGATGACCATCTTGGCGGCGCGTCGCGTCTTGCCGCCGCTCTTGATCGTGCCGGCGGACGCGTCCGCCCCGCGCATGAAGCTCACGGGACCGCTCGCGGTACCACCTCCCGCGAGACCTTCCTGCGAGGACCGGATCGTCGAGAGGTTGATGCCCGAGCCGGAACCGCCCTTGAAGATGATCCCTTCCTCGCGGTACCAGTTCAGGATCCCGTCCATCGTGTCCTCGACCGCGAGGATGAAACAGTTGTGGACACGGAGGTGGTTACTGAGGTACTCGCCACTCTCGGTCTGGATGTCGTACACGTCCATCTCGCCGAGCTGCTCGATGCTCTCGATCTCGAGGCGCTTGACGGGACGGGCCGCTCCCCCGGGGCGCTCGAAGGACGCTTCGAGCGCGTCGCACTTGCGCTCGTCGATGAATCCGATCTCGTCGGCGAAGCGGCGCCGATCTCCGGCGACTCGGATCGCGAGCGACCAGCAACCGTGCCGGTCGGGGCGACGATCGGCCTTGAACCGGACCCGCGAGTAGATGCCGAACCGCATCAGGAGCTGTTGGACACCCCGAACGAGTCGCTCGCAGATCATGTCGAGGCCCACCGTCGTCGAGCGCTCTCGACGCGCGACGTAGCCCTCGGCCTGGAAGATGCTCCGCAGATACGCGGCAACGACGGGCAGCGGAGCCGTGAAGAGCTCGTGCGGCACTTCCATCGAGGCGCCGCGCGTCATGAGCCCCCATCGCTCGACGAACGGCCGCAAGTGGTTCCCGTAGAGCCGGAGGCGCCGACCGTCGAGCTTCTCGTCCGGAGTCGCCTCGCGCCGCTCCTGACGGTGCGAACCTCCGAAGACCTCGTCGAGCGCCCACGTGACCCAACGTCGTTCCGCCTCGGTGACGACCATCGCTTCGATCGTCGGAGCGCGGTTGGTCCCGGAGTACTGCCCGACGAACCCGGCGCCCTGCAACCATCCGGCGAGCGCGGCCTCGGCGACGCTTCGGCGGTCGATCTCGCCTCTCCCCCACGACTCGGTTCGGTGCCATTCGAGCTGATCGCCGGGGCGCAACGTCGCGGCTTCGACGAAGCGGCCGCTCCTCAAGCCGGTCGAGCGCCAGACGAGGTGGTCGCCGGTCACGTCGAGGTCGATGCCCGCCTTCGTACGGATCCGCAGCACCTCCTTGCGGCCGTTGTGCTTGACCGCGACGACCTTCGTGAGCCCGTGCGCGTCGAAGACCTTGGCGCCGACGGCGCCGTCTTCGACGAGCTTGCCGATCGGAACGAGACCCTCCGGCGTCGCGACGGGCGCGTGGTACGGCTGACACGCGCTCGCTTGCTGGGGGACGCCGTTGACGCCGATGTTGAACCAGACCGGGCTGTTGAAGGCCGCCCGCTGGTGCAGGAGGATGTACTTCAGCTCGTTGCGGAAGGCCGCGCCCTCCTGGTCGTCGACGAAGTAGCCGTCACGCGTGCCCCACGCCGTGATCGTGTCGACGACCCGGTCGATGACCTGGCGCAGCGAGTGCTCGCGCTCGGGCGTGCCGAGGGTGCCCCGGAAGTACTTCTGGGCGACGATGTTGGTGGCGTTCTGCGACCACGTGACCGGGAACTCGACGTCGGGCTGGTAGAACGCGTCCGTGCCGTCCTTGAAGTTCGGGATGCGGGCGTCGCGACGCTCCCACTCGACCGAGTCGTACGGGTGCTCACCGGGCTGGGTGAAGTAGCGGCGGATCCCGATCCCGATCTGCTCCGGCGCCATCGCCATGGGGCAACTCCCTTTCCGGCCGTAGCCGACGTCGCTCCCGGCCGTCACCGGGACCGTGTGCGGTTCTCCCCCGTCGGCGCCCCCGGGACCCGTGGTCGGGAGCCTGGGCGGCGCCGTCGCACCCTGCTCGTTGTGGTCGCCCCGCCGCTCCGTCCAAACCACAACATCTTGTGGTTCCGGTGGTGGGGATCGCGAGATGCGGGGTGAATTACAGCACCGGAATTACCGGCGTGTCAATGGACCCGGCCCCGGTTTCTGGCCGCTCGCGAAGGTTTGCGCTCGTGCGCCTGTTCACGAACCGCCGCGCCGCTTGGGCGCGGTGGTCTTCTGGAGCTCGACGAACTCCCGCTCGAAGTCGGCGATCCCCTCGAAGCCCTTGTAGACCGAGGCGAAGCGCAGGTAGGACACCGGATCGAGGACACGCAGCCGCTCGAGCACGGCACGCCCGATCCACTCCGAGGCGACCTCGGGGCCGGCGGCCCGGGCCTCCTCCTCGATCTCGTCGGCGAGCAGCGCGACCGCGGCCCGGTCGACGGCGCTGCCGTGGACGGCCCGCTCGAGCCCGGCCCGGAGCTTGGCGCGATCGAACGGCTCGCGCTGCCCGGAGCGCTTCCGCACGACCAGCGCGACCTCGTCGATCCGCTCGTGGGTGGTGAACCGCTGCCCGCAGGCCAGGCACTCCCGCCGGCGCCGGACCGCGGCGCCGTCGTCGGCCGGGCGCGAGTCGACCACCTTGTCGTCGTCGCCCCGGCAGTACGGACAGCGCATGCACCGACGGTACTCGCCGCCCTCGACTGCACCCCGGCGTCCGCTCGCATCGCGACGTCAGCGCGGCCACAGGATCGTCTCGCCGGGGACGAGCGGCGCGTCGCCGCGCGCCGCCTGCACCTCGTCGACGACCGGCCGGGGATCCTCGTCGGGCGCGAGACGTTCGGCGATGGACCACAACGAGTCGCCCGGGCGCACCACGACGGCGCGCACGGTGGGCGACGACGCGGCGGATGCGGCGGACGCGGCGGTCGGGCGGCGCTCGGGGGCTGCGAGGGGGGAGCCCCCGAGCGCGGCACCCGCCTGCGCCGCCACGACCACGAGCCCGCACGCCAACCCGGCGACGGCGAGGCGCCGGCGCAGGTAGGTGGCGCGGCCGACCCGGCGGGCGCGTGGGGTGGCACCACGCGGGGCGTACCGGCGGATGGAGGGGAACGCCGGGACGCCCGGGCCGGGCATGGTCGTGACGGCTGCCATCGCGGATCTGACTCCTTCGTCCTGCTCGTCTCTTCGTCGTGGCGATCGAACCACGGGGGTGTGACGCTTATCGCCCGACCTCTTGCCGAGCTCTCCTTGCCTCTCGCCGGCCTCTCCCCGACCTCTCCCCGAGCTCTCCCACAGCTCTCCCCCACCTCGCCGACCGGGCCCACCGGGCCACGGCCCCGCCGCCGCCGAACGCCTGTTCGCCATCCAAGCACGAACGGGCGTTCGGGGTCAAGAGGAGAAACGAACAGGTGTTTGCCCCGAACGCGTGATCGTGGTACCGTGCCGACGGCACCGGGAACCCCGGGCCACCACGGAGCGGGCCAGCCGGACCGGCCCCTCGGAGACCGAAGGGATGCGGGGCACATGACCGAACTGACCGAGCGCCAGCGCCAGGTCCTCGAGTTCATCGACGCGGAGGTCCGCCGCCGGGGCTACCCGCCGAGCGTGCGGGAGATCGGCGAGGCGGTCGGGCTGTCGTCGAGCTCGACGGTCCACGCGCACCTCGCCGCCCTGCAGCAGAAGGGCTATCTCCGGCGCGACCCGACGAAGCCCCGGGCCATCGAGGTGTGCTTCGAGGCCGGCTCCGGCGCCGTCGTCGAGCGCCGCCCGGTCCGCCACGTCCCGCTCGTCGGCGACGTCGCCGCCGGCACCGGCGTGCTCGCGGCCGAGCACATCGAAGAGACCCTCCCCCTCCCGGAGGACTTCACGGGCGACGGCAACCTGTTCATGCTCCGGGTGCGTGGCGAGTCGATGGTCGACGCCGGCATCCTCGACGGCGACTACGTCGTCGTGCGCCAGCAGCCGTCGGCCGAATCGGGCGACACGGTCGTGGCCGGCATCCCGGGCGAGGAGGCCACGGTCAAGACCTACCTCCGCCGCCGCGGCAAGGTCGTCCTCCGACCCGAGAACGCGAGCATGGACGAGCTCGTCTTCGACCCCGACGAGGTCACGATCTACGGCAAGGTGGTGTCGCTGCTCCGCCGCCTCTGAGCACGCGGCGCGACCATGGCGTCAGACGCCGACGCCGTGGTCGCGGAGGATGTCGTTCAGCTTCGCCTTGTCGTGCCGCTCGCCCGGCTCGAGGCGGCGCAGGATCAGCGCGCACGGGAGCCCGAACTCCCCGCCGGGGAACTGCTTGCGCCGTGACGCCTGCACGACGATGCACCACGGCGGCACGACCCCGCGCGACACCTCCTCCCCCGTCTCGGCGTCGATGACCGGAATCCCGGGGTTGAGGATCACGCCCTCCCCGAGGACGCTGCCCTCGCCGACGCGCGCACCCTGGGTGACCATGCAGCGGCTGCCGATGGTCACGTCGTCGCCCACGATCACCGGCGCCGCCTGCGGGGGCTCCAGCACGCCGCCGATCCCAACGCCACCCGACAGGTGGACCCGCGCGCCGATCTGCGCACACGATCCGACGGTCGCCCAGGTGTCGACCATCGTCTCGGCGCCGACGTACGCACCGATGTTCACGTAGCTGGGCATCAGCACGACGCCGGGCGCCAGATAGGAACCCCACCGGGCGGATGCGCCGGGAACCGCGCGGACGCGGGCCTCCTGGTAGTCGTGCTTCAGGGGGATCTTGTCCGCGTACTCGAACGGGCCGAGCTCGATCGTCTCCATCTTCGACAGGCGGAACAGCAGGAGCACCGCGTACTTCAGCCACTCGTGGACGACGACGACGTCGTCCACGACCTCGGCGACGCGCAGCTCTCCGCGGTCGAGCCCGTCGATGGCGGCGCGGACGACCTCGCGGGCCGCCTCCTCCGACATCACCGACGGGAGGTCGTCGCGCGCCTCCCACAGCGCGTTGATCTGCGGTTCGAGATCGGAAGGGGTCACCGGTCCTCCAGGATCGTGGGCGCCGGGGAGGCTACGAGCCCTCCGGGCGGGGCGACCGCTCGAGGCGGTCGACGGTGAGCTCGAGACGCTCGTCGGTGACGCTGAGCGCGAGACGCACGTGGGCGGCGCCCTGCGGGCCGTACAGCTCGCCGGGCGCGACGAGCAGGCCCGTCGCGGCGAGGCGGCGCGTGATCGACCAGCCGTCCTCGGCGCCCGACGCGGAGCGCAGCCACAGGTAGAAGGTCGACGGGCCGCCGTCGTGGACGAGGCCCCGCCGCTCGAGCACGGGCACGAGCCGCCGCCGGCGGGCCGCGTAGCGGGCGCGCTGCTCCACGACGTGGTCGTCGTCGCCGAGCGCGGCGGTGGCCGCGGCCTGGACGGGCGCGGGTGTCATCAGGCCGCCGTGCTTGCGCAGCTCGCCCAGGTAGGCGACGAGGGCGGCGTCGCCGGCGACGAAGCCCGCCCGCAACCCGGCCATGTTCGAGCGTTTCGACAGCGAGTGGACCGCGAGGACCCCGTCGTGGCCGAAGGCGAGCGCGGTGACGGGCTCGGCGGGGTCGCCCCGGTCGTCGCAGGTGAACTCGGCGTAGCACTCGTCGCTCGCGACGAGCACGCCCCGGGAACGGGCCCACGCGACCGCGGCCGCCATGCCGGCGCGATCGTTGCCGGCGCCGGTCGGGTTGGCCGGGTCGTTGAGCCAGAGGAGCAGCGCGCGCGCGGCGTCGGACTCGTCGACGGCCGCGAGGTCGAGCCGCCACGCGTCGTCGACCGGCACCGGCACCGCGCGCAGGCCGGCCAGCGCGGCTCCCATCGCGTACGTCGGGTACGCGACGCCGGGATACAGGACGGTGTCGCGTGAGGGGTCGCGCAACGACAGCGCGCGAGGCAGCGACGCGACCAGCTCCTTGGTGCCGATGCAGGCGACAACCTGCTCGGGCCCCACCTCGACACCGAACCGTCGCCCGATCCACGCCGCCGCGGCGGTGCGGTACTCGGGACTCCCGATCGTCGCCGGGTAGCCGGTCGCCGCCGCCGCGCTCTCGACGAGCGCACGCCGGGCGACGTCCGGCATCGGGTCGACCGGCGTGCCGATGGAACAATCGACGATCCCGCCGGGAACCGCGGCTGCGGTGGCGTGGAGCTCCGCGAGCCGGTCATGGGGGTAGGGCGGCAGGACGAACCCGGCGCCGCGCGCGGTGGTCGCGGCCTCCGGCGTCATGGCGCGCACCTTACCGGAGGCCTCATTCGTCCACGACGAACGAGGCGAGGCGCGCGAGGTCGCGGTCGGGGACGCGGGCACGGATCCGGGCGCCCTCGTCCGCGTGCACCTCGACGAGGACGTCGGCGTCGCGGTGCAGGGCCGCGAGCACGTCACCACGGTCGTAGGGCACGACGAGCTCCACGATTCGGGCCAGCGAGCGCAGCTTCTGCCCGACGAGGTCGACGAGCTTCTCGAGGCCCTCGCCGGACACGGCCGACACCGCGATCGCGTCGGCGTGCGCGCCGAGCAGCGTGTCGACGCGGCCCGGGTCGGCGACGTCGGTCTTGTTGACGGCGAGCAGCTCGGGGACGTCGCCGGCCCCGATCTCGCGGAGCACGGTCCGGACGGCCTCGACCTGGCGCTCGGCGTCCGCCGCCGATCCGTCGACGACGTGGACGAGCAGATCCGCCTCGGCGACCTCTTCGAGCGTGGAGCGGAAGGCCTCGACCAGCTGGTGCGGCAGGCGCCGGACGAAGCCGACGGTGTCGGAGCACAGGATCGTCTCGCCCCCGGGGAGTTGCAGGCGCCGCGTGGTCGGGTCGAGGGTCGAGAACAGGCGGTCCTCGACGAGGAC
>DASRHL010000275.1:0-12573 GCA_035650535.1 Acidimicrobiia bacterium
GTTCGAGATGCGCGAATCGGACCGGAGGCTGCCAGACGCCCTGTATCCGGGCCAGTCGCGGCGCCCAAAGGCTCTTCAGGCACCTGTGGCGGGGGCCGATAGTGAGGTCATGGCGATCGCGGATCCGAGCCCCTCCACCGCGCCGTCACCCAAGCAATTGGGACGGCAGCTGCGACAGGTCAGGAAGCAGAAAGGACTCTCGCGAAGCGAGGTCGCCCGGTCGGCCGGGCTCACCCGGCGGGAGCTCGCGGCCTACGAGCGGGGCAAGGTGGCCGTGCCCGAGAGTGACCTGTGGTGCCTCGCCGGGTCGTGCGGCGTCGACGTCGGCGAGCTGCTGCCGAACCGCGATCCCCTCCAGATCACCTCCGACCTCAGCTCGCTCACCGTCGGCAACAGCATCCGGCACCTGCGCGCGACCCAGGAGCGCGACGGCGTCCTCCGCGAGTACCTGTCGATGATCTACGAGCTGCGCAACCTGCCGCCGGGCAGCCGCGTGCCGCTGCGCGAGGCGGATCTGGCGACGTTGGCCGACGCCCTCGGTGGAACTCCCGACCTCATCGAGCAGCGACTGATGGAGCTGATCGGCGCGTCGCGCGAGGAAGCGGCGCGGCTCCGGGCGATGATCCTCCCGCCGTTGTCGCTGCCGGCCGTCGGCGAGACCGCGTCGGCGGACCAGTACGCCGCGCACCCGCAGACCTTCGACCCGGCCGCGGCGGCCGAGCAGTTCTTCTCGACGCCGCGCGCCGAGGACCCGTTCGCGAAGCCGCCGGCCGACGACACGCTCGCGCCCGCGCCGCACATCGACGCGTTCCTCGGGGGGCCGGCGACCGATCCCTTCGCTCCCGCCGACCCGTTCGCCGCGCTCGACCCGAACGACCCGTTCGGTATCGGCGAGTCGACGCCGAACCCGTTCGCGGAGGCGACCGACCTGTTCGCGCCGCCCTCGGGAGCGCCGCTGTCGACCGCGCCGCCCGAGGCCGACCCGTTCGCGGCGCTCCCGTCGGATCTGCCCACGGAGGACCACGGGATCGCCAACCCGTTCGCGGACCTGCCGGAAGGGATGCAGCTCGACGACCCGCTCGGGACGCGCGGCTTCGCACCCGACGTGCGGAGCAGCTTCGCCGACACCGGCCTCACGATGGACCCGTTCGGCGCTGCGTTCGAGCCGTCGGTCAGCCCCCTCGATGCGTCCGACCTGCTCCGCCGCACCGACGGGACCGCCGATTCGCCCGGCGAATCCGGCGAATCGGCGACCGATTCGGCGGCCGGAGAACCCGGGCCGATCGCCCACGGCTGGATCGAGATCGACACCGACGCCGCCGAAGCGACCGAGGAGACCCTCGCCGGGGACGACCGCGAGCCGACCGGCGAGGTGGCGGCGGCGATGGTCGAGGCCATGGTCGACCCCACCGTCGAATCGCCGGTCGATTCGCCGGTCGATTCGCCCGTGGAGTTCGGCGATTCGCCGGTCGAATCGCCGGACGCGGCCGGCGGCGAGGGCGAGGTGCACGGCACCGACGCGGACTCCTTCGGCCCGCTCGAGTCGAGCCCGTTCGGGATCGCCGTGCCGTCCATCGAGGACCTGCTCGCGAGCAGCGGCGACACCGCCGGCGCGATGGGCGGGTTCCCCGCCGGCGACGGCTGGCGCGAAGCTCCCGCCGAGCCGGCGTACCCCGAACCCGAACCGGACGCGTACGGAGAGACCGACGAGCCGCCGGCGTTGGACGGGCCGACCGAGACCGGCGGAACGACCGACGCGTTCGCCGCGCTCCGGAGCGCGTTCGGCGTCGCCGTGCCCGACCTCGACGAGCCGGGCGACCCGGGCGAGCACAGCGACGAGTACGGCGACCCGCACACGGGCCTGCCCGAGGGAATGCAGGTCGACCTCGCGTTCGACGGGTTGGTCGATCCGGGCGAGGACTCGGGGCTCGAGACGCTGCCGGGTGAGCTCGCGGGCGACGGGATCGTCGTCGACGCCGGCTTCGACCCGGCGGACGAGTACGGGGACGAGTACAGGTCGGCGTCCGAGTACGAGCACGAGGACGCGTACGCGGCCGGGGCGGAGCCGGAGTTCGAGACCTTCGAGACCTCCGAGACCTCCGAGACCTTCGAGACCTCCGAGACCTCCGAGACCTCCGAGACCTTCGAGATCGAGGAGACGGCGGAGACCGCCGCGACCTTCGAGCCGTTCGAGACCGTCGACGCGGACGAGCCGGAGCACGCGACGCCGCCGGCCACCGGCGTCGACAGCGACGACGACCTCGTGCCGATCGCCTGGACGGCGCACGCGCCGAGCGAGGCCGCGGCCGAGGAGCCGGTCGAGGAGGTCGAGCCCGAACCCGTGCTCGAGTTCGTCACGGCCGGGCCCGACTGGCACGTCGGCGGGATCTACCCGGCGACCGCCGGCGCCGACGGCACCCTGTCGATGCGCCGGGCCGACGTCCGCTGGGCGCTCGCCGACGTCACGGCCGACGGCGACTGCACGATCGAGGCGGCCGTGCACTTCACGTCCGGTGCCGGGTTCGGGGTCCTGTTCCGGGCCTCGCTCGACGACTCCGAGCGGCTGACCGCCTACTCCTTCGACATCGAACCGGCGTACGGCGGCGGGAGCTACCTCGTCCGCCAGTGGGTCGACAACCACCAGCACTGGCAGCCGCTCGCGCAGGCACCGGTCGAGGACACGGCACTGCTGTACGGGCAGCGGACCCTCCGGCTCACCCTCGTGGACGGCGAGCTCACCGTGATGGTCGACGACGCGGTCGTGCTGCACGTCGACGAGATCGACCAGGCGTCCTTCGACCTCGGGTGCGAACCGTGCCGCGGCGAGCGCCTCGGCGTCCAGGCCGGCTCGACCACCGAGGTCACGGTCGACACCTTCCGCGTCGCCCGCCACTGAGCGGGAGCCGCCGATAGCGTCGGCGCCCGTGGAGGTCGCGGAGTACGCGCGCATCGCCGCCGTCGAGGACGGACATTGGTGGTACCGCAACACGCGCGCGCTGATGGCGGATCTGCTCGGGCCCTGGCTCGGCGCGGGCCAGACCATCCTCGACGCCGGATGCGGACCGGGCGGCAACGGCGCCTGGCTCGCCGCCCACGGCACGGTCGTCGCGGTCGACCTCGCTCCCGAAGCGCTGGCGTTCGTCCACGAGCGGCGGCACGCGCTCGACCCCGTCCGGGCCACCGTCACGCAGCTCCCGCTCGCGAGCCAGAGCATCGACGTCGCGACCGCGGTCACCGTCCTCTACGCCGTGGACGACGACGCGGCCGCGGCGCGCGAGCTCGCCCGCGTGTTGCGGCCGGGCGGCGCGCTGCTCCTCGTCGAGCCCGCCCTCCCGAAGCTTCAACGGGCCCACGACCGTGTGGTCGGCGGGCTCCGCCGGTACCGGCGCGCCGGGCTCACCGCGATCCTCGAGGGCGCCGGTCTGCAGGTCCGCCGGGCGACCTACGCGTACTCGTTCCTCGTCGCGCCCGCGGCCCTGCTCGCGCTCGCCGACCGGGCGCGGCCCCGACCACCGCGCAGCGCGGGTTCCGACGTCGACCGGCGCGCGCTCGACCCCGTCTTCGGTCGCCTCGCGGCCGCCGAGCGGACACACATCGCCCGCGGCGGCCGCGTGCCCTTCGGGACGAGCGTGATCGTCGTCGCGACCCGTCGCGACCGACGGGCCGGCTAGCGCGCCGTCGGGCCCGACGCCGGCCGGCGCGCCCGCGGTCGCAGGACGAGCCGCACCCACAATCCCGCCAGGTCCGTGAGCGTGCGAACGACGCTGCTGAGCCGGAAGAACTCCGACTTCCCGTAACGGCGCGGGTAGTGGTGCACGGGCACCTCGACGAACCGTGCACCCGAGTCCTGCAGCTTGCGGACGAGCTCGACGCAGATGACGCCCGTCGTGTGCACCAGCTCGATGCGGTCGAGGGCTTCCTTGCGGATGAGGCGGAAGTCGCAATCGGTGTCGCGGATGCGCAGACCGAAGGCGATGGAGACGAAGCGGTGGTAGACGCGGCCGATCACGCGGCGGGCGAGGTTGTCGCCCCGGCGGATCTTGTACCCCTGCACCACGTCGACGTCGTCGGAGGCCCGCGCAGCCAACAGCTCGAGCTCACAGGGATCGAACTGCGCGTCGCCGTCCGTGTAGAAGACCCACTGGCGCGTCGCGGCCGCGAAGCCGGACAGCAGCGCACCCCCGTACCCACGGTTCACGTCGTGGGTCACGACCTGCAGCCGCGGCTCGATGTCGGCGAGCTCCTTGAGCACGTAGGGCGACGCGTCGGTGGAGCCGTCGTCGACCACGATCACGTCGCCGTCGACGCCGATGCGGTCCATCGTGGCGAGCACCAGCTTCACCATCGACGCGATGGTCGCCTCGTCGTTGTAACAGGGGAAGAACGCCGAGATCGAGGTGACAGCCGGGTAGCGGGCCGAGGTCATGCGAGCGCTCCCGACACGGCATCGACCTCGTCGTCGGTGAGCTCGGGGAAACACGGGAGCGAAACGCATTCCGCGGCCCAGCGTTCGGCCTCCGGGCACGCGTCACGGAGGTACGGCGTGAACGCGGGTTGCTGCGTGAGCGCCCGCGGGTAGTGCACCGCCGTCCCGAACGGCACGCGGGACCGGAACGTGTCGCGCTCGGGAACCCTCGCGACGCACAGGTGGTAGACGTGCCGCTCGTGCGGCGACTGCCAACGCATGTCGGGCGCGGCGCGCCGGTACGTGGCGGTGATCTCCCGCCGGCGGGCGTTGCCGCCCGCGAGCCGGGCCAGCCCGACCCGCAACGCCGCCGCCTCCACCTCCGAGAGGCGTGAGTTGCCGGCGACGACGGTGTGCTCGTAGCCGCTCGGCTCGGTGAGACCGTGCGCCCGCAGGCGCCGCACCGTCGCCGCGAGCTGCGCGTCGTCGGTCACGACGGCACCGCCGTCACCGATCCCGCCCAGGTTCTTCGTCGGGTAGAAGCTGTAGGCGGCCGCGGCCGTCGGCGCGCCGGGGTCGAGGGCGCCGTGCGCCTGCGCCGCGTCCTCGACGACGGGAACGCCCAGGTCGGGCAGCGGTGCCGGCCGGCCGTACAGGTGCACCGGCACGACGGCGCGCGTCCGTTCGGTGCGCGCCGCGGCCGCGGCCGTCGGGTCGAGGCACCCGGTCGCGGCGTCGACGTCGGCGAACACGGGGACGGCCCCGGCGCCGCGGACCGCCGCCGCGGTGGGCACGGCGGTGAAGGCGGGGACGATCACCTCGTCGCCCGGTCCGACGCCGAGCGCGACCAGGGACAGCCGCAGCGCCTCGGTCCCGGACGCGACCGCGACCGCGTGGCGCCGGCCGCAGAACGCGGCGAACTCGGCCTCGAACGCCTCGGTCTCGGCGCCGAGCAGGTATCGCCCCGAGCGGAGGACGCGGGCCACCGCGTCGGAGAGCTCGGGTTCGAGCGCGCGAGCGCGCCGGGCGAGGTCGACCACCGGGATCGCCGCCCCCCCTGCCCCGTGCCCGCGCTCAGAGATAGCGGTCGAGACGCGCACGGTAGAACTCGATGGTGCGGGCGATCCCTTCCGCGAACGGTGTCTCGGGCGCCCAACCCAACAGCCGCTTCGCCTTGGACGAGTCGCCGAAGTACGACCCGATGTCGATCGCGTCCCGGTCGGGCGGCCACGGCACGTGCTCGACGGAACCGGAACCCGCGGCGTCGACCACTGCCTGGGCGATGGCGACCAGCGACAACCGCTCGTCGTTGCCCACGTTGAAGACCTCCCCCACCGCATCCGGTGACACCGCTGCCCGGAGGAGGCACTCGACGACGTCGTCGACGTAGAGACAGTCCCGTTCCTGAGCGCCGTCGCCGAAGACCAGGATCGGCTGACCGAGGAGCGCGCGCCGCACGAAGATCGGGAGGAATCCCTGGAAGTCGTCGCGCAACCGTTGACGCGGGCCGTACACGTTCGTGAGGCGGACGACCGCCGTCTGGACCCCGTAGCAATCCGTGTACAGCTGGTGGAAGAGCTCGGTCGCGTACTTCGTCACGCCGTTCACGTCGACGGGCGCGACCGGATGTTCCTCGTCGACCGGCAGGTAGCGCGGACGACCGAAGAGTTGACGGGTCGACGCGTAGACGACGCGCGCCCCCGGCGCGACCCGCCGCAGCGTCTCGAGGAAGGCGAGGTGGCTGCGCGTGTTGACGTCGAGGTCGAAGAGCGGGTCGGCCATCGAGTCGAGGTGGCTGACCTGCCCGGCCAGGTTGAAGACGAGGTCGGCGCCCTCGACGGCGCTGCGGGCGCGCGGGTCACCGAGGTCGCACTCGACCACGTCGACGTGGCCGGCTGCGCCCTCGAGGTTGGCGGGATTGGCGCCGTGCCGGGGCACGACCGCGTCGACGACGACCACCTCGGCCCCGTCACGCGCGAGCGCGAGCGCGACGTTCGAGCCGATGAAGCCAAGGCCGCCGGTCACGACACAACGACGTCCCCCGAACTGACCGACTGATAGCGGATCCAGAGGGTCGGATTCTAGAAGCTGCGTGCCGTCCGAGCCGGGACGGGGGGCCCGCGGGGCGTCGCGTCGTGGGTTGGCACGACGTGACATCACCGGAACCGGACCAGCGCGGAGGTTCGCACGGAGCCGCCGCTGACGAGCCAGCAGGAGAGCCGGTCCGCCGCGAGCACGCTCCGCAGCTCGACCGTGTCGCCCGGGTCGACCGCGGCCCGGTACTCGATCTCGCCGGCCGAGACGCGCCGATCGGGCGCGAGACGCGCGAGCTCGTCCTCGACCGCGGCCCAGCTCGCGGCGTTGTTCACGTGCGCGAGGACGTCGAAGTCGGTCGTGCGCAGCGGCCACGGTCTCGACGCGGCTCCCGCCGGCGGCCCGCCGTGCCGGAGGCGCCCGCTCACGCGGCGGCCCGCCGCGGCCGTCCCGTAGAGGTCGAAGAACCAGTCCTCGAGCGGTGCCGGTCGCCCGCGCTCGTCGAGATAGACCCAGAGCGCGACCGCTTCGACCGCATCCTCGCCGCCGGTGCGCACCGTCGTGCGACGTTCCGCGATCCGTCCGCCGGTGCCACTGCAGAACGTGCGGAGCTCGATGTCGTCGCGAAAGCGGGGCATCCGGACGATCCGGAAGGCCATCCGGCGCATGACCCAGGCACCCTCGACGCCGGCGTCGTCCACGTCGTCGGCGGCGATGTCCTGGAGGTAGCGCGCGAGCGCGTCGAGACGTACACGTCCGCCGATCGTGACGTCGCCGAGTCGGACGCGCCGTGTCCGGACGATCTCGCGTCCGCCCGGCGGGAGCTCGGCGAACTCGGCATCCACGTCGTCATGGTGGCACGGGAATACCCTCACGCTTCGTGTCGGGCCTCCTCCAACTTCTCGGGAGGACCTGCGCGCGCCGTCACCGCTTCGTCATCGCGCTCTGGGTCGTCGCCGCCGTCGGCATCGTGCTGTTGGCGAAGGCGAGTGGCGGGCGCACGTTCGACAACTTCCGGATCCCGAACGCGGAGTCGCAGACGGCGGCCGACCTCCTGGTCAGCCGCTTCCCGCAGCAGTCGGGCACGAGCGCGACGGTCGTGTTCCAGGCGAAGAGCAGAACGCTCGGCGAGCCCGCGGCCCAGAGCGCGATCGACACGACGCTCACCGCACTCCGGAAGCTGCCGCACACGACGCAGGTCGTCGGGCCGGTCGGGCCGCTGGCGTCGACGCTGACGTCGAAGGACGGCACGATCGGTCTCGCGAGCGTGCAGTACGACGTCCAGCCGCCGGCACTCGGGACCGCCGGGTTCCGTGCGCTCGAAGCTGCAACCGCGCCCGCGACCTCCGCCGGCCTCGACGTGCAGTTCGGGGGTCCGCTGGTCGATTACGCCAACGTCGACCACACCGATCCCGGCGACGCCGTCGGGCTGCTCATCTCGGTGTTCATCCTCCTGATCGCGTTCGGTTCCTTCGTCGCCGCCGGGCTGCCGATCGGCACCGCGCTGTTCGGGCTCGCGGTCGGCATCTCGGGCATCACCCTGCTGGCGGCGGTCACCGACGTCGGGACGGTCGCGCCCGATCTCGGCACGATGATCGGCCTCGGGGTCGGGATCGACTACTCGCTGTTCATCGTCACCCGCCACCGCGAGAACCTCCGCGACGGCATGCCGATCGACGAGTCGGTCGGGCACGCGGTCGCGACCGCGGGCCAGGCGGTGATCTTCGCCGGAACCACCGTCGTGATCGCGATCTGCGGGCTGGCCCTCTCCGGGATCCCGTACGTCGCGGTACTCGGCTACGCGGCCGCGCTCGTCGTCGCGGTGATGATGCTCGCGGCCATCACCCTCCTGCCCGCGTTGCTCGGCCTCGTCGGGCACCGCGTCGACTCGCTGCGGATCCGCGGCCTGCACCTCGGGCGACACCGTGCCGCGACGACCGACTCCGCCGGGCGCCCGACGTTCTGGGCCCGGTTCGCGACCGCCGTGGCGCGCCACCGGTGGCCGTGCGCGATCGGCGCGATCGCCGTGCTGCTGACCCTCGCCGCGCCGTTCCTCTCGATCCGGTACGGGCAGCCCGACGACGGCACCGCCCCGTCGGACACGACCCAGCATCAGGCGTTCGAGCTGCTGGCGAAGGGCTTCGGGCCGGGCGTCAACGGCCCCCTCGCGGTCGTGGTGACGTTCCCGAAGGGCGGGCAGGTACCGCAGGGTCTGCTCACATCACTGCGGTCGGCACCCGGGGTCGCGAGCGTCGCGCCGCCACGCACGAACCCCGCGGGGAACACGGCGGTCGTGACCGTCATCCCGACGAGCGCGCCGGACGCCCAGGCGACGACCGACCTCGTCGCGAGCCTCCGCGACGACGTCGTGCCCGCGGCGGTGAAGGGAACCCCGGCCCGGGCCTACGTCGGCGGGGTGACGGCCGCGTACATCGACCTCGGGAACCGCATCAAGGACCGGCTCCCGCTCTTCGTCGGCGCGGTCGTCCTCCTCTCGTTCCTCCTCCTGATGATGGTGTTCCACTCGATCGTCGTCCCGCTGACGGCAGCCGTGATGAACCTGCTCTCGGTGGGTGCCGCGTACGGAGTGACGGTCGCGGTGTTTCAATGGGGCTGGGCCAAGGGACTGATCGGGCTCGAGAGCACGGTACCGATCGTCTCGTTCGTCCCGATGATGATGTTCGCCGTGCTCTTCGGGCTCTCGATGGACTACCAGGTGTTCCTGCTCACCCGGGTGCGCGAGGAGTACGCGGCGTGCCACGAGACGCGCCGCGCGGTCGTCACCGGTGTGGCGACGACCGCGCGTGTGATCACGTCCGCGGCGCTCATCATGATCAGTGTCTTCCTCAGCTTCGTCGCCAACCCCGTCGCCGAGCTGAAGATGTTCGGGCTCGGCCTCGCGGTCGCCGTCGCCGTCGACGCCACGGTCGTCCGCATGGTCCTCGTCCCCGCTCTCATGGAGATCCTCGGGCGCGCCAACTGGTGGTTCCCGAAGAGCCTTGCTCGCTTCGTGCCGAAGATCGATCTCGCCTGATCTGCGGGAAATCGCCCACCGCAAAGCCCGGCTCCCGGCGAGTCCCGATCCGAGATCTCGCTACGATTCCCTGAATCCGGCCATCGGCAGACCGACGGCGCGGAGGGTCGCCCGGCGGCCGGGCAGCCCGAGACTGCGCATGGTGACAGAGAACCCGGAGCTCAACGTGCGACCGGCGGCCGTGAGCCGCGAGTCGCTCCGGCCCCTGTCGGACGTCGAGCTGACGGACAGCACCGTGTGGGGTCTGGTCGACGCCGCGCCCGACGGGATCGTCCTTGCCGACGAAGCCGGCCAGATCCGCCTCGTGAACCGGAAGATGGAGGAGCTGTTCGGATACGACCGCGGCGACCTCCTCGGCCGCTCGGTCGACGACCTCCTTCCCGACCGCTTGCGTCAGGTCCACCGCGCGCACCGGACGCGCTACCGGGTGGAGCCTCGCACGCGTGCGATGGGCGCCGGGCTGCGCCTGTTCGGCCGCCGTCAGGACGGGACGGAGTTCCCGGTCGAGATCAGCCTGAGCCCGCTCGACACCGATGCCGGGCTCCGCGTGGTCGCCGTCGTTCGCGACATCACCGATCGCGTCCGCGAGGAGGCCGAGTCACGCCGCGTGCGCGAGACGCTCGACACGACCCGCGACGCGGTGTTGATCTTCGACGCCGACACGTGGCGCTTCACGTACGTCAACCAAGGAGCGATCGACCAGCTCGGCTACACGCACGACGAGCTCCTCGACATGACGATGTTGCACATCGCGCCCGAGTTCAACGAAGCCGAGCTCCGTGCGCTGCTGGAGCCGTTCAACCAGGGCGAGATCTCGGTCTCGATGTTCACGACGACGCACCGCCGGCGGGACGGCACCGACGTTCCCGTGGAGATCATGATGCAACCGGCGTGGACCGAGGACGGCCGCCCGAGGGCGTTCGTCCAGGTCGTCCGCGACGTCAGCGAGCGGCTCGAGGCCCAAGAACGGCTGTGGCGCGCCGAGCAGGACCTCCGCCTGTTCGAGGATCGCGAGCGCATCGCCAGAGACCTGCACGACATCGTCATCCAGCGCCTCTTCGCGGCCGGCATGGCCGTCCAGGCGGTCCTCTCGCGGACGGACGACCCGACCCATTCGCAGCGGCTGGCGTCGGTCGTCGACGAGCTCGACCAGAGCGTGCGCGAGATCCGCACCGCGATCTTCGGCCTCCAGGCCGACCTGCAGACCGTCGGGGGCCTGCGCGCCGAGATCCTGAAGCTCACGTCCGACCAGCGTCCGCTCCTCGGCTTCGATCCCCGCGTGCATTTCGAGGGAATCATCGAATCGATCCCGGACGCGATCGGCAACCAGCTGCTCGCGATCCTCCGCGAAGCGCTCTCGAACGTCGCGCGTCACGCGAACGCCTCGACCGTGCACGTCACCGTCAACGTCGGCCGGGTGGTCGTCCTCCGAGTGGTCGACAACGGCGTCGGCGTGAGCGACGCCGACGGGACCACACAGCCGGACGCCGAGGGCGGCAACGGCATCCGCAACGCCCTTCAGCGGGCGGAGTCGCTCGGCGGATGGTGCACCATCAAGCGCGGCGAGCACGGCGGCACCGTGTTCGAGTGGTCGGTGCCCCTCGAGTAGCCACCGGCGTCCGGCGGAGGGTCACACCGCGTGCCGGACCCACCGAGCGCCTCGCCGGCGGACCCGGCGTTCACGCGCGTGCTGCGGCAGGCGAGGTCGGCGGACCGGCCCCGGCGCCCGTTCGAAGAAGTGCCGTTTCGCGCGCTCGACGAGGAGCAGGTACGCCACGACCATCGTCGCGAGCACGGCGAAGAAGTCGGCCGGCAGCGCGGTGAACCGGAGCTGGTGCGCGAACGGCGCGTACGGCAGTAGCGCCCCCACTGCGATCACCCCGGCAACCGCACCGAGCAACGCCCGGCTGGGCCGGCTCCGCCAGAACGGCACGCGGCGGGTGCGGATGACGAAGACGACCAGGGTCTGGGTCGCGAGGGACTCGACGAACCATCCCGACCGGAACAACGCCGCGCCGGCGCCGAACGGGCCGAGCATGATCGCGAACGTGAGGAAGTCGAACAGCGAGCTGATCGGCCCGAAGAAGAGCATGAACCGGCGGATGAAGTGCACGTCCCAGTGCGACGGCCGGGCCAGCAGCTCCTCGTCGACCCGGTCGGTCGGGATCGCCATCTGGCTCGTGTCGTAGAGGAGGTTGTTGAGGAGGATCTGACCGGGGAGCATCGGGAGGAACGAGAGGAAGGTCGACGCCGCCGCGGCGCTGAACATGTTCCCGAAGTTCGACGACGTGCCCATGAGCACGTACTTGATCGTGTTCGCGAACGTCCGGCGCCCCTCGCTCACGCCGTCGGCCAGCACGCCGAGGCTCTTCTCGAGCAGCACGATGTCGGCCGCGTCCTTGGCGACGTCCGTCGCCGACTCCACGGAGATGCCGACGTCGGCCGCGTGCAACGCCACCGCATCGTTGACGCCGTCACCGAGGAACGCGACGTCGCGATCGGGCGCCCGGTGCGCCCGGATGAGCCGTGCCTTCTGCTCCGGTCCGACGCGGGCGAAGATCGTCGTCTCGATCACCCGCGACCGGAGCGCGTCGTCGTCGAGGGCGGAGACCTCAGTGCCCGTCATCGTGCCCCGCACGTCGAGCCCGAGGTCGCGGCAGACCTTCGCGGCGACGATCGCGTTGTCGCCGGTGACGACCTTCACGGTGATGCCGAGCGTCGCGAGCCGCCGCAACGAGTCTGCGGCGTCGAGCTTCGGCCGGTCGAGGAAGACGAGGAACCCGGCGAGAGTGAGGTCGTGCTCGTCGGCACGGGCCAGCGCCGTCGCACCGGGCATCGGGCGGGTGGCGACGGCGACGACGCGGCTGCCGGCCGCGAACTCGGCGTCGAGCGTGCCGTGCGCGGCCGCCGGCACGTCGGTCGTCACGCCGAGCACCGATTCGGGGGCGCCCTTCGTCACGAGCGTGCGTCCCATCGTCGGGTGGTCGATCAACGCGGAAACCATCCGGCGTTCGTGATCGAAGGGGATGGTCGCGATCGTCCGCACGCCGGTGGGCGCGACCGGGGTGCCCGCGGCCGCGTCCCAGAGCGCGACGTCGAG
>DASRHL010000276.1:0-4047 GCA_035650535.1 Acidimicrobiia bacterium
GCTCGACGACGGGCGCATCGCGATCGCCGCGCTCGCGGTCGGCCTGGCGCAGGCGTGCCTCGAGCACAGCGTCGAGTACGCAGGCGAGCGCATGGCGTTCGGTGCGCCGATCGGCGCCAACCAGGGGGTCGCCTTCCGTTGCGCCGACCTCGCGGTCATGGTCGAGAACGCGCGGCTGCTCACCTACAAGGCCGCGTGGCTGAAGGACACCGGCCGTCCGTTCCGGAAGGCGGCCGCGATGGCCAAGTTGTACGCGACCGAGGCGGCCGTCGACGCGGCGCGGCATGCGACCCAGATCTTCGGCGGCGGCGGCGTCATGGACGAGACGCCGGTGAGCCGCTTCTACCGTGACGCGAAGGTGCTCGAGATCGGCGAGGGAACCAGCGAGATCCAGCGCATCGTGATCGGCCGCGAGCTGGGCCTGCCCGTCCGCTGACGACATGGGAGAGTCGTTGATGGGTGACACGAACGTCGACGAGCGCGTGGCCGGTGCGGGCGCCGTGACGCACCCGAGCCTGAAGCACGCGGCCGCGGCGTACCTGCGTGAGCAGATCCTCACCGGCAAGCTCGTGCCCGGCACGCGCATCGACCAGGACGAGGTCAGCGCGACGCTCGGCATGAGCCGGTTGCCCGTGCGCGAGGCGCTCATCGAGCTGGCCCAGGAGAGCCTCGTCGACGCCGTCCCGCGGCGCGGCGCGTTCGTCGCCCGGCTCGAGCGGGCCGACATCGTCGACCACTACCGCATCTTCGGTCTCGTCGCCGGCCTCGCCGCGAGCCGGGCCGCGGGAACGCTCACGGCCGACCAGCTGACCCGCCTGCGCGACCTGCACGAGAGCTTCGTCGCGGCGACCGATCCCGACGGTAAGGCCCGGTGGAACCACGAGTTCCACAAGCTGATCAACCGCGCCGGCGGGTCGCGCCGGCTCGCGTCCGTGCTCGGCCTCCTGTCGCGCAGCCTCCCGGTCCGCTACTTCGAGTTCGCACCGCAGTGGGCCGAGATCTCCGCCGGCCATCACGAGCGCATCGTGCGCGCCCTCGAGGCGCGTGACGCCCACGGCGCGCAACGCCTGGTCGAGCACCACGTCGCGGAGAGCGGCGAGCTCGCGGTCGAGATCCTCCAGGAGATGGGCTACTGGGAGCGTCCGGGCGGCGAGCCGGGCGAGACGCGCGCATCCGGCGCGGCGTAGGCCGTGGCCCCACTCGACGGGATCCGCGTCCTGGAGCTGTGCCACTTCCTGGCCGGCCCCTACGCCGGGCTCGTCCTCGCCGACCTGGGCGCGGACGTGTGCAAGATCGAGGATCCGACCCATCCCGACGACGCCCGCTCGATGGGCCCCTACTTCCAGGGCGACCAGTCGCTCTACTTCCTCGCGCTCAACAGCGGGAAGCGGTCGGTCGGCGTGCGGCTCGCGAGCGACGCCGGACGGGCCGTCGTCGAGGACCTCGTGCGCGCCGCCGACGTCGTGATCGACAACTACCGGCCCGGTGTGCTCGCCCGGTTCGGCCTCGACCACGAGTCGCTACACCGCGTCAACCCGGCGGTCGTCACGTGCTCCCTCACCGGGTACGGCGGGACCGGCCCCGACGCCCAACGGGCGGGCTACGACTACACGATCCAGGCGCTCGCGGGCGTGATGAGCCTGGCCGGCGAACCGGACGGCCCGCCGACCAAGGCCGGCATCTCCTACGTCGACCACAGCGGTGGGATCACCGCCGCGCTCGGCGTCTGCGCCGCGCTCGTCCAACGGAACCGGACCGGCGTGGGGACGCACGTCGACCTCGCGCTCTTCGACGTCCAGATCTCGATGCTCACCTACCTCGCGTCGTGGCAGCGCAACCGGCACGCCGAGTTCACCCGCACCGCGAGCTCCGCGCACCCGTCACTCGTCCCGGCGCAGAACTTCCGCACCGCCGACGGCCATCTCGCGCTGTTCGTCGGCAACGACGCCATGTGGCGGCGGCTGGTCGACGTGATCGGCGACCGCGAGCTCGCGTCGGACCGCTTCGCCACCCGCACCGGTCGCCTCGAGCACCGCGCGGAGGTCGTCGACCGTGTCCAGCGGGCGCTCCTCACCGCGCCCGGGCGCGAATGGGAGCAGCGGCTCGGCGAGGTCGGCGTGGCCTGCGGCGTCGTCAACGACGTCGCCGGCGCGCTCGTGGAGGCGCAGACCACGGCGCGCGGGCTCGTCGTCCACAACGAGCATCCCGGGTACGGCGCGTACGAGCATGTGCGCGGCCCGCTGCCGGGCCTCGCGCACCCCACGCTGCGGCCCGCGCCCGTGCTCGGGGAGCACACGGCCGAGGTGCTCGGCGAGCTCGGCTACCCGCCCGAGCGCATCGCGAGCCTCCGCGACGCAGGCACCGTCACCTGAAGCCGGGAGCACCCATGCCGACACGACCGCCGTACCGCGTGATCCAGTGGGCCACGGGAACGATCGGGATCCGGGCGCTCGCCGCCGCCCTCGACCACCCCGACCTCGAGGTCGTCGGGGTCCGCGTCTTCTCTCCCACGAAGGTCGGTTCCGACATCGGGACGTTGGCCGGCGCGGAACCGACGGGCGTTCTCGCCACGGACGACGTCGAGGCGTTGATGGCGCTCGACGCCGACTGCGTGCTCCACATGCCGGCGCGCGCCGACGTCGACGAGGTCTGCCGGATGCTCGCGTCGGGCAAGAACGTCGTCACGACCTGCTCGGAGCTGTTCCACCCGGCCCGCTCGCTCCCGCCCGCCGCGGTCGAGCGGCTCGAGGCCGCCTGCCGGGCGGGCGGTACGTCGCTGCACGGGACGGGCAGCAGCCCCGGGTTCGTCACCGAAGCGCTGCCCCTGGTGCTGCTCTCCGTGCAGCGGTCGCTGCGGGCACTCGTGATCGAGGAGTTCGCGGACCTGTCGCGCCGGCCGTCGCCCGAGCTGCTCTTCGACGTCATGGGGATGGGCCGCCGGCCGAAGCCAGTCGCCACCTCGCGGGGTGAACACGTGCGGACCAGCATGGAGCCGTCGCTGCGCGCCCTGGCCGACACGGTCGGCTTGGCGATCGAGCGGGTCGAGGCACAGGCCGAGGTCGCGGCCGCGTCCCGGCCGGTCACGATCACCGCGGGCGACATCGAGGAGGGATGCGTCGCCGCGCAGCGCACGACCGTCACCGCGTACGCCGGTCCGACGACGATCACGTTCCGGGCGACGTGGTACTGCACCGACGCGCTGGCGCCACCGTGGACCCTCGGGCCGACCGGGTGGCGCGTGACCGTCGACGGCGACGCGCCGATGACCCTCGACATCCCGTTCCCGATCGGCACCGAGCAGCTCGCCGCGGTGACCCCGGGCTACACGGCGCACCGGCCCGTCAACGTGGTCGCGGCCGTCTGCGAGGCGCCGCCCGGCTTCGTGACGACGGCCCAGCTCCCGCCCATGGGTTCGACCCGCCTCTCGGCCTGGCGCGGGCTCCCGTGAGTGAGCGTCGCGAGCCGCGCATCGCGCCCGTACCGCCGGGGGCGGTGACCGACGGCGTCCGGGCCGCGTTGCAGGGGTGGCTCCGGCCCGACGCGACGGAGGTGCCGACGCCGCTCGACACCTTCGCCCGGCACCCCGATCTCGCGCGCGCGTACCTCACGTTCAGCCGCCACCTCCTGTTCGCGTCGTCGCTGGCGCCGCGCGCCCGTGAGCTGCTCGTGCTGCGCGTCGCCGCGGTGTGCGGGTGCGCGTTCGAGCGTGAGCAACACGAGGTGATCGCCCGCCGCGAGGGGATCGACGACGCCGCGATCGCCCGGACCGTCGACGGCCCCGACGCGCCCGGCTGGTCGCGCGCCGACGCCGCGCTGCTGCGCTCGGTCGACGAGCTGCTCGCCGACTGGACCGTGAGCGACGCCACGTGGGCGGTGCTGGCAGAATCCCTCGACGATCGCCAGCTGATGGACCTCGTGTTCACCGTGGGCGGCTACGCGCTACTGGCGATGGCGTTCAACTCGTTCGGCGTCGGCCCGGTCGGCGAAGCGTCGGGTGCGTGAAAGGCGGTTGCAGTGCGGGTTGTCGTCGTCGGTGCGTCGAGCGGG
>DASRHL010000277.1:0-8356 GCA_035650535.1 Acidimicrobiia bacterium
GCCGAGGATGTCGCCGAGGGGGCCGCTGTCGTTCGCGCTCTGGTGCGGCACGGAGAACGGGTTCGACGGGTGCCCCGGGTGAGAGCCACCGAAGCCGATGACGAGCGCCACGGCGACGACGGCGGCGGCGCCGGCGACCGCCCCCACGCCCCACGGTGCGAGCTGGGCCGCACGCTCCCGCAGCTGCTCGGTACGGCGCCGGCGTTCGAGCTGGGCCGAGAGCTCGGTGTGCTGGTTGAGCCATGACATGAACGGCGCGGCGGCGTAGACCAACCCCTGCCACACGAGCAGCCCGATCACGAACGGCCGGGCGCGTGTGTCGAGGATCGCGACGACCGCGAAGCCCCAGAGCGCGAGCGCCCAGAACGTCTCGGCCCGCGCCGACCAGAGCGCGGCGAGCAGGCGGTTGCGCTCGCCCGTCTTCGGCGTCCTCAGGAACACCCCCTCGGGTCGCGTCAGACCCTGGACGCACGCGAGCGCGACGGTCCACGACAGCGCCAGCCAGTTGACGAACGCGAGCACGGCGCGCTTGACGCCGATGCCGGTCCGCGCGCGGAGCGACCACAGTGCGCGGACGACCCCGGTCGCGACGAGCGCGCTCGGCAACAGCACGGCAGCGCCGTAGAGCGGCCGGAGCCCGAACGGGCCGTTCAGCAGCAGGACGACGGCGCTCGCGAGGAGGGCGACCGTGAGCCCGAAGTAGACGAGGTCGTTGAGCCACTGGAGCTGGCCGAAGAAGTAGTCGAGGCGTTGGGCGGCGCTCAGGCGGTTGCCCCGCTCGTGGCGCCACGGGATGAGCGAGCGCCAGTGCTTGCGGAGGATCTGCATCCCCCCGAAGCACCAGCGGAACCGCTGGCTCTTCAAGGCGGTGAAGGTGAGGGGCATGATCCCCCGGCCGTAGGTGGCCGGGACGAACAGACCCTGGTACCCGGCCTTCAGCATGCGCAACGAGAGCTCGGCGTCCTCGGTGATGCACCACTCGTCCCAGCCGCCGACGCGTTCGATCGCGGACCGACGAAGCAGCCCCATCGTCCCGGCGAAGATGATCGAGTTGCGCTGGTTGCGCGACGGCATCGAGGTGACGAAGAAGTACCGGTACGCGTCGTAGCACGCCTCGAGGTAGGCGTCGCCCTCGTACTCGCGGTAGTCCTGCGGGGTCTGGACGTACGCGACCGTCGCGTCGGCGAAGTAGCCGACGAGATCGCTCAGCCAGTTCTCGGCGACGAGGTAGTCGGCGTCGATGATCCCGACGATCTCGGCGTCCGGGTGCGTGTACTGGTCGAGCGCGAGGTTGAGGGCACCAGACTTGAACCCGGGCCAGGGGTCGACGTGGACGAACGTGATGCCGGGGCGGTCGCGGCAGTACTCCTCGACGGGCTGCCACACGTCGCGATCCTTGGTGTTGTTGTCGATGACGACGATCTCGTAGCAGGGGTAGTCGATCGCCTCGAGCGAGCGGATCGTCTGGATCAGCATGTCGGGCGGCTCGTTGTACGTGGCGAGCTGGAGCGAGACCATCGGCCGGTACGAGGGATCGCGGGCGGGGAAGCGGCGGGTCGAGCGGGTCCGGCAGACGGCGTCACAGCATTCGAACGTGAAGGACGTCGCGAGCACCAGCGCTGCGACCTCGAAGAGGAGCAGGAGCGACGACGCCGCTCGCGCGATCGGGCTCAGCCCCGGTCCGAACGTGATCCCGCCCGCGAACCAGAGGTACGAGAGGGCGGAGGTCAGGAACACCGCGAAGAACAGTTGACCGACCGGGTTCCACACCCCCCGCGCCACGACCACGACGGCGCCGACGACGACGAGGACGAGCTGGGCCCGCTCGACGTAGCGGGACGGCAGGCTCGCCACCCGCGCCGCGAGCTCGCCCGCGCCCGCGGTCACGGCGATCACGAGCAGGACCCCGAGGAGCCGCGACGAGAACCGCAGGCGCTGACCGAGCAGGAGCAGGGCGATCGTCGAGACGACGAGCGCGATGAAGCAGGTGAGGAAGACGCTGAGGAGCACGGGTCTATCCGAGGACGTGCTCGAACAGCGCCGCCTCGGCCTCGAAGTGGTTGCCGGGCAGGTACGCGTCGCACACCCGCTGGTGGGCGCGGCGCCCGAGGCGTTCCGCTCGGGCCCGGTCGCCGAGCACCCCGGCGATCGCCGAACCGGCGGCCTCCACGTCTGCCGGGTCGTCGAGCAGCACGCCGCTCTCGCCGTCGACGATCTGGTCCTGGATCCCGCCGACGCGGCTGGCCACGACGGGTCGGCACTTCCACATCGCCTCCGCGACGGTGAGGCCGAAGCCCTCGGCCAGGCTCTTCTGCACGACGACGTCGGCGCGGCTCTGCAGCGCGTTGACGATGGCAGCGTTCTCGTCGACGTCGTCCATGGGGACGCTCGCGAGATGAACTCGGGCGCGTATGTCCGCGTCGAGCGCGTTCCTCGCATCGACGACGCCGCGGAAGGTCTCGGCGCCCTCCGGGTCGTCGTCCACGCCGTCGGTCGCGGGCCCGACGAGGACGAGCTCGACCGCGTCGTCGCCGAAGCGCGTCGCGGCGAACGCCCGGAGCACTCCCACGGGGTCCTTGAGCGGATCCCAGCGCGACACCTGGACGACGAGAGGAGCGTCCCGCCTCACCGCGCGGTCCTCGACCTTCTCGACCGGCCGTCGCACCGCACCCCACGACCCGTCGGGGCGCGGGAAGCGGGGCGCCGCGGATCCGTCGCCGTCGGGCACGACCGCGCTCGCGCGAAGGATCGCGTCCCGCTCGGGGACGGGCAGCGCCGCGTTCTTCGGTGTCAGGACGTCGATGCAGGGAGCCATCACGACCGCGCGGGCGTCGTCCAGCCCGTCCCAGACGTACGCGCGGCGCGAGAAGACGTAGGCATCGGCCGCGGCGACGTCGTCGCGCAGGAAGTCCCAGGCATCGCGGGCGAGCGAGCCGGCATCGTCGACGCCCACGTGGCAACGCCAGACGACGTGCACCCCGCGTTCGACGAGACCACGGACGAGCCCGGCGGTCTGCGGGTCGTGCAGGACGACGACGTCGCCGGGGTCGGCCAAGGCCGCGAGCTCGGAGCGCGAGCGCTCGAGTGCGTCGTCGTAGAGCCTCCGTTCGTGGGCGCCGAGCGGGCCGCCGTCGCCGGCGCGGTCGTGCAACCGGTGATGGAGACGCTTGGTCACCTCGAAGAAGCCGTCGTGGGCGTCGATCACGAGCCAGTGGACGTCGATACCGGCGCCACACGTATAGGGGACCAGCCCGGCGAGCAGCTCGGCGACGCCTCCGCCATTCCGCGTGGAGTTGACGTGCCAGACACGCCGACCGGTGAGCACGCGTCGCAGCTGCGACAGCGACTTCGTCAGGCGTTCGCCGTCCTCGGGTTCGAGGACGGCCCGAAGCCGATCTGTCGAGCGGGGCGCCACTGGCACCTCCTCCACGGCGGGAGTGCTTCCCGGGCTCCGGCGCGGCGAAACGCCCGGATCGGTACGGATGCTCGGCGCGCGTCGCAGCGGGTACCTTCAGTGGCGCGCATGACACCCGAGCAGATCGCCCTGGTGGAGCAGTCACTGGCCTCGATCGACGTCGGCGCGCTCGCAGCCGACTTCTACTTCCGCGCCTTCAACGCCGACACGCAGCTCTCGGCGATGTTCACCACCGATCCGAAGGTGCAGCAGACGCGCTTCGCGGCGGAGCTGAAGGTGATCGTGTCCGCGATGCACCGGCCGCAGGACTTCCGCGAGGAGACGCACGAGCTCGGCCGGCGCCACCGCGGGTTCGGCGTCCGCCCCGGCCACTACCGGGTGATGGGCGACGCGCTGCTCGCCGCGCTCGAGGCGGCGCTCGGCGAACGGTGGGACGACGAGCTGGCGGAGGCCTGGCGCGAAGCCTTCCGGCTGACCGCCGAGTCGATGCTCGAGGGCGCCGGCCCGAGCCTCAGCGACGAGCGCTGAGCCGCCGTTCCTCGTCCACGAAGGCGCGCAGCTCGGCCCTCTCGCGCGGGCCGTGGGTCTCGAACGTGGTGGGAAGCGTCCGGCGGACGGCCTCGAGCTCCTCCCGGGTGAACCGGCACTTCGCGGTGACGGGGTCGACGTCGTGGAGGCGGAGCGCGTTGAGGCCGAGGATCTTGCGCTTGACCTCGTCGGTCAGCGCCGGGTAGCCGTACCGGTCCTGGAACTCCTCGCCGATCCGGAACGCACGGAAGGCCTGGATCTGGTCCTGCGGCGATCCGTAGAAGACGGAGTCGGTGCCCCACAGCACGTTGTCCTCGCCGACGTACCGGAGCAGCTTGCCGAGCAGGTGCGCGGCCTGATCGGGGTCCTTGAACAGGGACCACCACGTCGTCCCGAGCTCGGCGTAGACGTTCTCGTTCGGTCCGACGCCGGCCGAGACCATGCTCGTGATCAGCCGGTTCACGCCGACGTTCGCGTGGGCCGGGTCGTACGGGCCCTCGGCCACGTCGGTCTCCCAGCCCGAGTGGTACGCGACGAACGCGACGTCGGGATGGGACCGGGCCGCCGGCCCGAGATCGGCGGGTGACGCGTGCCGTGAGGTGTACCCGAGCGTCGTCGACAGTCCCTTGTGCGCCGTGATCACACGCACGCCCAGCGCCTTCGCCTGCTCGACGAACGCGTTGCCGACCGGCGGGAGCGCCGGATCGCCGTCGTCGAGGCGCCATGCGTTGCCCGAGCCGTCGTACAGGTCCGGATAGTTGGTGAACACCTTCCACGCGACGACCGGATACGCGTCGACGACGGCGGCCATGGCGTCGAGGTTGGCGGCGAGGTCACCGACGTTGGGCAGCGCCTGGGCCTGCAGGAGCACCCGCGGGTCGTGGCAGAGCGACTCGGCGACGCGGCGGGCCTCGTCCATCAACGCGGTCGACTGCGGGCTGCCCTCGGGCGCGATCGGCAGGCCCGACAGCACGATCATCGACGTGTCGCTCTCCAGGAACACCTCCTGCAGGAAGCGCTCGATCGAGAAGCACCGGCGGCCGTCCGCCTCGCCGCAGTTCCGTTGCGGGAAGCCGGTCCAGAAGTCACGGCCCTCACGGCTCGGCGGGGTCACCGTGTAGTCGAGGAAGTGGCCCTGCACGTCGAACACGAACTCGTCGCCGGCGAGGGCGGCGCGTGCGGCGTCGGGGTCGGTCGCCGCGCTGCTCGGCACGTCGAAGTGGCCTCCCGGGCGGCGTCGCTTCGACGCGCGCGTCGCCTCGCCGGAGCACGCGTTCAGGGCCAGGAGCGTCGTCGCGACCCCGCACAGCGAACGCAGGAATGTCCGCCGCGACATGCCGGTGCGGCGCGCGTTGCGGTCGCAGTCCGCCCGGGCGCGCCGGATCGTCTCGCTGACCACGGGGGAGAGCGGCTGCGGGTCGAACTCGCCGTTGGAGCACGGCCCGAACTTGACCGGCAGGCCGGGGTCGTCGTCGCAGGGCGCCATCGCGCCCCCGACGCACGAACCGGGCCGCGGGTTGCCCCGACGGCCTCAGCGCGGAGCCCGGAACACGGGCGGTCGCTTGTCGAGGAACGCCTTGACGGCCTCGCGGTGGTCGGCGGTCTCGAAGGTGATCGCCTCGAGGGCGACGGACAGGTCGTAGAGCTGCGCGACGCGCATCTCGAGCTCCTTGTTCACGAGCCGCTTGTTGAACCGGATCGCGATCGGCGCGCCGTCGGCGAGGCGGCGGGCCATCGCTATCGCCTCGTCCATCAGCCGGTCGAGGGGGACGACGTGGTTCGTGAGCCCGAGGCGGTCGGCGTCGGCGGCGGTGAGGAGGTCGCCGGTCAGGAGGTACTCCTTGGCCCGGTTGACGCCCATGAGCATCGGCCAGAGGACGGCACCACCGTCGCCGGCGACGATGCCGGCGCGCACGTGGGGATCGCCGATGCGCGCCGTCTCGGCCATGTAGACGATGTCGCAGAACAGGGCGATCGTCGCGCCGATGCCGATGGCGTCGCCGTTGACCGCCGAGATCATCGGCTGGCGCACGGACAGGATGGCGCGCGCCATCCCGACCGAGTCGGTGAGCAGCCCCGGGTGCCCGTCGGGATACTCGGTCTGGACCTCCATGACCGAGAAGTCGGCGCCGACGGTGAAGTACTTGCCGGCCCCGGTGAGCACGACCACCAGCGCTTCCTCGTCGCGTTCGATGTGCTCGTAGAGCAGCCGCAACTCGTGGTGCATCACCGGGTCGAGCGAGTTGCGGTGCTCCGGGCGGTTCAGCGTCGCGACCAGCACCCCGTCGTGCAGCTCGGTGGCGATCGTCGAGAAGCCGTAACGGTCGGACATCGGGCTCGCCTCGTTTCCGGTCGGATCGGGATCGTGGGGGAGGGTGGGAACCGTTCAGGTGCGGGCGGCCAACGGAGGGCAGCCCAGCTCGGCGGCCACCCGGTCGAGCTCGTCGACCAGGCCCCGCGAGAGCGGGATGCCGTCGCGCCGGCGCTGCTCACGCCGCTCGGCCTCCAACTCGCCGGGAACGTAGATGCGCTCGGTGCCCGGCGCCAGCGCGGATCGGTGCACGTCGTCGATGAGCGCGTCGACCCGCCGCTCGAACTCGTCGCGGGGGAGGAAGCGGGTCACGTCGAGCGCGACGAACCCCGCGCCCTTGGCGATCCGGTCACGTCCCGCGAGCTCGGATGCCGTGTTCTCGACCGTGCCGTAGCAGCTGTCGGCGAGGACGCCCGCGACGATCTCGACGAGCATCGCGAGGCCGAACCCCTTGTGCCCGCCCGCCCACTGAAGTTGGAAGACGGACGCCTCGTTCGGGTCGGTCGTGGGCCGGCCCTGCTCGTCGTTCGCCCATCCGGCGGGGATGGTGGCGTCGCCCCGTTTGCGGGCGAGGAGGATCTTGTTGCCGGCCGCCGCGGTCGTGGCGATGTCGAAGACGATCGGCGGGTGCGTGCCCGTCGGGACGGCGTAGGAGAACGGGTTCGTCGAGAAGATCCCCGTCGTCCCGCCGAACGGGGGGACGACCGGCGGGCCGTTCTGGAACACCATGGCGACGAACCCGGCCCGGGCCGCCCGGATCGTGTAGTACGCGAGGGCGCCCAGGTGCGTCAGCTCGCGGACCGTCACCGCCGCCACCCCGTGCTCGGCGGCCCGCGCCGTCACCAGGTCGACGGCCTCGACCCCGACCACCTGCCCGAACCCGAGCCCCCCGTCGAGGCGGACGGTCGAGCCCCGGTCCTCGATCGTCGTGACCGGCGCGTCCGGATGGAGGTGACCGCCCGTCACCCGCTGGTGGTACAGCGCCATCAGGTTCGCGCCGTGCGAGTCGACGCCCCGCAGGTCGGCCTCGACCAGGTTGTCGGCGACGATCGCGGCCCGCTCGGGCGGGGCGCCGAGCGCGCCGAGCAGCCGCTCGAGCTGGGCCCGGAGCTCCGCCTCGCCGACGAGGACCGTCTCGGCGTCGCTCACGCGGTTCCCGGCAGGTCCAGGTCGAGCAGCTCGATCGCGTTGCCGCGCACGATGGCGTGCACCGTGTCCTCGTCGAGGTGGCCGAAGAGCTTCTTGGCGACCTCGTGGGTGTTGGGCCACGTGCCGTCCTGGTGCGGGTAGTCGGTCTCGAACACGATGTTGCGGCGGCCGACGCGGTCGAGGTTGTCCACGCCGACGCTGTCCTTGAAGAAGCAGCCGGTGACCTGGCGGTAGTAGTTGCGCGACGGCGGCTCCGGCACGTGGGTCTGACTGCCGCTCCAGCCGCGGTGGACCTCCCAGACGTCGTCGACCCGTTCGAGGACGTACGGGATCCAGCCGATCTGCGCTTCTGCGTAGAGGAGCTTGAGGCCGGGGTATCGGACGAGGACGCCCGAGTAGAGGAAGTCGATGAGCGAGAGGGCGCTGTTGGCGAAGATGGCGGTCGCCTGCACGGCGTCGGGCGCGTCCGGTGAGGAGCTGACCGTCCTGGTCCCCGACCCGATGTGCATCGCGAGCACCGTGGCGGTCTCGTCGCACGCAGCGAAGAACGGGTCCCAGTGGCCCGAGTGGATGCTCGGGAGCCCGAGCCAGGGAGGCAGCTCCGAGAAGCACACGGCCCGGACGCCGCGCGCCGCGTTGCGGCGCACCTCGGCGGCGGCGAGCTGCGGGTCCCACAGCGGGACCAGGCACAGCGGGATCAGGCGACCGCCCGAGCCGGCGCACCACTCCTCGACCATCCAGTCGTTGTAGGCCTCCACGCAGAGCTGCGCGAGGTGCTTGTCGTGGGCGTTGAGGAAGATCTGTCCGCAGAACCGCGGGTAGTTGGGGAAGCACAGCGACGCCTCGACGTGGTTCAGCGTCATGTCGTCGAGGCGCGCCGCCGGTTGCCAGCAGCCCGGGCGCATGTCGTCGAAGGTGATGCCCTGGAAGGTGATCTCGTCGGCCGGGTAGCC
>DASRHL010000278.1:0-10166 GCA_035650535.1 Acidimicrobiia bacterium
GCGTCGACTTCCCCGCGTTCGTGTACCCGACGAGCGCCACCCGCAGCAGCGCGCGGCGGCGGCGCGCCTTGCGTTGCGTCGCGCGAGTACGGGCCAGTTGCGCGAGATCGCGCTCGAGCTTCGTGATTCGGCGCTGGATGCGCCGGCGGTCGACCTCGAGCTGCGTCTCGCCGGGGCCGCGGGTGCCGATACCGCCGCCCTGCTGGCTCAGCTCGAGCCCGCGGCCGCGCAGGCGGGGCAGGCGGTAGCGGAGCTGCGCGAGCTCCACCTGCACCATGCCCTCCTGGCTGTGCGCGTGCTGGGCGAAGATGTCGAGGATCAGTGCGACGCGGTCGACGACGTCGCGCGCGAACAGCTTCTCGAGGTTGCGCTGCTGTGCGGGTGTGAGCTCGTCGTCGAAGATGACGACGTCGACGTCGAGCGCGTCGGCGAGGCCCCGCAGCTCGTCGGCCTTCCCCGAGCCGATGTAGGTCGCGGGATCGGGGTGGTCGCGGCGCTGCAGGACCGACTCGATCGGCTCGGCGCCGGCCGTGTCGGCGAGCAGCGCGAGCTCGTCGAGCGAGGCCTCGGCCTCCTCGGTCGAACGGGTCCCGACGCCGGTCCCGACGAGCAGCGCCCGTTGCCGGACGACCTCGAGGTCGACCTCGGTCGCGGTGAGCCGGCGGCGACCGCGCGCGGCCGGCGACGTCACGGCCGGCTCCCGCAGACGAGCGCCGCGGGGTCGACCACCACGTCGAAGACGTGCACCACGGGCCCGCCCAGCCGGACCGTGTCACCCAACTCCACGACGAGGTCGCCACCCGGAAGGTGCACCGTGACCCGGTCGCCGGCGAGGCCCCGCCGGTGCGCGACCGCGGCGGCGGCGCAGGCGCCGGTCCCGCACGAGAGCGTCTCGCCGACGCCGCGCTCCCAGACCCGCATCCGGAGCGCGTCCGGTTCGGGCCCGGCGGCGACGAACTCGACGTTGGTGCGGCTCGGGAACCGTGGGTCGTGCTCGAGGTGAGGCCCGTGCTGGGTGACGCGGGCCGCGGCGACGTCCTCCACGAAGGTCACGAAGTGGGGATTCCCCATCCCGGCCGCGTCCCCGCGGTACGTGTGGCCGTGGAAGGTGGCCTCGAGCCCGAACGCGCTCGGGGCGTCGACGGGGATCCGGGACGGGTCGAAGGTGACCGCGCCCATGTCGACCGTCGCCGCCCGGAGCGTGCCGCTCGCCCGGTCACGGTCGAGCTCGACGACGCGCCGGCCCCCGCCGGTGTCGACCACGAGCCGGCCCGACCCGCCCAACCCGGCTCGGACCGCGACCCAGGCCAGGCAGCGGACGCCGTTGCCGCTCATCTCGGCGACGCCGCCGTCGGCGTTGAACAGGACCATCTCGCAGTCGGCGCCGTCGCGACCGGGCCCGAGGACGATCAGGCCGTCGGCGCCCACGCCGCGGTGGCGGTCGCAGAGCGCGACCGCGTGGGCGGCCGTGGGCGCGCCGGCGCCGGCGTCGGCGGAGCCGAGCCGGTCCCAGACGAGGAAGTCGTTGCCCGTGGCGTGCAGCTTCGCCAGCCCCACCGTCATCCGCCCCAGATTGCCAGGAGCGCGGGCAGCAAACCGGCTGGATTCCCGGCCGTGCCCAGCCAGGTGATGCGGGGATCGCGGCGGAACCACATGCGCTGGCGGCGGGCGAAGGCCCGGGTGCGGCGCACCGCGGTCTCGAAGGCGGCGTCCAGGCTCGGTTCCGAGCCTTCGAGATGGGCCAGCACCTCCCGGTAGCCGATGGCCTGGCGGGCCGTCCGCGACAACCCGGGGCCGCCGGGCGCGGCCAATGCCCGCACCTCGTCGACCAGCCCCCGCGCCCGCATCAAGGCGAATCGCCGGGCGATTCGCCGCGCCAGCTCGGCCCGCGGCGACCAGACCCCGACCATCGACACCGGGAAGACGGGCTCGCCGTAGGTCGCGACGCCGGGCCCGAACGACGAGAAGGGCCGCCCGGTGATCCGGATCACCTCGAGCGCCCGCACGATCCGCCGCACGTTGTGCGGGTCGATGCGGCCGGCCGCGACCGGGTCGAGGGCCGCGAGCTCGGCGTACGCGGCCGCGACGCCGCCCGGCTCGGCCGTCCACGCCTCGAGCTCGGCTCGGAGGTCGAGGTCCTCGCCCGGGAACGTGAGGTCGTCGACGACGGCCTGGACGTACAGACCGGTGCCCCCGACGAGCAGCGCCCGCCGCCCCCGCGCCTCGATGTCGGCGACCGCGCTTCGAGCTGCAGCCTGGAAGCGCGCCACGGTCCAGGTCTCCGACGGGTCGGCGACGTCGACGAGATGGTGCGCCACCCGGGCGCGCTCGTCGGGCGTCGGTTTCGCGGTTCCGATGTCGAGGCCCCGGTACACCTGCATCGAGTCGACCGAGACGATCTCGACGTCACCGAACGCGCACGCGACGGCGACGGCGAGGTCCGACTTCCCCGACGCGGTGGGCCCGACGAGGGCGAGGTGCCTGATCGACGGCTCCGGGCTCAGCCGGCGACCACGGGGATGCGCACCCGGGGTCGCCGGGCCGGTGCCGCGATGCGGACGAGCTCGCCCCGCAGCCAGTGGGGAGCCGCGCCCGTGATCCGCACCGACGCGGTCGCGCCGGGCGCGACCGGCTCGACGTCGGGTGCGTCGGCGAAGTGGACGAGCTTGTTCTGGCGGGTGCGCCCGCTCCACCGGGTCGCGTCCTTCTTGGACGGCCCGTCGACCAGCACCTCCTCGATCCGGCCGATCCGATCCTCGTGGCGGGCGAGGCCGTGCCGCTCCACCCGCTCGACCAGGCGATCGAGCCGGTCCTGCGCGACGGCGGGCGGGACGAACTCGTCGGTCATCCCGGCGGCGGGCGTTCCCGGGCGGGGCGAGAAGATGAACGTGTACGCGGCGTCGTAGCGCGCGGTGTCGACGACCTCGAGCGTGTGCTCGAAGTCCGCCTCGGTCTCACCAGGGAAGCCGACGATGATGTCGGTTGTGACCGCCAGGTCGGGGATCGCGGCACGAGCCGCCTCGAGGCGGGAGAGGTAACGCTGCGCGGTGTAGCCGCGGCGCATGCGCGCGAGCGTGCGATCGCTCCCGGCCTGGAGCGGCAGGTGCAGGTGCTCGCAGACGCTCTCGCATTCCGCCATCGCCGCGATCGTCTCCGGGCGCAGATCCTTCGGATGGGGCGACGTGAAGCGCACGCGGCGGATCCCGTCGACGGCGTCGAGGGCGCGCAGCAGGTCCGCGAACTGCGGCCGCCATTGACCGGCACCGAGGTCACGGCCGTACGAGTTGACGTTCTGTCCCAGCAGCGTGATCTCGGTCACGCCGTCGGCGGCCAGCTCCTCGACCTCCCGGACGACGTCGCCCATCCGCCGGCTGACCTCGCGGCCGCGCACGGCGGGGACGATGCAGAACGCGCACGAGTTGTCGCAGCCGATCTGGATCGTGACCCACGCGCTGTGCGCGTGCTCACGCCGTGCCGGCAGGGCGGACGCAGAGTCCTCGTGCTCCTCGAGGATCTCGACGACCGGACCCTCGACCCGGGCCCGTTCCAACAGTTCGCCGGCCCGGGCCAGGTTGTGGGTGCCGAACACGACGTCGACGTGGCCGGCCCGCTCGACGATCAGCTCCCGGTCCTTCTGGGCGAGGCACCCCCCGACCGCGATCTGCAGGCCGGGGCGCCGCGCCTTCAGTGCCTTCAGGTGCCCGAGGTGGCCGTACAGCTTGGTGTCCGCGTTCTCGCGTATACAGCACGTGTTGAGGACGACGACGTCGGCCGACTCGACGTCGTCGGTGGGCTCGAGACCCTGGGCGACGAGCATCCCGGCCAGCCGCTCGGAGTCGTGCTCGTTCATCTGGCACCCGAACGTCCGGACGTGGAACCGTCGGGGCGCGGGCGCGCCGTCGCCCTCGTTCCGCGTCGGGAGGCCGGTCACGGGGCCAGTGTACGGGCCGGTCGCGTCCGGACGGCCTGCGTAGGCTGCCCGCCGGTGCACCTCTCCGGCCTCGAGTACGCGATCGCGCTGTGCGCCATCGCCGTCGGAGCCGTCGTGCAGGGGTCGATCGGCTTCGGGCTCAACCTGCTGTCGGCGCCGGTCGTCGCCATCCTCAACCCGCACGCGCTTCCGGCCACGCTCGTCTTGCTCGCGCTGCCGCTCAGCACCACGACGGCGCTGCGGGAGCGGCATGCGATCGACCGCCGGCCGCTGCGGTGGATGCTCCTCGGTGCGCTGCCCGGAACCGCGGCGGGGGTCGCCATCGTGCGCGTCTCGTCGGGCAACGCGCTCGCAGTGGTGGTCGGCGCGATCGCTCTCGTCGGCGTCGGGCTCAGCATCGTCACTCCGCCCATCCGCATCGACACGCGCAGCGCCGCCGCCGCCGGCTTCGTGTCGCAGTCGTTCGGGACGGCGGCGTCGGTGGGCGGGCCGCCCGTCGCCCTCCTGTACCAGCACCACGGCGGGCCGGTCATCCGCTCCACCCTCGGAACCTTCTTCGCCGTCACCGGCCTGCTCTCGATCGCCGGATTGCTGGTCGTCGGCAAGATCGCGCTCTGGCACGTCGTGCTCGCGTGTGCGCTCACGCCCGCCATGGTCGCCGGCTTCTGGTGCAGCCGCCGTCTGCACGGCCACGTCGACCGCGGCTTCCTCCGACCGGCGATCCTCGCGTTGTCCGCGCTGGCCGGCGCGGCTGCGATCGTGAACGGTCTCCTGTAACGCCGGAGCCGGAGCGCCGGAGCTACCGGCCCCGCGCCGGCTCCTGCTCGCGGTCGCGCTCGTCGACCGTCCGCTGCGCGGCGAGCACCCGTGTCAGGCCCGCGTCGATCGTCCGCAGCTCGTCCTCGGTCAGGTGGGCGAGGAACTGCTCCTCGATGCCGTGCAGGTAGACCGGGGCAGCCCGGCGCAGGGCGTCGCGGCCGGCGTTCGTGATCACCGCGAATGCGGCCCGCCCGTCACTGGGATCGGGCTCACGGCGGACGAGGCCGGCGCGCACCAGGTCGTCGACCAGGCGGCTCACCCGACTCCGTGAGAGGACCACCCTCCCCGAGAGCTCCTGCATCCGCAGCCGGCGACCCGGGGCCGAGTTGAGCTCGAGCAGCACGTCGTACCAGGCGAGGGGCAGGTTCTGCGCCCGCTCGAGGTCGCGCTCCAGCCTACGGAGGACGGCGGCGTGGGTGCGCAGGAATGCCCGCCAGACCTCGACGCCCGCCGGTTCCTCGATCCGTGCCACGCAAGGAGTCTAGCACGATCAGTTGCGTGCGCACACATCTTCTGCTAGATTGCGTGCAGACGCACATATCTTGCCGATCAGAAAGGTGCCGACCATGACCAGGACCATCGAACGCGACGAGGTCACGGCCCTCGTCGAGGCCGACGCCGTCGTCGTCGAGGCTCTCCCGCCGGCGTACTACGAGGAGGGACACCTGCCCGGGGCCCGCAACCTCCCCCACGACAGCGACGACGCGACGATCGCCGCGGTCCTGCCCGACCGCGACCGGACCGTCGTCGTGTACTGCGCCAATGCCGCGTGCCCGAACTCCGGGATCCTCGGACGCCGCCTCGCGCAACTCGGCTACGCGGACGTGCGGGTCTACGAGGCGGGCAAGCAGGACTGGGTCGAGGCCGCGCTCCCGCTCGAGTCGATGGCTACGACCGCCCGCTGACCTCTCGGGACACTCGACGCGCCGATGGCGGAGCCTGACGACTCCGCCATCGGCGCTGCTGGGGTTGGTGTTCGGACTCGGGGCGGACCCGGCACGGGACCCGCCGATCGATCACTCGCTGTCGAGCGAGATCTCCTCGTCGTCGGTTCGCTCGCCGCCGTCGCCTTCCGCAGGACCGATGCCGGCCGCGACCTTGACCTTCTCCATGATGTCGAGCGTGATGTCGAAGTTCTCGCCCAGGAACTGCTTCGCGTTCTCACGCCCCTGACCGAGCTGCTCACCCTCGTAGGTGAACCACGCGCCCGACTTCTTCACGATGCCGAGGTCGACGGCGACGTCGAGCAGCGAGCCCTCGCGGCTGATGCCCTTGCCGTACATGATGTCGAACTCGGCCTGCTTGAACGGTGCGCTGACCTTGTTCTTCACGACCTTCACGCGCGTCCGGTTCCCCGTGATCTCCGCGCCGTCCTTGATCGATTCGACCCGGCGGATGTCGAGGCGCACCGACGAGTAGAACTTCAGCGCGCGCCCACCCGGAGTGGTCTCGGGTGAGTTGTGCACGACCACGCCGTCGGCGAGGTAGTTGTGGCTCCCCTCGACCTCGATGTCGAAGCGGTGCATGGACCGGGTCGGAGGCTTGATCGCGATCTTCGTGATCGGCATCGGCACGAGCTCGTAGCGCATCGGCACGAACACGGGCTCGACACCGAACCGACCGCGGAACCGTGGAAGGAGCTTGTACTCCATCGACGGGTGGACGAAGGGCGCGATGAGCGCGTGCAGCTTGGCCGTCTCGTCCTTGGAGAAGCCCAGGAAGGCCTTGCCCCCCCGCACGGCGAGCTTCGGCGCGATGCCCCAGGTGTCGCGGAGGTATTCGGCCAACCGAACCCGGGTGGTCGGGTCCATCGCCTCGACGCAGATGTCGGAACGGCCGCTTCCCTCACGGCTCCGCTCCTGGAGGCCTTTCGCCTGCAACGCGAACGTCCCGTCGTCCATGTACCAGATGGCGAGCGACAGCGGCGTGAGCTGCTTGAGGTAGTCGTACCCGAACGTCTTCTTGCCATCGAGATAGACGGCCCGCCGGAGCTCCGCCAGCTCGGGGAGCGGCTGCACGTCGTGGAAGACAGCTCCCTCGACGTTCGTCGACCTGCTCACGCCGACGTTGGCGAACAACGATGCCTTCCAGTCGCCGTACGCAACCTGCTTCTTCCCATGACCCCAACGGAATCGTGCGCCGTGACCCGAGCGGGTCGGCGACAACGCACCATCGCCCATGAGCCCTCCGAGGACGATCTCCCACTGGAAGTCGGAGAGGTGGTGCGGCACCGCCTGGAGCACCTGGTCGCCGACGGTGAGCTCCTGCGCCTCGCGCCAGCCGGCCGGCGTGCGAACCTGGTGGTTCGCGGTCAGGCCGAACTGCGCACGCCCGTTGCCACCCGGCTTCGCGACGGTGAACTGGAGGAACTGGTCGGTCGGTCCGTTGTCGAACCAGTTGACGACCTTCTTCGGCACCACACGCCCGAGATCCGGGTCGTACGAGAGCACCTCGACCGGGATCCGCTGGTTGACGATCTTGCCGATCTTCTCCTGCGTGCCGTCGGCGAGCGTCACACGCGTCGAGTAGGAGAGGCAGCCGAACATCACACCGATCTTCTCGCGCAGCTGGTTGATGAAGATGCAGATCGTGCGCGAGCGGTTGAGGTTGCCGGTGAGCTTGCGCAGGGCCTGGCTCATGAGCCGAGCCTGCAGACCGACGTGGGCGTCGCCCATCTCGCCCTCGATCTCGGCGCGGGGCACGAGCGCGGCGACCGAGTCGATGACGATCACGTCGAGCGCGCCCGAGCGGATCAGCATGTCGGCGATCTCGAGCGCCTGCTCCCCGGTGTCGGGCTGGGAGATGTAGAGGTCGTCGACGTTGACGCCGATGGCGGCGGCGTACACCGGGTCCATGGCGTGCTCGGCGTCGATGTACGCGCACACGCCGCCGTTGCGCTGCGCCTCGGCGACGACGTGCATGGCGAGCGTCGACTTGCCGGACGACTCCGGACCGAAGATCTCGACGACCCGGCCGCGCGGCAGGCCGCCGATGCCGAGTGCGAGGTCGAGAGCCAACGCTCCGGTCGGGATGGCCTCGACCCCGACGTTGCCGTGCTCGCCGAGGCGCATGATCGCGCCCTTGCCGAACTGCTTCTCGATCTGGCCGAGCGCCATGTCGAGCGCCTGCTGCCGTTCCACCGTTGACCCTCCCTGGGTGCCTGTCGTTCGTTTCTCGATCTGGTCTGCGTGCGTCTTCGCACTCGGGGAAGCGCTTTCGGCGCAACCTACGACGGGGGTGTGACAGTTACGCCGGCGGCTCGCCAAACCGTACCGCCGCCGAATCACGGCCGTGTAGTTCCATGCGTGTGAGAAGTTAGCCGAACACCCGTTCGTACGCAAGGACCGTGTCCTGCGGTCACGAATCGGCCCCGTTCGGTGTCTTCGCGTCGTGGGCTCGGATGAGCAGGTCGCCGATCCGGTGGGCACCGAAGACGCCCGTTTCGCCGAGCTCTACCCGGGGCTTCGCCGCTTCGCCGCCGTCGTACGGCCGTCGGGAGTCGATCCCGACGACCTGGTCCAGGAGGCGCTCACCCGTCTCCTCACCACGAGGCCGCTGTCGGAGTGCGACGACCCGGGCGCCTACCTGCGCACCGCGATCGTGAGGATCGCGTCGAATCATCGCCGCTCGCTCGCGAGACGACGGGTCGCGCTCAGTCGGATGGGCGACCCCGAGCTCGACGAGCCGAGCTACCCGTCGGATCTCGACGAGCTCCGCCACCTGTCGCCGGACGACCGTGCCTTGCTCTACCTCGTCGTGGTGGAACAGCGGGCGCACGCCGACGTCGGTCGGCTGCTCGGCTGCACCGAGGCCGCGGCGCGGCGGCGCTTCTCACGGGCGTTGCGACGCCTCCGTACGACCATCGAGGAGACCGACGATGCCTGACCTGTTCGTGCAGCTCCGGCAGCTCGCCGAGGAAGGGACACCGCGCGGCGCCGACGCGGTACTGCGGGCCGCGCAGGCGGCCGCCGACGGGCGGGGCGTGCACGCCGCGCCGCGGCTCACGCGCCGCCCGCAGCTCGCCCTCGCCGCGATCGCGCTGGTCGTTCTCGTCGCGATCGTCCTCACGATCACGCTCGTCACGCGCGACGGCCCCGACCACCGCCGCCACGTCGACGTCGTGAACCCGACCCCCGACCCACAGAGCCTCCACGACCTCTACGACACGGGCCCGGCAACGTCGCCCGAGCCGCTCTTCCTCGTTCCCGACCACGTCCCGAACGGGATGACGCTGCTTCGCGCGTCGGGTGGCGACCAACCTGATCTCGTCGAGCAGCGCGGCGGCTCGACCGACGTGGTCCGGTACCAGCAGTGGGTCGAGCTCGACGCGTCCGGACGACGCGCCACCGCATCGTTCGAAGTCGCGACACGTACGCCGTTCAGCGAGGCCGATCCGTTCGCTCCGCTCCGAGGCGGCTCGTCGAGCCCGACGACCGTGCGCGGGCACCCGGGCGTCGTGACGCCGACGGGGATCCTCGCCTGGCTGGAATCTCCCGGCCGGGTCGTCACCGTCACGAGCACCGCGCTCGACGAGGGCGGGCGGCAGTCGATCGCGGACGGCTTGCAGTTCGGCCCCGACGACGAGTTCACCGTGACGAACCCGCCCGCCGGCTTCGCCGAGGTCGGCGACGGGCCGGGCTTCGCCTCCGAGGGCCGGAACCCGCGCTCCCTCGTCTACTGGGACGGCGGAGGCCGGGGCTTCGTGGTCAGGATCGCGAGCGGCAGCGAGGGCCCGCCCGGCGTGAACCTGCTCCCCGGCTCCGGTGCCCGGCTCGTCGAAGTGCGCGGTCACCACGCCGTCTCCGGACCCACGCTCCGGTTCGCCGGAATCGTCACGGACCAGTCGACGCTCTTTCTGCAGGGCGCGAACGAGTTCGTGCAGTGGCTCGAACCGGGGAACACACGGGTGACCGTCGCAGCCGCCGGCCTGACCGAGGCGGAGACGCTCGCGGTCGCGAACAGCCTGCACGCCGTCGACCACACCGGATGGGACCAACTCGTCGCGCATGAGCCCGGGCGCGGCGGCGCCGCCGCCGTCCCTTCGACTTCCGGACCACCCACGTTCACAGGCGACGAGGCGCAGATCGCGGACGCGTTCGTCCGTTGGCTCTCCGCGAGCACGGTCGACGAGGACGTTGCCGCCGTCGAGGACGGCGAGCACCTCCGAGCGACCTTCGCGGCGAACCTCGCGCTCAGGCCCGCAGCCGGCTCATCGGGCCAGGTCGACGCGATCCGACTCGTCGGGTCCGACCGCGCCCTCGTGACCTTCTCGATCCTCTCGCCCGCGCTGCCGAACCAGCAGGGCTCGGCCGTCAAGGTCGGCGGTCACTGGCTCGTGAGCCGCGCGACGTACTGCGCGATCGTCGGACTCGGCCCGAACCCGTGTCCTGCGGTCACGAAGTGACCGACGCCCCTA
>DASRHL010000279.1:0-5440 GCA_035650535.1 Acidimicrobiia bacterium
GGGTTCGAGACGCTCCACGCGGTGACGCAGTCCGTGAGGCCCTTCCCGAGGAGCTTGCCCACCGTCACGTTGTTGAAGCTGACGTAGTAGCTCGCCTTGCCGTTGAGCGTGAGCCGGTCGTAGTCGATGACCTTCACACCCTGCTGCGTCGCGTTCGCCTCGATGGCGGCGCCACTCCCCGAGTCGAGCGGGTCGACGACGAGGACGGTCGCGCCGTTCGTGATGGCGGCCTCGGCCTGGGTCTGCATGGTCTGGGTGCTGCCCTGCGCGTTCTCGACCTGGAACTGGTCCGACGACAGGCCGGCGGCCTTGAACGCCTGCGTGAGGTACGGCGCGTCGAAGCTGACGTAGCGGGCGGACGACTGGGTGTCGGGCAGCAGCACCGCGACCTTGCCCTTCCCCGACTTCGCGATGCCTTTCAGCTGCGCCATCGCCGAGAAGTCGATCGTGAACGACGTCGGCTTGAGCTTCGGCGACTTCGCGGCCGGGCTCGACGCGCTCGCAGTCGACACTCCGGCGGTGCCGAGTGCGAGCGCAGCGAGCGCGACGGCCGAACGAACGAACACGGTCTTCGTCGTCATATGCGCACCTTCCGCGCGGGGCATGCCGCTGGTCGCAGCATTCCCACGGCAGACGCCCGCGAAACGCTCGCGGCGAACGGAAGGGTCCGTCCGCGGCCTCGCGGCGAGGTTGCGGGAAAGCCCGCAGCTCGACCGCGGGCCGGGCGCGTCAGCGCAGACCGGCGATGGTCGACCACCGCTCGACGACGATCGCGGTCGCCGAGATCGTGTGCGTCGTGCGACCGAGCATGGGCACCGGCACGTCGCGTGCCCCCGGCCAGACGTGCCCGCCGCCGTCGACGGCGAAGAGCTCGACGCCGGGGCCGCCGGCGCGGGCCGCGTAGGCGATGTGGCGCACGTCGTCGCCGACGCGGTTGACGGTCGGGGTGGCGTCGCAGCCGTTCACGCGGGCCCAGTCGGCGGCCGTCTGCTCCACCGGGAGCGCCGGCAGGTTGACGAGGCCGCCCCACCGTGCGCCACGGGGCGCCTCGGCGCGCGCGGCCAGCCGGGCGCGGAGGCGGCGTCGGACCGGGCCGCCGCCCGTCCGCCCCTGTCCGCCGCCGGGGCCGCCGAGACCTTGGAAGTACCGGCCGCCCGCGTACGGGACGAGCGGGTCGGCCGTCCCGTGGAAGGCGAGCACGGCGACGCCCCGCGGGCCCGCACGGGCGATGTTCGCCCCGGCGACGGCGGCGACACCGGCCAGGGGGCGCCGGACGCGGCTGACCATGCTCATGACGAGTCCGGCGCCGTTCGAGATGCCGGCTGCGAAGATGCGCCGGTCGTCGATCCGTACCTCGTCGGCGATCGCGTCGACCAGATCGTCGACGAAGGCGACGTCGTCGACGCCGGGCATGCCCGGGTAGTTCCAGTGCGGCACTCGCCCCGAGCCCTGCGCGGTCGCGACGACGAAGCCGCGGGCGGTCGCCACGGCCGCCAGCCCGCTGTACTCCGCCTGCTGCGCGGCGTTCGAGGTCAGTCCGTGGAACTCGAGGACGAGGGGCGACGGCCGGGCCGGGTCGCGGTCCTCGGGCAGCGCGAGCAGGTACCCCCGCTCGATCCCACCGGAGCGCACCGTCCGCCACACGCCGAGGACCTTAGGAGCGCAGCCGCCCCACTAACCTGCGCGCATGCCCGACGCCTCTCCCCTCGCCGTCGCCGAGCGCGCCCTGCTGGAGGAGCGTCGCCCGCTCACCCGGCCCGAGGTCGACGCCGTGGCGGAGCTGCCGCTCGACACGCTGCCCGACCTGATCGCGCTCGCCCACCGCGTCCGGCTCGCGTACTGCGGGCCCGAGGTCGAGCTCGAGAGCCTCATCAACGCCAAGTCGGGCGCCTGCCCCGAGGACTGCGCGTTCTGCTCGCAGTCGGCGCGCCACCACACCGACGTCGACGTGTACCCGTTCCTCGACCTCGACGAGGTCCTCGCCGCCGCCCGCGCGACGCGCGCCGCCGGCGCGACGCAGTTCTGCATCGTCGTCGCCGTCCGCGGGCCCGAGGAGCGCCTGCTCACCAAGGTCATCGACGCCGTGCACGCCGTCCGTGACGAGACGGGCCTGGAGGTGGCGTGCTCGCTCGGGCTCCTGACCACCGAGCAGGCGCAGCGGCTCGCCGGGGCGGGCGTCCGGCGTTACAACCACAACCTCGAGGCGAGCCGCAGCGTCTTCCCGCGGATCTGCACGACGCACACCTACGACGAGCGCGTCGAGACGGCCCGCCGGGCGATCGACGCGGGGATGGAGCTGTGCTGCGGCGGCATCCTCGGGATGGGCGAGACCCTCGCCGAACGGATCGACTTCGCGTTCGAGCTGGCCGAGCTCGAGCCGTGCGAGGTGCCGATCAACCTGCTCGACCCGCGGCCCGGCACACCGCTCGGCGACCAGGCGCTGCTCCCGCCACGTGAGGCGCTCCAGGCGATCGCGCTGTTCCGGCTGGTCCTGCCGTCCGCATGGCTGCGGCTCGCCGGCGGCCGCGAGAAGGTCCTCGGCGAGCTGCAGGCCATGGGCCTGCTGGCAGGCGCGAACGCCCTGATCGTGGGCAACTACCTCACGACGACCGGGCGCGCCGCCGCCGACGATCTCGCGCTGCTCGACGCCCTGGGCATGCCCGTCGCCGACGGGCCGGGCGAGGGTCGCTTCGTGGTCGACGCCGACGGCGCCCACGCCCGCCCCGCCCGCCGGACGCGCATCCCGGTCAGCGGCTGACGAGATCTAGAAGTCGAACGCGTACTGGCCCTTGCCGGCGCTCTTGGCGCGGTACATGGCGCGGTCGGCGCGCAGCGTGATGAGGCCGAGGTCGTCGTCGGTGGTCCACGCCTCCGCGATGCCGACGGACACGCCGAGCGACGCCGCGCCCCGGTCGAGCCGGACCGGCTCGCGCACCGTCGTGTCGATCCGGTCGGCGAGCGCGGCGAGGCCACCGGGGTCGACGTCGCCGAGGCAGAGCACGACGAACTCGTCGCCTCCGTAGCGGGCGACCGTGTCGCTGTCGCGCACGGCGCCCCGGAGGCGCATCGCCATCTCGACGAGCACGGTGTCGCCTGCGTCGTGCCCGAAGTTGTCGTTCACGACCTTGAAGCCGTCGAGGTCGCAGAAGAGGACGGCCACCCGCCGCTCCGGGCCGTCGGCCAGACGCTCGAGCGTGCGCTCGAAGAGTGTCCGGTTGGGCAGCCCGGTCAGCGAGTCGTAGTTCGCCTGGAAGCTGAGCCGCTCGTTCTGGTCTCGGAGGAGTCGTTCCACCTCCTTCCGGGCGGTGACGTCCTCGAAGTGCGCGATCACGTGGTCGACGTCGCCGTCGGCCCCGCGCATCACCGAGAGCCCGAGTCGCACCCAGAGCGTCCGGCCGTCGGCGCGCACCAGCCGCCGCTCCACCTGCGTGTGGTCGCTGCCGAGCACGCCGCCCGGATCGTCGAACGCGAGCGTCAGGTCGGAGACACGCTCGCCCGGCTCCACGACCCGGTCGAGCGTCGAACCGAGCAACCACGCGGCGTCGGCGCCGACCAGACGGGTCAACGCGACGTTCACCTGCACGAAGCGGCGCTCGGCGTCGAGCAGCGCCATGCCGATCGGCGCGTGGTCGAACACGTCGCGGAAGCGCTCCTCGGCGTCGCGCAACGCCGAGATGTCGCGGCCGGTCAGGATGATCCCGCGGATCGTCGGATCGTCGAGGTGGTTGACGACGCTGTGCTCGAACAGGCGGACGGCCCCGCCGGCGTCGACGAGACGGGCGCGCCAGCTCGCCGCCCGCCCGGGCTCGTGCACCAGCGCCGACAGGCGCCGGGCGGCGTCGGTCGCGTCGTTGGGGTGGAACAGGTCCGTGCACGGCGTCCCGACGAGCTTGTCGGGGTCGTGGCCGAGGAGCCGGCACATCGCCTGGCTCGAGTAGCAGATGACCCCGTCATCGTCGACGAGCAACGTCAGGTCGGACGAGTTGTTCACGAGCGCCCGCAGGCGTTCCGGGCTGTCGGCCAGCGCGGCCCGGCGCGTCACGTCGCGGATCGACGTGACGACGCCGCGGACGCCCGCCACGTCGCGCCGGTCGACGCCGACGACCTCGCAGAGCCGGATCTCGCCCGCCTTCGTCACCACGCGGAACTCGACCGGCAGCCCGGGCCCCGGGCTCGCCAGGCGCGACTGCAGGCACTGGAGCGCGTACGCGACGTCGTCGGGATGCACGAACTCGCCCGCCGGGCGGCCGATGAACTCGTCGCGTGTGTAGCCGAGGGCCGTGGTGACGGTCGCGTTCCCGTCGCGCACCACACCGTCCTCGTCGACGACGAGCACGATCTCGGGCAGGCTGTCGAGCAGCTCCCGCGGGTCGGCAGCCATCTACCGGAGGTGCCCGGTCTCGTTGAACGTGAGGAGCACCGGGCCGTCCGGCCCCGGCGTGAGCCGTGTGATCGACGCCACGTCGAGGCGGAGCCGCCACGCGAACGTGTCGTCGAGCGCGAGGGCCCAGAGCACGGCGGCCTTGATGGGCGAGACGTGGCTCACCGCCACCACCGGCGCTCCCGCCTCGGCGGCCCGCTCGAGCAGATCGGACGCGCAGCGGGCCATGCGCGCCCGCACGTCGGCGAGGCTCTCCCCACCCTCGGGGGTGAAGGCAGGGTCGGACCGCCATTTCCGCACGAGCTCCACCGGGAGCGCACCGAAGGGGTGGCCGTCCCACACGCCGTAGTCGACCTCGACGAGCCGCTCGTCGACCTCGACCTCGACACCGCACGCCGCCGCGATCGCCTCGGCCGTGGCCCGCGTCCGCGCCAGCGGGCTCGTCGCGACGACGGCCGGGCGCGCGCCGGCCCCGAACGCGCGGGCCAGCGCCTCGGCCTGGGCACGGCCCCGCTCGTTCAGCGGCGGGTCGAGCCGCCCGAGCAGCAGCCCGTTCGCGTTGGCGTCCGTCTCGCCGTGCCGGGCGAACACGAGCACGCTCACGGGCTCACGGCCTTGAGGCGGCCGCTGCGCCAGAACTCGCGGCGGGGCTCGGGCAGGTACAGGTCGAACTGGCCGACGACCCACCAGCATGCGACGAGCCCGGCCAGCTCCTCGAGGACGACTCCCCACCACACGGGCAGCAACCCGGCGTGATCCCACCCGGTGACCGGCCACCAGAAGCCGTCGCCGCTCCACGCGCCCGAGAGGACGAGGCCGAAGAAGACGCCGATCGGCACGCAGAGGAGGCGGCGCCGCAACAGGCGCGGCCGTCCGATCGTGAGCAGCATGACGGCGACGAGCAGGACGACGGCGAACGCGAGCGTGTGACCGAACGCACGGTGACCCGCCGGCAGGTCGACCACGAGCGGGAGCAGCGCACCGACCGCGACGAGGCGGTAGTCGACGCCGACACTCCGGAAGACGTTCGCGACGAGCAGCACCGACACGCCGGCGTAC
>DASRHL010000280.1:0-11645 GCA_035650535.1 Acidimicrobiia bacterium
CCGCGTTGCGCCCGCTGTCGGAGATCGCGGACCCGGGCCGGCTGCAGACCGGCCCGGGCGCCGGGAGGTCGACGGCCGGGGCGCCCGCCAGTTGCGCATCCATGAACGTCTTCCAGATCCGTGCCGGGATCTGGCCTCCGAAGCCGGCGTAGCTCGTGTTCGAGTCCTTGTTGCCGTACCAGACGAACGCCACGAGCTGGCCTGGCGTCCCGCCGTAGAACGCCGCGTTCGCCTTGTTGTCGGTCGTGCCCGTCTTGCCGAACGCCGGGCGGTTGTTGGCGAGCACCGCATTCGGGTTCCCGGTACCGCTCGTGATCACGTTGTGGAGGAGATTCATCTCGCAGTTGGCGACGTCCTGCGAGAGGACCCGGTCACCGTTGGGGCTCTGCTCGAAGATGGTGTTGCCGTCGGGCCCGACGATCTTCTGCACGAAGTAGGGCGAGTGGTGGACACCACCGCTGGCGACCGTCGACATGACCGTCGCCATCTCGACCGGCGTGGCGATGATCGTGCCCAGCGTGAGCGTCAGCACCGGATCCAGATGGATGCCCGGGGTCGACGGCCGGTTGGGGTTGATCCCCATCTTGGTCGCCATGGAGATCACGTTGTTGATCCCGACCGCCAGCTCGATGCGCGCGAACGCGCAGTTGACGGAATCCTTGATGGCCGTCCGGATCGACATCGAACCGCCTTCACCTTCGCCCGCGTTCGACGTCTGGCCGTAACCCTTGAACGAGCACGGCGAGTCGCCCGAGACGCTGTCGTTCGGTGAGAAACCCGCATTGAGCGCCGCAGCCAGGGTCATGACCTTCCAGGTCGAACCCATCTGCAGGCCGTACGGGTGCGTCGCGATGTTGTACTGGCTCGTCGCGAAGTTCGTGCCGGGAATCATGGCCTTGACCGCGCCCGTGTTCGGGTCCATGGCGACGAGCGACGACGTGAGCCCGGTGTCGTGCACGCCCCCGATCACGGAGTTGATCGCGTTCTGCGCGTTCTGCTGCGCGTTCTCGTCGAGGGTCGCGTAGATCTTCAGGCCACCCTTGAGCACCGCGTCACTCCGGGCCTGCGGCGTGGGCCCCAGTGCCGCGGCGTAGCGCGGGTCGTTGATCAGGCTGTCCTGCACCTGCTGCGTCCACGCGTCGCGCGGCCGGAGGTCGTCCTTCGGCCGCATCGTCGGGTCGGGCAGGGGCTCGGCGTTCGCGGCCGCCGCCTGGGCCGCGGTGATGTACTTCTCCTTCTGCATCTGCTCCAGCACGAACTGGCGGCGGGCCTGCGCGGCCGCGGGGTTCGTGAACGGGTCGTTGCCGGTCGGGTTGTTGATGAGACCGGCGAGCAGCGCAGCCTGACCGAGCGTGAGCTTGGAGAGATCGCCGTCGGTGTAGAAGACGGGCGTGCCGGTCCGGAAGAACCGCTCGGCCGCGGACTTCACGCCGTAGGAACCTTCCCCGAAGTAGACGGTGTTGAGGTACTGCTCGAGGATCTCGTTCTTCGAGTACACCTTGTTGAGGCGGAGCGCGAGCATGATCTCCTTGATCTTGCGGTTCAGGTCGCGCTTGCTCGAGAGGATGCGGTTCTTCACGAGCTGCTGGGTGATCGTCGAGCCACCCTGCTCGATCTTCCCCGACGTGAAGTTCTTCAGCGCCGCCCGGAACACCGATGCCAGGTCGATGCCGTCGTTCTTCCAGAAGGTCCTGTCCTCCGTCGCGATCACCGCGTTGACGAGGACGGTCGGCACCTCCGACAACGGCACGGCCTCGCGGTTCTGGAGCCCGAGGACGCCGATCGGGTTCCCCGCCGCGTCGTAGATCGTCGAGCGCTGGTCGAGCTTTCGGAGGTTCGACACCGCCGGGGTCGTGTACGCGTTGGAGTTCCACAGCGTCGACACCCCCGGGATGAGCGCCGCCAGGCATGCCCCGACGGCGACGCCGCCGAGCACGACGGTGATCACGAAGCCGCGGAAGGATCTCCAGAGCGTCTGCATCGGAACGCCCATGCTGGCACAGCCGGCCCCGGGATTCGGTGCGCGGGCCCTCCGGGCCCGCCCCGGCGAGGCACCTCGCGGTGCCTGTCACACCCCGTCGGTAGCCTCCGGGCGATGGGACCGCGCCTGCTGCTCGCACCGCACGGGAACGCCGCGCGGGCCGCGCTGTGGGACGCCGTCGAGGCGGCCAAGGCCGGCGACCCGCTCGCGCCGGTGACGGTCGCCGTCCCCTCGACCTACGCCGGCCTGGCGCTGCGGCGGGCCCTCGGCCGGCGGGCCGGCCTGGTCAACGTCCGGTTCACCGCGCTGGCCCGGGTCGCCGAGCTGCTCGGCGCGCCCGACCTCGCCGCCGCCCGGCGCCGGCCGCTCGCGGGGCCGCTCGCCGGCGAGGCCGTCTACGCGACGCTCGCCGCCCACCCCGGGCCCCTCGCCGCCGTGGCCGACCATCCGTCCACCGAACGGGCCCTGGCCGCGACGTTCCGCGACCTGCGCGACGCGCCGGACGCGGCACGCGCGGCGCTCGCGGGTCTGGGCGGCATGGCCGCGACGATCGTCGCCCTCTACGACGGGTTCCGCAGCCGGACGCGCGAGCACTACGACGAGGCCGACCTCGCGTTCGCCGCGGCCGAGGCGGTCACGCGCGAACCCAGGTGCCTCGCCGACGTCGGGCACGTGGTCGTGCACCTCCCCCCCGCCCTCTCGCCGGCCGAGGAGGCGCTGGTGCGGGCGCTGGCGGCCGTCGAGCGGGTGACCGTCGTCCTCGGGCTCACGGGCGACCCGTCCGTCGACGACGCGATCCCCAACCGGTTGGCCGCGCGCCTCTCCCCCGCACTCGGGCCGCCGGTCGCGACCGACCCCCCCGCCGACCTCTTCAGCCTCTCGTCGGCGGAGCCGCCGCTCGGCACGGAGGTCCTCTCGGCCCCCGACCCGGAGGACGAGGTGCGGGCAGTGGCGCGGCGCATCGTCGAGCACGCGCGTCGCGGTGTCCCGTTGCACCGCATCGCCGTGCTGGCGCGCGTCGAGCAGCCGTACGGACGGCTCGTGCCCGAGGTCCTCGGCGCCGCCGGCATCGAGTGGAACGGCGCGACGCCGCGCCGGCTCGCCGACACGACGGTCGGGCGCGTCCTGCGCGGCCTGCTCGATCTCGCCGAGCACGACTTCGCACGTGACGCGGTCGCGGCGTGGCTCGCTTCGGGCCCCATCCTCGACCCGGGCGACGCGCGCCCCGTCGACGCGGCCCGCTTCGACGTCGTGTCCCGAGAGGCCGGCGTCGTCGGCGGCGCCGACCAGTGGCGCGACCGGCTCGCGCGGCTCGCGCGCACGATCGAGGAGCAGCTGCACGACCCCGCGCGCGCCGACGCTCCCGACTGGCGCCGGCGCGCGATCGCACGCGACCTCGAGACCGTGCGCCGGCTCGAGGCGTTCGTGGCCGATCTCGTCGAGCAGGTCCGCCCGCCCGACCCGCCGTCGTGGCGGGCGCTCACGGCGTGGGCCACGGGGCTGCTCGACCGCTACCTCGGCCCGGAGCACGGGTGGCGGGCCTGGCCGGAGGCCGAGCTCGAGTCGGCCCGCCAGGCCCGGGCCGAGCTGGCGCGGCTGCACACGCTCGACGAGTTCGGTGCCCCGGTCGACCTCGGCCGGTTCCGGCGCGCCGTGGTCGACGCGCTCGACGTCCCCGCGGCGCGCGCCGGCCGCTTCGGCAGCGGTGTCTTCGTGGGCGCGCTGCGGCAGGCGTACGCCGGCGACTTCGACGTGGTCTACGTGCTCGGCGCGGTCGAGGGAGCCTTCCCGCCCCGCGGCCGCGAAGACCCACTGCTCCCCGACCGCGACCGGCGGAAGGTCGAGGGCCTGGCGCAGCACCGCGACCGTCGGGCCGAGGAGCGCCACGAGTACCTCGCCGCGCTCGCGTCGGCGCCGCGGCGCGTCCTCTGCTTCGCCCGCGCCGACGCCCGCGCCCAGCGCCGGCTGCTGCCCTCGCGCTGGCTGCTCGAGACCGCGCAGGCTCTCCGCGGGTCCGAGATCACCGCGGAGGGCCTGCGCGACGCCGACGAACCCGAGCCCTGGCTCGAGGTCGTCGCGTCCTTCGAGCAGGGGGTCGGCAGCGACGCCGAGCCCGGCTCGCCCGTCGAGTACGACCTCCGCAGCCTGCTGTCGTGGCTCGACCGGCACGAACCGATCGCCGACCATCCGCTCGCGGCGGGCCGGCTGCGGCCCGGGTTCGCGAGCGTCTTCGCGCGGGCGTCGGCCGATCTGACCGCCTACGACGGGCACGTCTTCGTCCGCGCCGACGAGGGATCGGCGCGCGTCGTGTCGCCGACCTCGCTGGAGACGTGGGCGACCTGCCCCTTCCACTACCTGCTCGGCAGCGTCCTGCGCCTGCGCGACCGACCCCGCCCCGAGGAGACCGAGACGATCAGCGCGCTCGACGAGGGTTCGTTGGTGCACGCCATCCTCGAGGACTTCGTACGGACGGCCCGGCCCCGCCGGAGCCCCGACGAACCGTGGGACGCGGCCGACCGCGCCCGACTCCGGGAGATCACGGCGGCCCACTGCGCCGACGCGGAACGGCGGGGCATCACCGGCCGCTCGGTGCCGTGGCAGCTCGCCCGCCGCCGGATCGACGCGACGGTCGAGCGGTTCCTCGAGGCGGACGCCCGCATCCGGGCCGCGCTCGGCGTCGTGCCCGACGTCGACGGCCTCGAGCTGGCGTTCGGGATCGACGGCGCGCCGCCGGTCTCGGTGACGCTCCCGGGCGGTCGCGAGCTGCGCTTCCGGGGGCGCATCGACCGGGTCGACCGCTCGCCCGACGGTCGCCGCGTCGTGGTCTACGACTACAAGACGGGGTCGCCCCGTCCCTACGAGGCGGTACGTGCCGGCGACCCCGTCGCCGGGGGCACGAAGCTGCAGCTCCCGGTCTACGCGCTCGCGGCGGAGCAGCATCACGGCGTCGCCGACGCCCACGCCTACTACTGGTTCACGGCCGTCGATCCCGACGACGCACTGGTCGGCTACGCGGCCGACGAATGCCGGGGGCGTTTCGTCGAGACGCTCGCGATCATCGACGACGGCGTGACCCACGGGTGCTTCCCCGCGTATCCCGGCGACCGCGCCTGGAACCCCTGGCAGGGCCGCGACACGTTCAAGAACTGCGACCGCTGCGAGTTCGACCGCCTGTGCCCGGTCGATCGCGAGGCGGCCTGGGAGCGCAAGGCCGACGCGCCCGCCGTCGAACCCTTCCGGCGGTTGACGGCGAGCGGTGAGACCGACGAGGCGGTCGCGCCGAGCGCAGGCGCCGGAGAGGCACCGCGGTGACCGCGGTGACCACGGTCGACCACGAGGCCCGGGCGCGGATCCGCTCGTCGCACGAGGCGAGCCTGTTCGTCGAGGCCGGCGCCGGCACGGGCAAGACCCGGGCGCTGGTCGACCGGGTCGTCGCGCTCGTCATGTCGGGCGTGCTGGAGCTGCGCGAGCTCGCCGCGATCACCTTCACCGAGGCGGCGGCATCGGAGCTCCGCGACCGCATCCGGGCCGGGCTCGAGGCCGTGGCGGCGGGCCGGGGAGACCCGGCGCCGTCGGCGGCGGAGCAGGCCCGGTGCCGGGCCGCGCTCGAGCAGGTCGACGAGGCGGCACTCAGCACCCTGCACGGCTTCGCGTTCCGGATCCTCAGCGAGCACCCGCTCGAGGCGGGCCTGCCCCCCGGCTTCGAGCTGCTCGACGAGATCACGGCGCGCATCGCCTTCGAGCAGCATTGGGCCGCGTTCGTCGACGCGCTCTTCGACGACACGGACCTCGAACCGGTTCTGCTCACGGCGCTGCTGCTCGGGCTGCGCGTCGACATGCTCCACGACGTCGCGCGCGCGCTCCACGAGAGCTACGACCGGATCCACCTCCGTCCCACGGATCCCGGGTCGCTCCCGCCGCTCGACGCGTCGCCGGTCGTCGCGGCGCTCGACGAGGCGCTGGCCCTGCGCTCCGTCTGTTGCGACGACGAGGACAAGCTCGCATGCCACCTCGACCGCGTCGCCGGCTTCCGTCACGCTCTCGCAGGGGCGACCGACCGGCTCGACCTGCTCGAGTGGCTCGACCGGGGCGAGCCCACGAAGCTCACGTTCCCGCACGGCAAGAAGGCGAACTGGGCGGGCGCGATCGACGACGTGAAGCGCGCGCTCGAGACCGCGCAGGAGCAGCGCACCGCGCTCCTCGACGAGCAACGTCGCGCCGTGCTCGCCGTGCTCACGTCGCGGGCCGAGGCGTTCGTCCGCGGCTACGCCGACGAACGGCGGCGGGGAGGCCGGCTCGAGTTCCACGACCTGCTCGTGCTCGCGCACGACGTGCTCCGGTCCGATCCGTCGGTGCGCGCCGCGGTGGCCCGGCGCTATCCGACGCTTCTGCTCGACGAGTTCCAGGACACCGATCCGCTGCAGATCGAGATCGCCGTCCTCCTCGCGACGCGCGACAGCGACGCCGGCGACAAACCGTGGACGGAGGTCACGGTCGAGCCGGGCGCGCTCGTCGTGGTCGGCGACCCGAAGCAGTCCATCTACCGCTTCCGTCGGGCCGATCTGGGCGTCTACCACGCCGCGCAGCGCGAGCTCGGCCTCGAGGCGCAGGCGCTCGTGCAGAACTTCCGGTCGGTGCCGGGCGTCCTCGCGTTCGTCAACCACGTCTTCGACGCGTTGTTCGAGGAGTCGATCGGGATCCAGGCCGCGCACGTCCATCTCGAGGCCGCGCGCGAAGCGCTCGCCGGCCGGCCGCCGGTCCTGCTCTTCGGCGACGAGGACGACGCCCCGATCGCCACGGTCCGGGCACGCGAGGCACGCGAGGTCGCCGAGGTCGTGCGGCGGATCAAACGCGAGCGCTGGCCCGTCGTCGACCCCGTCACCGGAGCCGTGCACCCGGCGCGCTACCGCGACGTCGCGTTGCTCATCCCCTCGCGCACGGTCCTCCCCGACCTCGAGGACGCCCTCGAGCGGGCCGACGTACCCGTGCGCGTCGAGAGCCAGTCCCTCGTCTTCTCCACGGCCGAGGTACGCGACCTCGTGTCCGTCCTCGGCGCAGTCGACGACCCCACCGACGAGATCGCGGTCGTCGCGGCGCTGCGCTCGCCCGGGTTCGGCTGCTCCGACGCCGCGCTGGTCGAGTTCGCGGAGGCCGGCGGCCGTTGGGACTACCGCCGAGCCGCACCCGAGTCACTCGGCGACGCCCACCCGGTCGTCGCCGGGCTGGCCCGCCTGCACGGGCTCTGGTCGCAACGCTGGTGGCGGACGGTGAGCGAGACGGTCGAGGCGGTCGTGCGCGAGCTCCACCTGCTGGAGCTGGCGACGGCCCGTCGCCGGGCCCGTGACCACTGGCGCCGCATCCGCTTCCTGCTCGACCAGGCCCGGGCGTGGGACGACGCCGGCGAGGCGGGGCTGCGGGCCTTCGTCGAGTGGGTGCAGCACCAGGCCGACGAGCGGGCTCGGGTCATCGAGTCGGTGGCGCCCGAACCGGACGACGACGCGCTGCGCATCCTCACGGTGCACGGCGCCAAGGGTCTCGAGTTCCCGATCGTCGTGCTCGCGGGGCTCAACACGCGCCCGCCGAGCCGCCGCTCCAAGGTGCTCTGGGGCGACGACGGGCCCGAGTTCACCATCGGCACGAAGTCGTCGGGCTCGGTGGTCGAGACGGCCCGCTACGCCGAGCTCGAGCGCGACGAGCGGCTCCACGACGAGGCCGAGCGCCTCCGGCTGCTGTACGTCGGCATGACCCGTGCCCGCGACCATCTGCTCGTGAGCCTGCACCGCAAGACCGGTCAGCCCTGCCACGCGGCGTCGATCGCCGCCATCCTCGACGGGGCGCCCGCCGTCGCGCTCGACGCCGCGGCCACCGACGAGGGGGCGTCATGGCCGGAGGCGGATGCCGACGCCCGCGTCCGGGTGCGCCGGCCCGTCGATCCCGCCCTCCCGGCCCGCGACCGGTGGTCCGAGGAACGAGCCCGTGTCCTCGCCGCCGCGGCCCGGCCCGCGTCGGTGGCGGCGACCTCGATCGCCGCACGCGCCGCGGGGCCCGAGGGCGGGGCGGTCGACGATCCCGGCCTCGCCAAGGACGAGCCGGCCGACGACCGGCCGGCGTGGCGGCGGGGCCGGGCCGGTACCGCGGTCGGGCGGGCCGTGCACGCCGTCCTGCAGACGGTCGCGCTGTCCTCGGGCGCGGGGCTCGGGCCCACCGCCCGGGCGCAGGCGCTCGCCGAGGGCGTCCCGGAGCGGGAGGGCGAGATCCGCCGGCTCGCCGAGAGCGCGCTCGCGGCGCCGGTCGTGCGCGCCGCGGTCGAGGGCGGCTGGCGCGCCTGGCGGGAGGTGCCGGTGGCGACCGAGGTGGGCGGCGTGCTGCTCGAGGGCTTCGTCGACCTCCTCGTCGAGCAGCCCGACGGCGACCTCGTCGTCGTCGACTGGAAGACCGACGGCGTCCGCGCGCCCGACGGCGGCGGCGGCGAGGAGCTCGACGCCGCGCTCGCGCGCTACTCGGTGCAGGGTGCGGCGTACGCGCTCGCGCTCGAGTCGGTGCTGGGCCGGCGGGTCGCCCGGTGCGTGTTCGTGTTCGCCCGGGCACCGGGAGGCGCCGTCGAGCGCGAGGTCGTCGACCTCGGGGCCCGCATCGACGCCGTGCGCGCGGAGCTCGCGGGGCTCGGAGCCGGGCCCTAACGCGACAGCTTGTACTCGGCGAGCTCCTCGACGAACTCGACGAAGGCGGGGCTGCGATGGAAGCGGGCCGCGACGTCGATGTAGTCCTCGCCCCGCTCACGCCAGCGCAGGATGCACCGCTCGATCGGCCGGAGCGGCTGCTCGGCGTGGCGGGTGCCCGACCGCGGTACCTCGGCCCAGCGGCGGACCCGGTCGGCGTACCCCGCGCTGCGGTGGAGGCGGCGACCGATCTCGTCGTCGGGGAAGCCGCGCTCGCCGAGCGAGAGCACGCACCGCTCGATCGGGCGGAGTCGGGCGCGATCGCCGGTCGTGCCGTCGCCGGTGGAGCTGGGGGTCGAGCCGTTGCCGGCACCCGGCGTGCGTTGGGTCATCGCCGTGACCTCCTGGCGAGACGCCCGCGGACGGACGCCTTCAGGCTAACCCTCGGGAGCGGCGGCGGGAATGGCGTCCTTGAAGAACTCGCCGCCCTTCATCACGGCCAGGATCCGGTCGCGGTCCTGCAGGACCGTGATGTCGTCGAGCGGGTCGCCGTCGACCACCACGAGGTCCGCGAGCTTGCCCTCGGCGACGGTGCCCAGCTCGTCGCCCCGCCGCATCAGCTCGGCACCGTGCTTCGTCGCCCAGCGGATGACCTCGAGCGCGGGGATCCCCGCGTCGCGCACGTAGACCTCGAGCTCGTGCGCGTACCGACCGTGCGGGAAGCCGACGGCGCCGTAGTCGTCGCCGACCACGAGCTTGACGCCCGCCGCGTTCGCGAGCGGGAGCACCTCGTACATGTGCTCGAGGTCGGCCTTGATCGAATCGGTGAAACCGAGGCCGCGCCCGCCCATCTGCTCCAGGAACGCGGAGGGGAAGTAGATGCTGGGCGCGATGAACGTGCCCTGCTCGGCGGCGCGGTCGATGCACTCCGCGTCGAGGTCGTCGGCGTGGTCGATGACGTCCATCCCCGCGTCGAGCGCGAGGAGGATGCCGGCCTTGCTCGCGATGTGGCCGCGGATCAGCGCGTCGCGCGAGTGCGCGGTCTCGACCGCGGCGACGAGCTCCTCGCGGGTCATCTCGAGGCGGTCCTTCGGGGCGGTCGTCCCGTGACCGCCGGTCACGAAGAGCTTGATGATCTCGGCGCCGCGCTTGATCTCGTCGCGGACGGCGTGGCGGAACTCGCTCGGGCCGTCGCACAGACGCGCCGCACCCGGCGCGCCGACGCCCCAGTAGTAGGGCGAGTTGTCGTTCCCGTGGCCCGTCGTGCTCAGCTCGCGGCCGGAGGGGACGAAGCGCGGTCCGACGACGACGCCGGCGTCGATGGCCCGCTTCATCGACGCGTCGATCTCGTGGGCGGCCCCCGCGCCCACCGCGCCGGTGAAGCCGCACATGAGCGCGAGCTCGAGGTTCTTCGCGGCCCGCAACGCCTGCATCGCCGGCGGCTCCTCGAGACCGTACGGCGCGGTGAACGAGCCCAGCTCGTGGTAGGTCGAGTGGTAGTGGCACGTGACCATGCCCGGCATGAGCGTGCGGCCGCCGAGGTCGACGACCCGGTCGTCGGGGCGTGTCTCGGTCACCTGGCCCACACCCACGGACGCGATGCGCTCGCCGTCGACGACGACGGTCACGCCCGGCTTCGCCGGGTGCTCGCCGTCGACCAGGTTGGCGTTGGTGAAGACGGTGCGGGCCATTGGACACCTCCGGTCGTGGTGACCGATCGTGTCACGCCGCGGCGGCGCGGGCGAGCGCGAGGTCAGCTGCAGGCCGCGAGGATCTGGTCCCGCAGCCCCGCGACGCGGAGGAGGACCTGCTGCTGCGCTGCCGACGGGGCGATGCGGCCGGCGTCCGCGTCGTCGAGGATGCCGCGGAAGCCGGCGTCGGCGACCAGCCGGGTGGCGACGCACCGGGCCCGGTCCGGTGTGCCGACGGCCGCCAGCTCGGGCGCGAGCAGGTTGCGTTCGGCCAGCAGCTTGGTGGCGTCGAGGAGCGCGTCGGCCGCGATCGGCGCCCCCGCCCCCGCCGGTTGGCACGACGTGAGCTCGGTCGTGGTGTTCCCGTGCCCGGCCGTCGCTGCGACCGCGGGAGCGGTCTCGGGTGACGCGGCGGACCACCGTTCCAACGCGTGGCGGATCGTCGCCGAGCCCTGGGCGTCCGCCCCGGCGAGGTCGACCTTGACGCAGGTGCGCCCGCCGCGGGTGAACTGCACGAGCCGGTCGCCTCGCCACAGATCGGCCGCGTCCATGGCTTCGGACGCGGGAAGGCGGCTCGTCAGGAGCTCGTAGAGCCCGAAGGCGCCGAGGTCGGTCGCGTGCCCGTCCGGCGTCTCGCCGGCCCCCAGCCTCGGTGTCGCCACGTCGACCGTGCGCACGTGCCGGAGCTGCGTCGAGGGGTCGACGAGAGCGAGCTCGGAGCGGGGCGGATCGCGGAACAGGGCGTCGACGCCCCGCCGACCCTGCGCGGCGCGTACCGCGGCGACCAGTCCCTCGCCGAGCGCGTAGGGCGCGCCGAGCTCGACCTTGATGACCTCCGGCACGTCGAGGGCGCGGGCCTGCGCGACCTCGCCGGCTTCCGTGCTCACGTACGCCTGTTGCGACGCGTCGCTCAGCTTCGAGACGAACTGGTGCTGCACGTACGTCGCGTCACCTTCGATGATCGCCTTCACGACCGACGAGTTGCCGTGACGAGCGGCCGCGACTTGCATCCGGCGCAGGTCGAAGTGCTGGTCCTGCAATGCATGCGTCAGCTCGTGGGCCAGGGTCACCCGGGTCGCCGGCGTGCTGGTGTCCGTCCCGCGCACGGAGACGTCCCGGGTGATCGGGTCGTAGAACGCGAGCGTGCCCGACCCGACCGCCCGGCGGGCCGCCGCGTGGAGATCGACCTCGTGGTCGAGCAGTCCGAGCGCCTGCAGCCGCTTCTCGGTGCGCGTGAACGACGCGGTGCGCTCGGCGCTCGGCGCCGGGTCGTCCCGGCGGAGGAGGCGCTTCTCGAAGGCCTGGTCGTCGAGG
>DASRHL010000281.1:0-9871 GCA_035650535.1 Acidimicrobiia bacterium
CCCGAGAGGGACGAAACCGGGTCAGTTTAGAATCCGTTCTCCTCATGGCCCCCGATCAGGCATGACCGCCCGCCCCGACCCGCCTTCCTTCTACTCGCTGTACGACCGCGAGCCCACGGCCCAGGTCGCCGCCAGCCGGCGCGCCGCCGACGCGGCCCGCCGGGTGCTGCGGGCGCTCGTCGCGTCCGACGCGCCGTCCGCGGACCTCGACGACGCGGCCACGACCCTCGGCGCCCTCGCCGACCGGCTCGAGCCGCACGCGCCGACCAGCCGCTACGACGGCACCCAGGGCATCGTCCACACACCCGAGTCGTTCGCGGAGGTCTTCGAGAGCCACCCCATCGCGGGGCCGTCGAACGCGCTCGCCCCGCCGGTGCACGTGTACCCACCCGATGCGGACGGCGTGGTCGCGGCGACGGCGACGTACGGGCCCGCGTACGAGGGTCCGCCGGGGTGCGTGCACGGCGGCGTGCTCGCGGCCGCGTTCGACATCGTGCTGGGCGCGGCGTCGACCGCGTCGAAGCGGCCCGCGCTCACGGGCACGCTGACCGTCCGGTACCGGCGCGGTACGCCGATCAACCGCGAGGTCCGCTACGAGGCGCGCGTCGACCGCATCGAGCCGCGGCGCACGCACGTCGTCGCCCGCGCCGTCGTCGACGGCCAGGTCACGGCCGAGGCCGAAGGCATCTTCGTGCGCGTCGACCCCGACCGCCTCAAGCCCGTCGAGCACGACCCGGCACCGGGCGGGTAGCGAGCGCCGGATGGGGGGACCACTCACCGGGCTGCGGGTCGTCGAGCTCGTCGGGCTCGGACCGGGGCCGTTCTGCGGGATGCTGCTCGCGGACCTCGGGGCCGAGGTGCTCTGCGTCGACCGGATCGAGGTCGCGCGCGCGACCGACCCCTCGCGGCCCGCGACGAACGCCATGCACCGGGGCAAGCGCGTCGTCGGCCTCGACCTCAAGCATGCGGACGGCCCCGAGACCTTCCTCCGGATCGTCGAGCACGCCGACGCCATGTTCGAGGTGTTCCGCCCCGGCGTCGCCGAGCGGCTCGGCATCGGGCCCGACGCCTGCCTCGCCCGCAACCCGCGCCTCATCTACGGCCGGCTCACCGGCTGGGGCCAGGAAGGCCCGTACGCCCCCGCCGCGGGCCACGACATCGACTACATCGCGCTCGCCGGCGCGCTCGAGCCGCTCGGGCGCGCCGGGCAACCGCCCACGCCGCCGATCAACGTGCTCGGCGACTTCGCGGGGGGTGGCATGCTGCTCGCGTTCGGCATCGCGGCGGCCGCGTTCGAACGCGAGCGCACCGGCCGGGGGCAGGTGATCGACGCCGCGATGGTCGACGGCGCTGCGCTCATGCTCACCCCCTTCTACGGCGCGCGGGCGTCCGGCTTCTGGGGCGAACGCGGCACGAACCTGCTCGACACCGGCGCGCCGTTCTACGAGGTGTACGAGACGAGCGACGGCCGATGGGTCGCGGTCGGCGCGATCGAGCCGCAGTTCTACGCCGCGCTGCTGCGCGTGCTCGGTCTCGACGGCGAGGAGCTCCCCGACCGTGACGACCCCGGCAACTGGCCGGCGCTGAAGGAACGGTTCGCCGCCGTCTTCCGGACGCGTCCTCGCGACGCGTGGGTCGCCGCGGCCGACGGCGCCGACGCGTGCATCGCGCCCGTGCTCACGCCGCTCGAGGCGACCACGCACCCCCACAACCGCGCGCGCGGGACGTTCGTCGAGCTGCGGGGCGTCCCGCAGCCGGCCCCCGCGCCCCGCTTCTCGCGGACGCCCCTCGGGACGCCGGCGCCGCCGGAGCGGCCGGGCGAGTCGACCGCGGCGGCGCTGGCCGGTTTCGGCTTCGACGCCGCCGACGTCGAGAAGCTGCGCGGCGCCGGCATCCTCTTCTGAACCGACAGGAGCACGCCATGCCCATTCCCGAGCAGCGCAACCTCGAGGAGGCCCGCGGCATCCTCGCCAAGTGGCTCTCGGAGCAGCTGCCGGGCGCGACGGACGTCGAGGTCGGGCCGATCGGCGGCCCGGCGTCGACCGGGTTCTCGAACGAGACGCTGCTGTTCGACGCGTCGTGGAGCCAGGGCGGGATGCAGCACGTCGAGCCGCTCGTCGTGCGGGTGAAGCCGGTCGCCCACACCGTGTTCCTCGAGGCCGACTTCGAGAGCCAGTACCAGGTGCTGAAGGCGCTCGGTGCGCACACCGACGTTCCCGTGCCGACGGTTCGATGGTTCGAGGCGGACGACTCCTGGCTCGGCGCACCGTTCTTCGTCATGGACCACGTGCACGGCCGCGCGCCGGGCGACAGCCCGCCGTACACGCACGAAGGCTGGTTGCTCTCGGAGTCCACGCCGGAGCAGCGCCGGACCCTCGTCGAGAGCGGTCTCGACGCGCTGGCGAAGATCCACGCGGTCGACTGGCGCGGGCTCGGGCTCGACTTCCTCGACAAGCCGCAGTACGGGAAGCTCGGCTTCGAGCAGCAGCTCCGCTACTACGAGGCGTCGTTCGATTGGGCGATCGGCGGGAACGAGCCGCCCGAGGTCGGCACTGCCGCCCTCGAGTGGGTCGGGGCGCACGCGCCCGACCACGATCCCGAGATCACCCTCTGCTGGGGCGACGCGCGCATCAACAACCAGCTCTTCGGCCCCGACTACCGCGTCGCCGCCGTCGTCGACTGGGAGATGGTGACGCTCGCGGACCCGATGATGGATCTCGGCTGGTGGCTGTTCCTCGACCGCTTCTTCCACGAGGCGCAGCTCGCCACCCGCATGGAGGGGTTCCCCACCCGCGAGGAGATGACCGCGTACTACGAGAACGTGAGCGGGCGTGAGGCGCGCGACCTCGAGTTCTACGAGGTCTTCGCGGGCCTACGCTTCACCGTCGTGATGATGCGCCTCGCCGAGCTCTTCTTCGAGTTCGATCTCATCGACCGGGCCCAGTCGATGGAGACCGCCCGCAACAACCCCGTGACGCGGGCGACCGCGGAGCTCCTCGGCATCCCGGCACCGGGCGAGCCGACCGCGGGGTACTGAGCGATGGGCTTCCCCGCCGACGTCGGCATCGTCGACCTGATGGTCGGCCTCCCGCCCGAGCCGGGCGACATGAGCTGGCGCGAGGCGTTCCGGCCCATGCTGAAGGACCGAGAATCGCTCGAGGGGTTCCAGCACCCGGCCTCCTACATGTTCAAGAACCTGCCCGACGAGCGCTTCACCGAGGACCCGGTGAACGCGATCCTCGGTGCGATGGACCGCTACGGCGTCGAGGTCGCGATGATCGGCGTCAAGGCGGACGGCCCCCTCGCGCTCGGCGCCGTGCGCGACCATCCCGACCGGTTCGTCGGCTCCATCGACGTCGACCCGAACGCCGGCGTCGCCGGCCTCCGCGTGCTGCGCCACGCGGTCGAGGAGTTGGGCGTGAAGGCGGCGAGCGGCATGCCCTCGGGCACGTTCCCGCAGCGGCCGGCGGACGACGCCGCCTGGTACCCGATCTACGCGACCTGCGCGGAGCTGGGAATCCCGATCTTCCTGTGCATGGGCGTACCCGGGCCGCGCGTGCCGTTCGCGCCGCAGCACGTCGAGCGGCTCGACCGCGTCTGTTACGAGTTCCCCGAGCTGACGATCGTCACGCGGCACGGGTGCGAGCCGTGGGAGGCCCTGGCGGTCAAGCTGATGCTCAAGTGGCCGAACCTCTACTACTCGACGAGCGCGTTCGCCCCGAAGTACTACCCCAAGGCCATCATCGACTACGCGAACACGCGCGGCGCCGACAAGGTCATGTACGCCGGCTACTTCCCGTTCGGCCTGTCGTACGAGACGATCTTCTCGCAGCTCCCGAACCTGCCGCTGCGCGACCACGTGTGGCCGAAGTTCCTCCGCGAGAACGCCCGCCGGGTCCTCGGCCTCGGCGACTGAGCGAGCGGCACGCAGCGAGCGAACGCGAACGCGAGCGCGGAGCAGGCGACGACGGACTTCGCCGATCGGCCCGTCGTCGCCGCGCTGTCCGGCGACGTCCGCGAACCCGGCATGTTCGCGGCGCTCGTCTCCGAGGGCGTCGCGATCCTCGTCGTCCGCGGTGAGGACGGCGTGCTCCGCGCCTTCGGCGACACCTGCCGCCACCACGACCCGTACGTCGTCGCCGAGCGCGACGCCCCGCGCCGGCACGCGGCCGCCGCGTTCGCCTGCCCGTTCGCGGGCTGGCCCGGCGGCCACCGCACCGGCCCGGGCCCGGTGCGGCCCTTCCCGGTCGCCGAGGGCCACGGGATCGTCCTCGCCCGACCCGGCGGAGCCCCCCTCGACGCCGCCCGGTCGATCCCCGAGGCGACGGCCGAGGCCCTCGACCGGCTCGACCTCGATCGGTACGAGTGCACGGCCGCCGTTCGCGAGGTGCGCCCGCACGCGTGGCACGCCGTCGCCGACGAGCTCGCCTCCCCGGCGGGCGCGCTCACGGTCGCCGGCCACGCCGTGGTCGTGCCCGGATCCGGCCGCCCCGACGGCGAGCTGGAGCTGCTGCGGGTCTTCCCGATCGGAGACGGGCGGACGGTCGTCGATCGCCGGCGGTACCGCGTCAGGGCATGATCGCGCCGGCGTTGACGTGCAGCGTCTGGCCCGTGATGAGCGCGGACGCCGGCGAACAGAAGAAGGCGACCGCGTGCGCGACGTCGGCGGGGCGGAGCACCGCCCCCATCGGGTTCGCGATCCGCGACTCGCGCGCCGCGTAGGCGAGCGCCTCGTCGGTCGGCATCAGCCGCCGGGTCATCGCCGTGTCGACGAGGCCGGGCGCGACGACGTTCGCCGTCACCCCGTACTCCGCGCCTTCGAGCGCGACCGCCTTCGTGAAGGCGATGAGCCCGCCCTTCGACGACGCGTAGGCCGACGCGCCCGCCGAGGGGCGGACCGCGTTGCCCGACGAGATGTTCACCACCCGCCCGAAACGGCGCTCGATCATGCCGCCGAGCACTGCCCGCGTGACGTGGAACGCGCCGGTCAGGTTGACCGCGAGCACCCGCTGCCACTGCGCCTCGTCGTGCGTGGCGACGGGCTGCGCGCCGAGGCCCACGCCCGCGCAGTTGACGAGGACGTCGGCCGGGCCGAGGGCTCCCGTCAGCGCTTCCGCGGCCTCGGTGACCGACTCGACGTCCGCGACGTCGCAGCCGGACGCGTACGCCGGCACCCCGAGGCGGGCGATCTCGTCGGCGACGTCGGCGGCGCGGTCACGGTCGAGGTCGACGACGCCGACGCCCGCACCCTCCTGGGCCAGACGCCTCGCGACCCCGGCTCCGATGCCACTGCCCGCGCCGGTGACCCACGCCACCCGCCGGTCGAGGTCCCCCACGGGCCCCCTCCTCACACCTCGGCGGCCGCTCGGGCCCCGTGTCCGCTAGGGCAGCGCGTCCTCGGGCCACTCGGGCCATTCCGGCCAGTCGGCGGTCACCGACATCGTCCACTTCGGGTCACGGTGCTCGAGAAACGCGAGCACACCTTCGCGCGCGTCCTCACGTCCCATCACGTGGTGGTGCATGAGCGTCTCGAGATACTCGGTCTCGGCCGGGTCGAGCGACGACACCGACCACAGGAGACGCTTGCTGATCGCGACGGACACCGGGGCCGTGTTGACGGCGATGTCGCGGGCGACGTCCATCGCCGCCGGCAACACCTCCTCGGGCGGGAGCGCCCGTGACGCCATGCCCATGGCGACGGCCTCCTCGGCGGTGAAGTGCCGGCCCGTGAGCATCAACTCGGCGGCGTGCGAGAAGCCCACGGCCCGGGGCACCGTCCAGTGCGACTGGGCGTCGGGGATCACCCCCCGGCGCACGTGCACGATCCCGTACTTCGCCCCGGTCGCCATGATGCGGATGTCGCACTGCAGCGCGATCGTCATGCCCAGCCCGATCGCGTGACCGTTCACGGCCGCGATCACCGGCTTGCGGACCTCCCAGGCGGGCGGCCGGATGGGCGACGCGCTGAACGGCCGGGCCGGCCCTTCGCCGTTGCCGTCGGTCGTCGCCGGCGCCGCGAAGGTGTCGCCGCCCGGTGTCAGGTCGGCGCCCGCGCAGAACGCGTCGCCCGCGCCGGTGACGACGACGGCGCGGATCGCGTCGTCGGCGTCGCAGCGCGAGTACGCCCACCCGAGCTCCTCACCCATGCGGGCGCTGAACGCGTTGCGCTGCTCGGGACGCGACAGCGTCACGACGCCCACGCCGTCGACGACCTCGAACTCCAGATCGGAGAGCCAGTCAGCCACGGAGATAGTCTGACGCCATGGCACCGACAGCAGTGGGAACCAGGATGCGCTGCGAGCAGTGCGGGACGGAAGTCATCGTGGTCAAGGGTACCGACGGTGAGGTCCGGTGCTGCGGACAGACGATGGCGCCCCGAGAGGGCTGACACGATGGCGAACCTCCTCGGCAAGCGGTACATGTGCGCGCAGTGCGAGGCGACGGTCCTCGTGACCAAGGCGGGCGACGGCGAGTTGAGCTGCCACGGCCAGGCGATGGAAGTGGCGCAGGCGAAGCCGCTCCCCTCTTCGGACTGACCGCAGGCGCCGGGCCCGCCACGCGCCGGCTCCGGATTCCCCGGTCCTGGGCGTCGGACCGCACATGCCGGTTCTCCACCTCGATCCGACGCTCCTGACCGCGGGTTCGGCCACACTCGAAGCCGCCATTGCGGACGTCGCGGGCGAACCGGACTTCCTGCGCTTCGACGGCGCCTGGCCCGACCGTCTGCCCGACGACGCGCGCGGCTTCCTCGCGTCCGTCCCGGCACTGACCGCCGCGGTCGGCGCCCCGCCCGAGGTCGCCACCGCGTTCGACGTCGCGTTCGAGCGCACCGCGGACGCCGACGCCGCGGTCGCCACGTTCGAGGCCGCGCCCCACGCCTCGTGCGCCGCGGCGCTGCTCGTGCGGACGGCGCCGGCCGACACGTGGGCCGGGCTCGTCGCCGAGTCGGCCACGTACTCCATGCTCCAGTCCGGACCCGAGTTCGCCGCGTGGCGCGCCAGTCGGGAGGAACCCGCACCGCCCCCGGCAGCCGACGCCGCGCCGCGCGTCCGCGTGCGGCGCGAGGGGCGCGTGACCGAGATCGTGCTGACCCGCCCGGGCCGCCGGAACGCGCTCGACGTCCGCATGCGCGACGAGCTGCACGCCGCGCTCACCGACGAGCTCGGCCGCTCCGGGCCGGTCGTCGTCCGCGGCGAGGGGGCGTCGTTCTGCGAAGGCGGCGACCTCGACGAGTTCGGGACGTTCCCCGACCCGGTCGCCGCCCACGCCGTGCGCCTGGGCCGGTCGCTCGCCTGGCGCTTCGCCCAGCTCGCGCCCCGGCTCGTCGTCGGGCTGCACGGCGCGGCCGTCGGCTCGGGCATCGAGCTCCCCGCGTTCGCCGGGCGCGTCGTCGCCGCCGACCACACCCGGATCGCGCTCCCCGAGCTGCGCCTCGGGCTGATCCCGGGGGCGGGCGGCACGGTCTCGATCCCCCGCCGCTCCGGCCGGCAGCGGTTTCTCGCCCTCTTGTTGCGTGGCGGTACGATCCCGGCGTCCATCGCCCGGGACTGGGGCCTGGTCGACGAGGTCGTGCCGCGCGCAGAGCTCGAGACGCGGCTCCTCGAGATCGCGGAGTCGATCGTCACGTGAACCTTGCAATGCTGCTCGACATGGCCGCCGACGGCCTGGGCGACCGGGTCGCGATCGGCAGCCGCGACGGCGGCATCACCTACGAGGGACTGCGCCGGGCCGCGTCGGCGGCGGCGGCCCGCCTCGACGGCACCGGGGCGACGAGCCTCGTGCTCACCCTGCCCAACGGCCCCGTGCTGCCCGTCGCCCTGTTCGGCGCGGCGTGGGCGGGGGTGAGCTACGCACCGGTCAACTTCCGCCTGCCCGACGCGGTGCGCAAGGAGATGATCGAGCGCCTCCAGCCCGCGGTCGTGATCGACGACGAGACGGCGTGGCTCGCCGGCGCGGCTGCCGAGGGCGAGCTGCGCGCCTTCCCCGACGACCCCGACCGCCCGGCCGTCCTCCTCTTCACGAGCGGCACGTCGGCGGCGCCGAAGGCCGCCGTCCTCGCGCACGACCAACTGCTCGCGTACATCTTCAACACCGTCGAGTTCGCGGCCGCCGGCGACGACGAGGCCGTGCTCCTGGCCGTGCCACCCTTCCACATCGCGGGCGTCGCCGCCGTCCTCAGCTCGACCTACGCGGGGCGCCGGATCGTGCCGCTCCCCCGGTTCACGGCGGAGGACTGGATCGTGACGGCGCGCGACGAGCAGGTCACGCACGCGTTCGTCGTACCGACGATGCTGGCGCGGATCGTCGCGGCCATGGAGGCCGACGAATCGCTCCGGGTGCCGACGCTGCGCCACCTCGCGTACGGCGGGGCGCGGACCCCGGCGCCGGTGCTCGAGCGGGCGCTGCACCTCTTCCCTGCGACGGGGTTCGTCAACGCGTACGGGTTGACGGAGACGAGCAGCACCGTGAGCGTGCTCGGCCCCGACGACCACCGGGCTGCGCACGAGAGCGACGACCCGGCGGTGAAGGCGCGGCTGTCGTCGGTCGGCCGGCCGGTGCCCGGGATCGAGGTGATCGTCGTGGCCGACGACGGCGCCGAGTGCGCGCCCAACGAGAAGGGCGAGGTCCGCATCCGCGGCGCGCAGGTCTCGGGTGAGTACGTCGGCGTGCAGTCCCAACGCGACCGCGACGGGTGGCTCCACACCGGCGACCGGGGCTGGCTCGACGCCGAGGGCTACCTCTTCGTCGAGGGGCGCGGCGACGACACGATCATCCGCGGCGGCGAGAACCTGTCGCCCGCCGAGATCGAGGACACGCTGCTCCGCCATCCCGCGGTCGGCCACGCCGCGGTGGTCGGCCTCCCCGACGAGGAATGGGGCGAGAAGGTCGCGGCGATGGTGACGCCCGTGCCGGGCGCGACCATCGACGTCGAGGAGCTGCAGGCGTGGACCCGCGAGCACCTCGGCTCGATCAAGACACCGGAGGTGGTCGCGCTCGCCGACGAGCTGCCCCACACCGCGACCGGCAAGATCCTCCGCCGCCAGATCCGCCAGGAGCTCGCCGAGCAGTAGCCGGTCGGCTCGCGCGAGATCACCCGCGCGAGCGGGGCCCGGACCACCTTCGTCCTGCTCCTTCCGGGTCGGGAGAACGCCCGGTCGACGTACGGATCCGGTCGCCGGCCATGAAGACGGCGACGAGTGCCGTCGCCGCGGCGGCGAAGGCCGGCAGCAGCGTCCACGACCAGCCGATCGCAAGCCCGAGCAGCGCGAACAACGTCCCCGCCGAGAGCTCGACGAGCGGGTAGCGCAGCGAGATCGCCGTCCCGCAGGAGCGGCAGTGGCCGCGTAGCAACACCCAAGAAATCACCGGGATGTTGTCGATTGGTCGCAAAGGGGTCTCGCAGACTGGGCAGTGCGACCCCGGCCGGTTGATCGACTCGCCCCGCGGGACGCGCCACGCGACCACGTTGAGGAACGAGCCGATGACGAGCCCCAGTACCCCGCTGCCCACGACGACCGCCGTCACCGGCATCCCCACGCCCCTGCCCTCGTGCCCCGTGCCCTCGCCCGGCGCCGGCGCCGGCGCGCTCAACGTTCGAGCCCTCCGTGCCGACACCACCAGTGTAGCCACTGAGAGTAGGATTTCTCTCGGCCGATACCACGAGGAGTAGCGGCCATGCCGCGAGGGACGCCGGCGGCGGCAGGGGGCCGGGCTTTGGGGCAGGAAGGCGCAGCGCAGGCACCGACGCGACCCGCGTCGCCGCGCCCGCTGCGGTGGCGCGCCCTCGTGGCCGCGGTCGTGGCCGCCGCGTCGGGATCGCTCGCGCTCGCCGCGGGCGCCGCCGTCCCCGCCGCGGCCGGGGTGCGGGGCG
>DASRHL010000282.1:0-4747 GCA_035650535.1 Acidimicrobiia bacterium
TCGTTCACGAAGCTGGACTCTATCTTTCCTGCAATATAATAGGCGTGGGCAAGACGCGACCGGTCCCTCATGCCCGGCCTCTCGAGCAGCGTAATCGCTCGGTAAATGCGCCCCCGGGCCTCGTGGTGACGGCCCGACGACCAATCGACCGCCGCCCAGATATCTAGAACGAACGCCTCCACGCTGCTCGCCTGCTCGTGGGTGAGCCGGGCGGCATATCCGTCTAGCTCGCGCAGGCAAGCCTCGAGCCGGGACCGCGCGGGTCCACCCTTGGCGACCGTTCGCCATTCGATTCGTCCAGCGCGAGCGAGCGTCCGGAGGTGAAGCATGGCGCGGTGCCGGGCCTCGATGCCGAGCGCAGACACATGGTGGGTTCCTATCAGCTCGAGCGCGAGTTTAACGAGTCGATCAGCGTCGTCGTACGATCGCATCCGGAACAAAGCGTCTGCACCCGCACTCGCGATGGCGGCCGCAATGGCGGGATCACGCTCGGCGATCGCACGAATCGGCTGCTCTTCTGCGTGCACGCCATCACGAATGAAGGGGGCGAGAACCTCGGCGGCCTTGGCGCGTTGGACGAGCACGAGATACAGCGACGCGGCGAGCGCCTGCGCCCGTACGCGGTCGAGGTGGCCCTCCGGAAGCGAAGGGATCGCCGCAGCCAAAATATCTCGGCGCTCCACCGCCCCGTCGACGTCGCCTGAATCGAGGAGCTGCTGGGTTTCTTGAACAAGGTCGCGAAGTGCCGGCGCTGGTGGGCCATTCATGCGGGAAGCCGACCTAGCATGGGTGCTATGCCCGCCGTCAAGGAACCCGGTCACTCCTGCCTTTCTCACCTGCGTGTCCGGGCGGACACCTATTCTTCGCCGTGCGACAGTCGCCGTCCGACGACCCGTCGCACGATCCGGAGAAACCCCGGCACCACGGGGGCCTGCTCCTCGCGCCGGTACGCGATCGCCATCTCCACCACCGGCGCCGGCGGCGCGAGCGGCCGGTAGACGACGCCCGCGCGCCGGAGGTTCCGGATCGACGCCGGCATGAGGCTGACGCCGAGGCCCGCCGACACGAGCCCGAGATTCGTCTGCATGCTGCCCGGGTGCAGCACCCGCGACGCGCCCCCGTCCGCGGCGAGCGCCTTCATGTAGACGTCGTAGTACGCCGGCGCGACGTCGCGCGGGAAGACGATCATCGCCTCGCCCTGCAGCTCGGCGACCGCCACCCGCCGCCGGCGCGCCAGCCGATGCCGCTCCGGGAGCACGGCGACGAGCGGCTCGCGCAGGATCGGCTCGACGGCGAGCGTCGCGTCCTCCACCGGCAGGCGCAGGAAGCCGACGTGGATCCGGCCCTCGCGCAGCGCGTCGATCTGCGCGCCGGGGAGCAGCAGGTGGAGACCGACGTCGACCCGCGGAAACCGCCTCCGCCACGCGCGCAGCACGCGCGGGAGGACGTCGAGGTCCGCCGACGGGACGAACCCGATCTCGAGGCGTCCCAGCTCGCCGCGGCTCGTCCGCCGGGCGCGATCGACCGCGCGCGCCGTCTGCGCGAACACCGCGCGCACGTCGTCGAGGAAGACGCGGCCGGCGGGCGTCAGCTCGACGCGGCGCTTCGTCCGGTGGAGCAGCGCGACGCCCATCTCCGCCTCGAGCTGGCGGACCTGCTGGCTGAGCGGCGGCTGCGCGATGCCGACGCGCGCCGCGGCGCGACCGAAGTGGAGCTCCTCGGCGACGGCGAGGAAGTAGCGCAGATGGCGCAGCTCCATGCGGGCGATTCATATCTTCAACGTCTCAATCGCGCCACAAAAATATATTGGACATTCGGACCGGCGGCGGGCTACGCGCCCCGCATGACGACAATCCGCGCCGTGCTCCTCGCCGCCCTCCTCGTCTCGCCGACCGTCGCCGGCGCCGCGGACCGGTGCCTGCAAGGCGGGTCGGCGGCGCAGGACGCCGCCGACGTCCGCGGCGTCCGCGCCGCGATCGAGAACGGGTGCCCGTGCGCGTCGTTCGACGGCTCGACGTCGGCGAAGAACCGTGCGGCGTTCGTTCGCTGCGCCCGCGCGGTCGTGAACGATGCAAGCGACGGGACGCCCGTCGGCGGGCGGTTCCGGATCCGGAAGGAGTGCAAGGGCAGCGTGCTTCGCATCGCGCGCGCGTCGGACTGCGGCACACCGCCCGCCGCCGACCGTCATCCCTGCTGCAAGCGCATGGCCAGCGGCAAGCTCGTCGGCACGGTCGCCGCCGGTGCGCGCTGTCAGACGACGGCGAGCGTCGTCCGGAGCTCCTGCCCGAGCTTCCACTTCGTCGCCGACGCCTGCAGCGGCAACGCACGGAACACCTGCAACGTGCTCGGCACGACGACGAGCATCCCGAGCGCGGCGACGCCGGCGCAGACCCCCGGAACGCCCGGCGTGACCGTCGACCAGCCGAAGCTCGTGACGCAGCTCGGCCCGGGCGCGAATTTGAACAACGCGACGTACACCCGCTTCCGGCGCGACGGCGCGGGCACGCCGGATGCGATCCTGATCCTCATCCCCGGCTTCGAAGGCGGCGCGAACGACTTCAAGATCCTCGCCGAGAACCTGATCCCGCGCGCGTTCATCGAGCATCAGCTGACGGTCGAGATCTGGGCCTTCGACCGCCGCACGAACCAGCTGGAGGACCTGGTCGGCCTGAACCTCGCCGAGCAGCAGCTCGACCCGACGGTCGGCCTCGACTGGCTGTTCGGTGACGAGCTCGGGCTCCCGCTCGACCCGGTGCTCGCGGCCGGCCCGAACCGCCGCGCGGTGATCTACGATTCGACCGAGGTGCCGTTCATCGCCAACTGGACGCCCCTCGTGTTCGCGCGCGACATCGATGCGGTCGTCGACGCCGCCGACGCCGCGGTCCGGAACCACAACGTCTTCCTCGGCGGCCACTCGATGGGGACGACGTTCACCGCCCGCTACGCGTCGACCGACTTCGACCTGACCGGCGCCGGACCGGCACGCCCGGGCTACGCGAAGCTCCGCGGCCTCGTCATGCTCGAGGGCGGCGGCGGCACGACGGCCGGCGCGCCCCTGACCGGCGATTCGCTCGACCGCATGATCGCGAAGTTCGACGGCGGGCTCTACGGCGCGGTCAAGGACCCGTCGAGCCCCGGCCGCTGCGTCGACGGTACGACGGCCTGCGCGATCGCGACCGAGGCCACCGACTGCGCCGGCCAGGTCCCGCCGAAGTGCACGCTCACGACGACGGCGTACTCGATCACGAAGCTCGGCACGATCAACATCCTGAACCCGCGCATCGTGGCGTCGTCCGAGCCGTCGGCGATCCAGGGTGCGTACGACCCGGACGGCGGCGAGAACATCCTGCAGGTCGACCAGGGCTCGGCGGGCAACAACGCGATCGCGAAGGTACCGGACCTGAACGGCCTCGGCTTCCTCGGCGGCCCGTCGACGGTCGAGGGCGGCATCGGCTCCTTCGTCGACGACGACGGTGCCGTATCGGCGCTCGCCTCGTTCGTCGCCACGTCGGTCGGCGCGCCCGGCCCGACGGTGAACGGCCTGAAGACGTGGCAGGACATCACCGAGGGCCCGTTCGCCGCGTCCGTCGTCCCGAACAACGGCCCGCCGCCGACCAGCCTCCCCGCGCCCGTCTGGGGGCAGGAGAAGGAGGTCACGAGCTTCACGCGCTTCCTCACCACCTTCTACACGGGCAACACCAATTTCACCGACTGGTACTACCCGAACTCCGGCCTCTCGGTGACGAGCGCGCCCGGCGTGTGCTCGAACGCATCCGGCGGCACGTGCACCGCGGGGAACGTCGGCTCCGCGTGCGGGGGATCCGGCCAGACCCAGGCGACGGCGGACGCGGCCTGCGCGCAGGCGATCAGCCTCGACTCGACGGCGCTCTCCGTCGGCCGCGGCCGGCGCGACATCGAGAACCTGACCCAGGCGCCGAACGTCGACATCCCGGTCATCTCGTTCGTCGGCAGCAACGGCCTCGCCCGGGTCCCGGGCGCGATGACGGGGTTCGGCACGAGCATCCACCGCTGCACCGCGCCGAGCTGCGACGGCGTCACGGATCGCGTCGTTTATGCGTCGACTCCCAATCCCGCGTTCCCGACGCTCGGCGGCATCCCCGGCGGCTTCGAGGTCTACGTCGCCGAGGGGTACGCGCACGTCGACGTCCTGACCGCGGAGGATGGGGCGGACAATCCGGTCGTCGTGAACCTGTCCGCGTTTCTCGCGCGGAACGTGCAGTAGCGGGTCGGCGGCGCGTCGGGCGTCGGTCCGCGAGCGCGGGGGGCCGCTCCGCTTCGAGTGGAGCCCGACGACCGGCGCGACCTCTTCTGACGCGGGCGTTCTGGGCTCCACAGGCGCTCCGCGGCCCCCCGCGCTCGCGACTCGGCTTTGACGGCGCGGACGATCCACGCGTCGCGTCGGTTCGGTTCGCGCCGCCCGTTGCGTCGTTTGCGAGTCGCGGGGGCGCGGGCGTCGCGGAGCGCCTGTGGGGCCCGGAACCCCGCGTCGGTCGAGGGCGCGCCGCTGGTCGGGCCCCACTCGAAGCGGAGCGGCGCCCGCGCCCCCGCGAACCGAGCCCCGCGACACGACGCGCGCGCGTCTGGTCACGGCGCGGGCGCTCGGCTAAGACCGTCTCCTTCGAGGAGGATTCGAGATGCACGACTGCCGCCAGTTCTACATCGACGGGAAGTGGGTCGCGCCGACGAAGGCCCACGACTTCCCCGTGATCAACCCCGCCACCGAGGA
>DASRHL010000283.1:0-10287 GCA_035650535.1 Acidimicrobiia bacterium
ACGCCGAGTTCTTCGAGTACGGCCCCGAGGATCCACCCGACCGCGCCACTCCCGCCGCCTCGCGCTCGGAGCGCCTCTGGGCGCATCCCGGGCTGCGACCCGCGCGCGAGGCGGGGCACGAGCACCGGGCGCGGTCGCCGCTGACCGCGTACCGGTGGCACCACACGGACGCCGCGCTCGCCGCCCAGCTCGAGCTCGACGCCGACGGCCACCCGGGCGTGGTCGGGCCGGGGCACGCCGCGGTCCGGTTCGTGAACCCGGCGACGGGCGGGGACGCGCTCGCGACACTGCGGCTCGAGATGCACCGCCTCCTTCCCGGGGCGCGCTCCGCGCCCCGCCGCGAGGTCGGTTCGTCGGTCTGGCAGGTGTTCGAGGGCTCGGGGGTCTTCGAGGCCGGGGCCGACCGCTTCACGGTCGGTCGGGGCGATCTCGTCGCCGTGCCCTCGTGGTGCCCCGTGGGGATCGTCGCCGGCGACGGTGGGCTCGACTGCTTCCGCTTCGGCGACGCCGCGGCCCTCGAGCGGCTCGGGATCGCCGCCGGTCCGGAATAGTCGACACTCCTTTGCCGAAAGATCCGTATCTTGTATCGTGTTGAAGATGCCCGCCCCTGAACCGGTCGTGGTCGACTTCGACTGCGATCCCGCGTCGTACCGGCACTGGCGCGTCGGCGTCGACGGTGCGGTGGCGACCGTCGCGATGCAGGTCCGTCCCGACGGCGGCATCCGCGGCGACTACGAGCTCAAGCTGAACTCCTACGACCTCGGTGTCGACATCGAGCTCTACGACATCGTGCAGCGCCTCCGCTTCGAGCACCCGGAGGTGCATGCCGTCGTGCTCACGAGCGCGCTCGACAAGGTGTTCTGCGCAGGTGCGAACATCCAGATGCTGGCGACGTCGAGCCATCACCACAAGGTGAACTTCTGCAAGTTCACCAACGAGACGCGGAACGCGATCGAGGACGCGACCGTGAACTCGGGCCAGACCTGGATCGCGGCGATCCGGGGGACCGCCGCGGGCGGTGGCTACGAGCTCGCGCTCGCGTGCGACGAGATCCTGCTCGTCGACGACCGCTCGACGGCGGTCTCCCTCCCCGAGGTCCCGCTCCTCGGCGTCCTGCCGGGCACGGGCGGGCTCACCCGTGTGGTCGACAAGCGTCGCGTGCGGCGCGATCTCGCCGACGTGTTCGCCACGCGCACCGAGGGCGCCCGCGCGCCGCAGGCGCTCGAATGGGGTCTCGTCGACGGCACCGCGCCGCGGAGCCGCTTCGACGAGCTCGTTCGCGAGCGTGCCTCGATGCGCGCCGCCGGCTCCGACCGGCCCGGCGCGGGACCAGGTGTCACGCTGGCGCCGCTCGCGCGCGAGCCGACGGACGCCGGGTTTCGCTACCCGAACCTCGACGTGCACCTCGACCGCGAGCGCGGCGCGGTCCGCTTCGTCGTCCACGGACCCCGCGGACCCGTGCCGCAGACCGCCGACGACCTTCTCCGCGCCGGCGCGGCCGGCTGGGCCCTCGCCGCCTGCCGCGAGCTCGACGACGCCGTCCTGCGGCTTCGGTTCGCGGAGCCCGAGCTCGGAACGTGGCTGTTCGAGACCGTGGGCGATCCCGAAGCGGTCCTGGCATGGGACTCGCTGTTGCGCGAGCACGCAGCCGACTGGCTCGCGCGCGAGATCCGCCTGTTCTGGGCCCGGACGCTGCGCCGCCTGGAGCTGTCGTCGCGCACCCTCGTCGCCCTCGTGACCCCGGGCAGCTGCTTCGCGGGGACACTGGCGGAGCTGCTCCTCGTCGCCGACCGTTCGTTCATGCTCGACGGCAACTGGGCCGACGACGACCCGCGCGCGGCGGGCGACGCGCCCGCGACCGTCCATCTCACCGACGCGAACGACGGCTGGTACCCGACGGTGAACGGTTCGAGCCGCCTCGGGGCGCGGTTCTGGGGTCGCGACGAAGAGCTCGCGGTGGCCCGGTCGCAGCTCGGCAAGGACCTCGTGGCGGCCGAGGCACACGACGCGGGGCTCGTGACGTTCACCCCCGACGACCTCGACTGGGACGACGACGTCCGCCTCGCCGTCGAGGAACGCAACGCCTTCTCTCCCGACGCGCTGACCGGGCTCGAGGCGAACGTCCGCTTCCCCGGGCCGGAGACGATGGAGAGCAAGATCTTCGCCCGGCTGTCCGCGTGGCAGAACTGGATCTTCCAGCGCCCGAACGCGGCCGGCCCGGACGGTGCGTTGGGCCGGTTCGGATCCGGCTCACGCCCGACCTTCGACCGGAAGCGAGTTTGACCATGACCACGGTCGACATCGACGCCCGGATCCCCAACAACGTGGATCTCGCGGGCGACCGGCGGCTGCTGCGGGCGCTCGAGTCGTGGCAGCCGCGCTTCCTCGAATGGTGGAACGCGCTCGGCCCCGTCGCGTTCCAGGACCACGAGGTGTACCTGCGCACGGCGATCTCGGTCGAGCAGGACGGCTGGGCGAACTTCGGCTTCGTGCGGATGCCGGAGTACCGCTGGGGGATCTTCCTCTCCGACCCGCTCCCCGACCGGCGGGTCGGGTTCGGGGACCGGCGCGGCGAACCCGTCTGGCAGGAGGTCCCGGGGGAGATGCGGGCCGACCTCCGCCGGCTCATCGTGGTGCAGGGTGACACCGAGCCCGCGTCGGTCGAGCAGCAGCGTCACCTGTGCCGGTCGGCCCCGAGCCTCTACGACCTGCGCAACCTCTTCCAGGTGAACGTCGAGGAGGGCCGGCACCTGTGGGCGATGGTGTACCTCCTCCACCGCTACTTCGGACGCGACGGCCGTGACGAGGCCGACGAGCTCCTCGAGCGCCACGCCGGCGATCCCGACAACCCACGCATCCTCGGCGCGTTCAACGAGACGACCCCCGACTGGCTGTCGTTCTTCTTCTTCACGTACTTCACCGACCGCGACGGCAAGTACCAGCTCGCCTCCCTGCGGGAGAGCGCCTTCGACCCGCTCGCCCGGACGTGCGACTTCATGCTGAAGGAGGAGGCGCACCACATGTTCGTCGGTGCAACCGGCATCGGCCGGGTCGCGCAGCGCACCGTCGAGCTGGCCAAGGAGCACGACACCGACGACGTCGAACCCTTCGGCGGCGTGAACCCCGGGACGCTGCAGCGCTTCGTCAACTTCCACTTCAGCGTGTCCCTCGACCTGTTCGGCGCCGAGACCTCGACCAACGCCGCGAACTACTTCGCGGCGGGCCTCAAGGGCCGCTACCAGGAGGACCAGCGCGACGACGATCATCGCCTCCACCACGCGACGCGGCTCGTCCCCTGCGTCGACGGCGGCGCCGTCGGCGAGCGCGAGGTGCCGGCACTGAGCGCGCTGAACGAGACGCTGCGCGACGACTACGTGACCGACTGCCGCAAGGGACTCGACCGGTGGAACCGCACCCTCGCGGAGATCGGCGTCGAGCTCCGGCTCCCCCACGAAGGGTTCCACCGGGCGGTCGGGGAGTTCGCCGCGCACCACGTCACACCCGACGGCCGGCTCGTCACGCCGGCCGAGTGGGAAGCGCACGCCGGCGAGTGGCTGCCCAACGAGCGTGACCGCGCCCATCTCGCGTCGGTCATGACCGGCGTCCACGAGCGCGGCCGGATGGCGCCGTGGATCGCACCGCCCGCGAACGGCATCCACCAGCGCCCCGTCGACTACGAGTACGTCCGACCCTGACCGCGCCTCAGCTCGCGTTCTTCTCGAGCTCCGCGAAGTAGGCCTGCGCGTCGTCGCTCCACGCGGCGTGCTTCTCGTCGAAGACGTCGCGCGCCCGGTGCCCCTGCCAGTTCGGCGGCAGGAGCTCGTCGGGGATCTCGGGGTCGACGAACGGGAACCGGCGCCACCCGTGGACGAGGTCGACGATCGCCTGGAAGCGCGCCCTCGGCGACGTCGGCCTCCGGTCCTGGAACGTCCGGACGAACGTGCGGTACTCCGCGGCGAGCGCGTCGAGGTCCCACGCGCGGTGGAGCAGGTCGGCCGCGGTGGTCAGGTCGCCGAGCTCGGCCCGCAGCACCGTTGCGTTGGCGACGAGGCCGAGCTCGCGGAGGACCGCGGCCGCCAGCGGCTCCCGTTCGAGGTGCGGGGTCAGCGCCACGCCGGCGCTGAGGAAGCCGAACCCCGCGAACGAGAGGCGGCTCCGCAGCATGTGGCGCTTCGACCGGTGCTCCTCGGGGACCGAGCACAGGACGACGAGCCAGCGGCCGTCCCACTCGCTCGCCGCGGCACCGAAGCCGTAGATGCGCTCGGCGCCGGTCTCGAGCAGCTCGACCGCCTCCGGTGTGAGTGCGCGCCGTACCCGCCGGCCTTGACGCTCCGCGTCGAGCAGGCCCTGGTCGGCGAGCCGGCTGATCGCCTGCCGGGCGTTGCGTTCGGCGACGCCGACGGCGCCGAGGGCGTCGATCAGCGCCTGCGTCCACGCACCCCGCTCCGCGAGCACGAACTCGCCGAGGATCGTGAGCAGGACCGCCTTCGCGCTCGTCCCCGACCGCGGCCGCAAGACGTTCGAGCGCCGTCGCGACGTCGCGGATCCGGCGGGCGTCCCGTTCGTCATGGCGGCCGTTTCTAGTCGACCAGCCGGCCGACGAGCGCCTCGTCGTCGGGAAGCAGCCCGGACGCGGGGAGGCGGCGCAGGAACGAGCGCCACTCCGCGTTGGTCTCACGCGCGTGACGGATACGCGCCCGCGCCTCCTCGACGCGCCCGGCCTTCGCGAGCAGGACTCCCTGCCAGAAGGTCGGCTCCCGATTGTCGCCCACCACGGCCTGGGCCGCGTCGAGGTCCGCGAGCGCGTCCTCGAGCGCGGCCTTCATCGACTCGTCGATGACGGGCGCGAAGAGCAGGCCGGACTCGAAGACGCCGGTCACGAGCCGGAACGCCCGCGCGTAGTCGACCAGCCGGCGCAGCTCGACCAGTGGCTCCGGATCGTCGTCGACCCGGAGGTCGAACAGGACGTGCGACCATGGCGTGTCGCTGCGCTCGCCGTCGACGACGAGCAGGGCGGCGGACTGCTGTCCGCGCGCGTCACCGCCCTCGGCCTGCGCGGCGTCGAGTGCGGCCAGGATCCGCGCCGCGAGATCGCCCTCCGCCGCGGCGTACGCGGCGAGCATCGCGTCCCAGACCGTCTCGCGCACCATCATGTTCGCCTGCACGGAGACGCCGTCGCCGACGGCATGGCCCGCGGCACCGACACACGCCGCCCCCGTGTGGACGCCGACGGCACCCTCCGCATCGACCATGGCGACCTGGCGCACGAACTCGAGCTCGTCGGCCCCGACGAGCTGCGCGAGCGCGTCGGGCGCGGCGACCCCCTCCCGCATCAGGGCGAGCCCGCGCGGTCCGTAGCCGACCTCGACGACGGACTGCGTCGCCACGGCGCCGACGCCCGCCTCCGCCCATGGCACCACGGGACCGACGTCGAAGTAGTGCGACTGCACACCGACGCCGAGCGCACCGGTGCCGGGGTCGCGCGCCACGATCGAGTACGTCATCGGACTGCCTCCCCACGACGCCGCCGACCGCTCGAAGCTCTACACAATCGCTGGACGGCGACACGATGTTGTAGCACGCTTCGGCGCGGATCTGGAGGGGCGATGGCTGGGAACGAGGATGGTGGCCGGCTCGCAGGCCGCGTGGCGCTCGTGACGGGTGCCGGATCGGGGATCGGGCGCGCGATCGCCACGCTGTTCGGCGCGCACGGAGCCCGGGTCGCCGTGAACGACGTATCGGCCGGAGCGGCTGCCGACACCGCGGGCGCGCTCGAGGCCGAGGGGGTCGAGGCGCTCGTCGTCGCCGCCGACGTCGCGTCGAGCGAAGCCGTCGCGGCGATGTTCGCCGCCGTCGACTCCCGCTTCGGCGGGCTCGACGTCCTGGTCAACAACGCGGGCATCTCCGAGGGTGCGCCCGGTGAGCAGGACCGGCTCAACGCGCAGGCCGAGGCGGTCATGGCGGACCTGCTCGGCGGGCAGCCCCGCCGGGTCCATTGGGACATCGCGTCGCAGATCACCGACGAGTCGTGGGACCGGATGATCGCGGTGCACCTGTCGGGCACGTTCTACTGCTGCCGCTCCGCGATCCCGCTGATGGCGCGCGGCGGGCGGGGATCCATCGTGAACCTGTCGAGCGTCGGGGCGATCCTCGGCCAGCCGGGCGTTCCCCACTACTCGGCTGCGAAGGCGGGCATCCTCGGCCTCACGCGCTCGCTCGCCGGCGAGCTGGGATCGCGCGGCATCCGCGTGAACGCGATCCTGCCCGGAACGATCGACACGCCGATGACGAAGCCGATCTCGCCGGCGTTCCGGTCGATGGTGATGATGGCGCAACCGATCGCGCGGCTCGCCGACCCTTCCGAGGTCGCGTCGACGGCGCTGTTCCTCGCCTCCGACGAGAGCTCCTTCTACACCGGCCAGGCGTTGTCGCCCAACGGCGGCATCGCGATGTTCAGCTGACCCGCGCCCGGCGCCCGGCCTCGAGGCCGTCGAACACGATCGCGTGCACCGCCTCGACGATCTCGTCGGGCCCGAGCCGCCGGCCCGGGCGGTACCACTCGACGACCGAGTTGGTCATGCCGAACACCAGCCGCGTCACGAGTGCAGGGTCGAGGTCGCTGCGGAGGTCGCCGTCATCGATCGCCTCCCGCACGAGCCCCGTGACGATGCGGTCGAGCTCGCGGCGGCGCGCGAGCGCCCACCGCTCCGTCTCGGTGTTGCCGCGGACGCGCAGCAGGAGCGCGACCTCGGCGGGCAGGTCGGTCATGCACTCGATCGTCCGCCGGATGACGGCCGTCAGCCGCGACCGCGCCGGCCCCTCCCGGCAGGCCGGCTCGTCGAGCGCCGCGAACAGCGCGTCGAGCGCGCGCGACAGCGCGCGGTGCAGCAGCTCCTCCTTCCCGGCGACGTGGTGGTAGAGGCTCGACTTGCCGAGCTGCGCCTCGCGTGCGATGTCCCCCATCGACGCGCCGTCGTAACCCCGGGCGAGGAAGACACGCACCGCGACGTCGACGACGGCGTCGACGTCGTACGGCGTCCGGTCCGCACCGTCGGCCGGGCGGTCGCTCACGAGCGACCGGCGTCGGCGTCCGGGCCCGCGAGATAGGTCCGTTCGAGCTCGTCGAGGCGCCCGCGGATCTCTTCGGCCGGCCCCGCGAGCGCGATCCGGCCCCGCTGCAGCACGTAGACGCGATCCGCCACCGCGAGGGCCTGCTGCGCGTGCTGCTCGACGAGGAGCACGCCCACGCCCCGCCCGGCGGCCTCGCGCACGGCCTCGAGGAGGCGGGCCACGACGAGCGGCGCGAGGCCGAGCGAGAGCTCGTCGGCGAGGAGCACGTCGGGGCCGCTGGCCAGCGCGCGGGCGAGCGTCAGGATCTGCTGCTGACCGCCCGAGAGCAGGCCGGCCCGGCGCTTCAGGTGTGGCCGCAGCTCGGGGAACAGCTCGAGCGCCCGCTCCGGCGGCCCGTCGCCCACCCGCAGGTTCTCGGCCGCGGTCAGCCCCATGAACACCGACCGCTCCTCGGGGACGTAGGCCAGGCCGCGGCGCGAACGCCGGTGCAAAGGCGCGCGCGTCGGGCGGCCCTTCCACAGAACCTCGCCCGCGAGCGGGTCGAGCGCGCCCGCCAGGGTCTTCAGGGTCGTGGTCTTGCCCGCGCCGTTCGGGCCGAGCAGCGCGACGACCTCGCCCGCGTCGACGTGGAGGTCGAGGTCTCGGACCGCGGCGAGGCTGCCGTACCCGGCCGAGAGGCCCCGGGCGGCGAGCAGCGGGATCGCGGGCGGCGCGGGCGCGGCCGGAGCCGGGGCTGCCGTCACCGGACCGGCTCCCGCTCCGGCCCGAGCTCCCCACCGAGGGCCGCGGGCGTCTCGGGGGCGGGCTGGCCGAGGTACGCGGCGACGACCGCCTCGTCGGCCCGGATCTCCTCGGGCGTCCCCGACGCGATCACACGGCCGAAGTCGAGCGCCACGATCCGGTCGCAGGTCGACATGACGAGCGACACGTCGTGTTCCACGAGCAGCACCGCCAGGCCCCATTCCCTCGCGAGCCTACGCACCAGCTCCCCGAGCTCGGCGGTCTCACGCTCGTCGAGGCCGGCCGCGGGCTCGTCGAGGAGCAGCACGGACGGCCGGGTGGCAACCGCGCGTGCGATGCCCACGAGTCGACGCCGCCCGTACGGCAACTCGCTCGGACGCCGGTCGAGGTCGTCCTCGAGCCCGAACTCGCGAACCGCTGCCACCGCCGTCCCGGTGAGCGGCGGGTTCCCCGGCCACACCAGGTCGGAGAGATACGCGAGCGGGTCGCGCCGGTCGGAGGCCGTCCGCAGGTTGTCGCGCACGGTCATGTCCTCGAAGAGCTCGAGCGACTGGAACGACCTCGCGATCCCACCGCGCGCGCGGCGCCGGGCCGACCAGCCGTCGACCGGCCGGTCGCCGAGCACGACGCGCCCGCGTTGGGGACGGGTGAAGCCGGTCACGACGTCGATGAGCGTGGTCTTGCCCGCGCCGTTCGGACCGATCAGGCCCACGACCTCGCCCGGGTGCACCTCGAGCGTCGCGTCCTCGACCGCGACGACGCCCCCGAAGGTCACCCTGATCCCCTCCACCCGCAACGTCGCGGGAACCACGGGCTCACGCTCCACGGCCCCGAGCGCCGGCGCCGCCCGCTCCGGGGCGCGGACGAGACGGTGGATGAGCCCCAGCAGCCGGCGGGCGTCGCGCTCGAGCTGCGCGACGACCCCGTCGGGGAAGAGGATCAGGTTGAGGACGAGCAGGGTGCCGGTCGCGAGGACGATGACGAGGTCGTCGGCATCGACCCACGACTGCACCGCGAACGTGATCGCGCCACCGATCGCGATCGCGCCGCCGAACAGCGCGCCGCCGACGAAGCCGATGCCACCGAGCACCGTCTGGACGACCACCTGGATCGACGCGAGCACGTTGAACTGCGCGAACAGCACCGACCGGGTGCGGAACGCGAGCAGGATCCCGCCGAGACCGGCGATCGCGGCCGACAGGCCGAAGGCGTAGAGCTTGGCCCCGATGACGCCGATCCCCAACGACGCGGCCGCGCGCTCGTTCGTCCGGACCGCGACGAGCCGGCGCCCGGCCCGGCCGCGCCGGAGGTTCGCGACCGCGAGTGCCGCGATCGTGAACATGAGCATGCAGAAGGTCGCGTACCGTCCCGGATGGCGGACGGGGTCGAGGTCGATCCCGAACAGCCGCGGCGGCTCCACGACGGTTCCGGCGAAGCCGCCCGTGTAGTCGGCGTTGCCGAGGACGACGCGCTCGATGAGCAGCGCCAGCCCCAGCGTCGCGATCGCGAGGTTCACGCCGCGTGTCCGGAGGGCGGGCAGCCCGACGACGACCCCGACCGGGACGGCACAGAGCACCCCGAGCAGGAGCGCGACGCCGAAGCTGACATGGCCGAGGCTGAACGTCGACAGGAGCTCGCCACCCGACGCCGCGCGCGACGCCACGTACGCGCCCGTGCCGGCGAGCGCGTACTGCGCGAGCGAGAGCTGGCCCGTGTATCCGGTCACGACGACGAGTGACAGACAGACGGTCGCCACGACCATCGTGGTGGTCACCGCGTTGACCCAGTTGACGTGGAACCCCGGGTACCCGAACACCGAGAGCACGTGGTTCAGCTCGATCCACATGACGGCGACGACGACGGCGACGACCGGCAGCCGGACGCGGCCGGTCCCGAGCCGGGGCATCCGGTCGAGCACGGTGCCGCGCAGCGGCAGGGCGCGGCCGCGGAACACGAGCACGGCGATGATGACGACGAACGGGACCGCCTTCGACCAGCCGGGCTGTTTCAGGAGCTCGGGGATCCAGTCCGCGTTGCTCGTCAGCTCGGCCTCGAGCACGCCGATGACCACACCGCCGAGCAGTGTGAGCGGGAACGAGGTGAACCCGCCGACGAGCGCCGCCGCCAGCGCCGGCACGAGGAGCAGCAGCACCTGGTTCACCGAGAGGCCGATGATCGGGACGACGAGGATGCCCGCCAGGCCGGCGAGGCCGGCCCCGGCGGCCCAGTTCACGGCCGCGATCAGGTCGGGCGAGCGGCCGAGCGACGCCGCCGCCTCCTGGTTCTCGGCGACCGCGCGTGTGGCGAGCCCGAAGCGCGTGAACTTGTACACGGCCCAGAGGAGGGTGCTGAGCACCACCGCGATGCCGAGGAGCCAGATCCGGTCGACGCTCACCGTGACGTCGGAGAAGGGCTCGAACACGCCCGAGGGCAGGAAGCCGCCGACGAAGCACTGCTGGTCGCCGAAGTGGAAGG
>DASRHL010000284.1:0-9817 GCA_035650535.1 Acidimicrobiia bacterium
GATCCGGGCGCGGCGCGCCCGGTCCTCTCGGTCCTCGACCTCGCGCCGGTGGGCCAGGGCTCGACGCCGGCAGACGCGCTGCGTCATTCGGTGGAGCTGGCCCGGCTCGCCGAACGGCGGGGGTACGCCCGGGTGTGGGTCGCCGAGCACCACAACATGCCCGGCATCGCGAGCTCGTCGCCGCCCGTGCTGATCGCGCACCTCGCGGCCGTTACTACGCACCTGCGGGTCGGGGCTGGTGGCGTGATGCTCCCGAACCACTCGTCGCTCGTGGTCGCCGAGCAGTTCGGGATGCTCGAGGCGCTCCATCCCGGCCGGATCGACCTCGGGATCGGACGTGCGCCCGGGACCGACCCGGTCACCGCGGCCGCGCTCCGGCGCACGCCCAACGGATCGGGCGCCGACGACTTCCCCGAACAGCTCCGCGACCTCCTCGCCTACTTCGAGGGCACGCATCCGCAGATCACCGCGGTCCCCGGGCGCGGCTACCGGCCCGCGCTCTGGATGCTCGGGTCGAGCGACTACAGCGCGCAGGTCGCCGGCATCCTCGGCCTGCCGTTCTCGTTCGCGCACCACTTCGCGTCGCAGAACACGATCGCTGCGCTCGCCGTGTACCGCGACGCGTTCCGGCCCTCACCCGACCTCGACCGGCCCTACGCGATGATCGGCGTCCCGGTCATCTGCGCCGAGACCGCCGAGCGGGCCCGGTGGCTGGCGGGGCCGAGCTCCCTGTCGTTCGTGCGGCTGCGCCAGGGGCGCCCGACGGCGCTGCCGACCCCCGAGGAGGCCGCCGGGTACCAGTTCACCCCGTTCGAACGCGAGCTCCTCCGCCACTGGACCGCACCGCTGGTCGTGGGCGACCCGGGAACCGTGCGCGACGAGCTCCTCGCTCTCGCGGATCGCACCGGTGCCGACGAGCTGATGATCACGACGATGGTGCACGGGGCAGCCGACCGCCTCCGCTCCTACGAGCTCGTCGCCGAGGCGTTCGACCTCTGCCCCACCGAGCCGGTCGCCTGATCCGCGTGGACCTCGACACCTACCGCGCGCTCGGACTCGACCGTTCGCTCGTCGACGACGGCCTCACGAGCTCGTTCAACGGTCGCTCGTTCTTCGACGACGTCACCCGCTCGACGAGCGATCCCGGCGACGCCCCCTACGCACCCTGCCCCGAGGCGTTCCCGGCCGCCGGCACGCCGCGCGGCCGGGTCGAGCACGTTCCCGGGTGGCAGTCGAGCGCGTGCTACCCGGGAACGACACGCGACATCTGGGTGTACGCGTCAGCGGGCCTCGACGCGGCGACGGACGCGCCGGCCCTGATGGTCTTCAACGACGGCGGGACGTACGTGGCGGACGACGGCGCGATGCGCGTGCCCGCCGTCCTCGATTCGCTCGTCCACGCCGGTGAGCTGCCGCCGACCATGGCGGTGTTCGTGCAGGCGGGGCGCCCCGAGGGCGCCGACGGCGGGATGGGCGATCTCGCGACCTTCCGGCAGCGCAGTGTCGAGTACGACACGTGCGACGACCGCTATGTCACGTTCCTCGCGACCGAGGTGCTCCCGTTGGCGGAGGAGCGCGCCGGGCGCCCGGCGACGACGGATCCGGCTCGCCGGCTGATCTGCGGGATCAGCAGCGGCGGCATCTGTTCCTTCAACGCCGCGTGGCACGCACCCGACCGCTTCGGCCTCGTCCTCAGCCACTGCGGATCGTTCACCGCGATCCGGGGTGGGCATCACCTCCCGTACCTCGTGCGCACCACCGAGCGGAAGCCGATCCGGGTCGTCCTGCAGACCGGCGCGCACGACCTCGACACGGTGTTCGGCAACTGGGAGCTCGCCAACCGTGAGCTCGCGGCCGCGCTCTCGTACGCGGGCTACGAACACCGCCTCGAGGTCGGATCGGGCGGGCACACCCTCGCCCACGGGGGCGCGATCCTCGCCGACTCCCTGCGCTGGCTGTTCCGCTGAGCGCGGGGTCAGTGCGCCAGGTCGGTCAGGACGGCACGACCGAGGTAGCGGGCGGCCTCCAGGTCGTCGAAGATCGCGGGGAGGTCGGTCAACGATCCGGTGCGCGAGATGTGACTGCGGACCTTCCCGCTCTCGGCGAGGTGCACGAGCTCGCGCATGTCGGCGACCGTACCGACGGCGGAATAGATGATCGTTGCATCCTTCGCAAAGAACGCGAACGGGTTGATCTGGATGTTGCCCTCGCTCGTCGCCGGGAGACCGACGCACACCATGAGCCCGCGCTTGCCGAGCACGTCGAAGCCGAGCTGGAAGCCGGCCATCTTCGCCGAGAAGATCAGGCTGGCGTCGACGCCGCCGTATTCCGACTGGATCACGGCAAGCGCCTCGCTCGCGTCGAGCGCGCGCACCGCGCCCAGTGACTTCACGAAGTCGAGCCGTTCGGCGCCGACGTCGATCCCGACGACCTCGTAGCCGAACGCGGTCGCGAGCTGCACCGCGTAGTGCCCGAGCCCGCCCGCCGCGCCGATCACCGCGATCGGGCGGCCCGGCACCATGCGGTGCTGCACGAGCTTCTTGACCGCGCCGTACGCGGTGAGACCGCCGCACGCCAGCGGCGCCTCCTGGTCGCTCAGCCCGGGCGGGATCTTCACGAGCGCGGGCGCCCAGACCGACACGTGCTCGGCGAACGTGCCCATGAGGGCCTTGGTGTGCTCGCACAGGCGGGGCGCCCCGGCGAGGCAGTGGCGGCACGCGCCACACCAGTACGCGCCCCCGGCGCCGCCGAGCCCGAGGATCACACGGTCGCCGACGGCGACGAACTCCTCCGCGCCGGCGCCGAGTGCCTCCACGACGCCGATCCCTTCGTGGCCGAGCAGGCTCGACCCGGGCACGCCGGCCCAGTCGCCGCGCGCCAAGTGGAGGTCGGAGTGGCACACGCCGGCGGCGCTGATCCGCACGAGCGCCTCGCCGGCCCCCGGCTCCGGCGCCGGCACCTCGCCGATCCGCAGGGTTCCGTCCTCGACCCGTGCTGCCTGCATGCCGGTCCTCCGTCGCTCGTCGCCCGCGCCGCCGGGATTCTGTCACGGCCCCGCCGGCTGTTCGCCTCCTCTTCACCCGACGGCCATCTCCTCGTCTCCGGGGCGGTGCGCGGCTCCGTTTGACTGCGCCGCGCCCGATACCGAGCCAGCGAGGAAGGGGACCGATGTTGAAGCGAGCCCTGTTCGCCGCGGCCGCCGTCTGCCTGTCGACGGCCGCGCTGTCCGCCGGCGTGGCGTCCGCCGATCCGAGCCCGGGACGCGGTCCGTTGACGCTGGCCGTCTACGGCGACTCGCCGTACGGCCGCGCGGCCTACGCGCCCGGCGGGCAGACCGCCGACGTCGCGGAGCTGCAGAAGACGCCCGCGTTCATCGACACCGTCAACGCCGACCCGTCGGTGAGCGAGGTCGTGCACGTCGGCGACATCCACTCCGGCAAGGACTTCTGCACCCTGGCGTGGGACCAGCAGATCGCGACCGACTGGCAGGGTTTCCAGAAGCCGCTCGTCTACACGCCGGGCGACAACGAGTGGGCCGACTGCCACAAGGCGACGAGCGCCAGCTCGCCGGGCGAGGGCGGCGGCTTCTACAGCGGCGGCGTGCTCGACTACATCGGCACGTCGGGCATCACCACCGACCCGAGCCAGTGCGTCGACTACGCGTGCGGTGATCCGCTCGCGAACCTCGCGCTCGTCCGCCAGCTGTTCTTCGCACATCCGGGTCAGACGCTCGGCAGCGGGACGCTCTCGGTCGTGTCGCAGGCCGACGCGTACGACCGCAACCATCCGGCCGACGCCCAGTACGCCGAGAACGTCGTCTGGGAACAGCGCGACGTCGTGTTCGTGACGATCAACGTGCCCGGCGGGTCGAACAACGACGCGGACCCCTGGTACAAGGCCGCCACCGCGAGCCCGGCGCAGACCACCGAGGCGGCCAACCGGACCGCCGCCGACATCCGCTGGCTCCACAGTGCGTTCGCGCTGGCCGGTGCCCAGCACGCCAAAGGCGTCGTCGTGGTGGCGCAGGCCGACATGTGGGACCTCGACGGCAAGACACCGTCGCACCTGACCAACTACAAGCCGATCCTCGACGAGATCGCCGCCGACACGACGGCGTTCCGCCGGCCCGTGCTCATGTTCAACGGCGACTCGCACCTCTACCGGTCGGACAACCCGTTGTCGCCGACGGCGCCGTGCGTGGGTGAGAACGACCCGGCAACGGGCGGGAGCGTGTGCTCCCGCGACCCGAACGGCAGCGCCTGGACCGAGCAGCCCTACTACGACGTGGCGAACTTCCATCGGGTCACCGTGCACGGCAGCACTTTCCCGCTCGAGTGGCTGAAGCTGACCGTCGACCCCGACGCGAACTACAAGACGACCGGCACCACGTTCGGCCCGTTCTCCTGGCAGCGGATGCCGCAGCCGCAGCTCTAGCGACTCACTCGTGAGGGCGTGACACCGGCCGGCAACCCGCCGGCCGGTGTCACGCGGGTGTGATCTTCCGGCCACCCCGCTTCAGATTCTCGCGGCGTTCTGCCGAAAACACCTCTGCGACGCATGGAGCACCACGTAGGTGGATGTGCGGGTCGCGAGGAGGCGGAGATGCGCGACTGCGGACTGGGACGGCGGCGTGGACGGCTCCTCGTCTGTGCGGCGGCGATCGCCCTGCTGACCGGGCCGCTCGCCGCGGCCCCCGCATTCGCGTCGGACGCGGGCAACCCGAGCCCGACGAGCGGCCCGGGGCCGCAGGGACCGGGGCGTCACGAGCATCGCGGCCGCAACGGCGAGGTCGACGTCAACGCCTGCTCGGACGCCGTGCCCGTCGGCATCGCGCACTGCGAGGCGCGGGTCCGGATCGACGCGGGCGCCGCGTCGCCGTCGGCGGGCCGGAATCACGCCGCGACTCCGCTCGTGGTCCCCGACAGCCGGGCCTACGCGCCCGTCGACCTTCAGACCGCGTACCACGCACCGTCGTCCACCGCCGGCGCGGGCCAGACCGTCGCGATCGTCGACGCGATGGACGACCCGAACGCCGAGAGCGACCTCGCCACCTACCGCTCGACCTTCGGGCTCCCGCCGTGCACCACGGCCAACGGCTGCTTCCGGAAGGTCGACCAGAACGGCGGGACGAGCTTCCCGGCGGCGGACCGGGGATGGGCCGAGGAGATCTCGCTCGACCTCGACATGGTCAGCGCGATCTGCTCGCAGTGCCACATCCTGCTCGTCGAGGCGAACAGCGCCAGCCTCGCCGATCTCGGCACCGGCGTGAACGAGGCCGTCGCCCTCGGCGCGAACGCCGTCAGCAACAGCTACGGGACGAGCGAGTTCGCGTTCGAGAGCCTCGCCGACTCGTACTACAACCACCCGGGCGTCGCGATCACCGCGGCCGGCGGCGACACCGGCTACGGCGTCGACTACCCCGCCGCGTCGCCCTCGGTCGTCGCGGCCGGCGGCACGACGCTCACGCGCGACGGCACGGGCGGGTTCACGGAGACCGCGTGGTCCCGAACCGGCAGCGGGTGCAGCGCGTACGAGGCCAAGCCGTCGTGGCAGACCGACACCGGATGCGGCAGGCGCACCGTGTCCGACGTGGCGGCCGTCGCCGACCCGGCGACCGGTGTATGGGTGAACGACACCTACGGCGGTGATCCCGGCTTCGAGATCTTCGGCGGCACGAGCGTCTCGGCCCCGATCATCGCGTCCTTCTACGCGCTGGCGAACAACGGCCGGTCGTCGGCGCAGGTCGCGTCGTACCCGTACGCGCACCCGAGTTCGCTCGACGACGTCACGGCCGGAAGCAACGGCACCTGCTCGCCGTCATACCTCTGCACGGCCGGCACGGGGTATGACGGGCCGACCGGTCTCGGAACCCCGAACACCGCGGCCGCGTTCTCATCGGGCACGCCGGCCGACGACTTCTCGATCAGCGCCGCGCCATCGAGCCTGAGCGTCGCCCAGGGTGCGGCCGGCTCGTCGACGATCAACACCTCGGTCACGACCGGCAGCGCGCAGCCGGTCGCGCTCGCCATCAGCGGCCTGCCCGCGGGCGCGAGCGCCTCGTTCAGCCCGAGCTCCGTCACCGCCGGCCAGTCGGCGACGCTCATGATCGACGCCGGTGCCGCGACCGCGCCCGGCACGTACCCACTGACGGTCACCGGGACCGGGACGAGCGCAACGCACACCACCGACGTCACGCTCACCGTCACCGCCGTGGGCGCCACCAACGACTTCTCGGTGACCGCGTCGCCGGCGACCATCAGTGTCGGCCAGGGCAGCACCGGCTCTTCGACGATCGGCACCGCGGTCACGAGCGGGAGCCCCGAGACCATCTCGCTCTCGGTCAGCGGCGTCCCTTCGGGCACGAGCACGTCGTTCAGCCCGGCATCCGTGACGACGGGGCAGTCGGCGACGCTGACCCTCGCCGTGAGCGCCGCGACGGCACCCGGCTCCTACCCGCTCACGGTCACCGCCACCAGCGCGAGCGCGACGCATACGGCCGCCGTCACGCTCACCGTCACGGCAGTCGGTACGGGCATCGTGAACGGCACCTTCGAGACAGGGACCCTCTCGCCTTGGAGCGTGACCGGCACCGCGAGCATCGGCGGATCGGCCCACACCGGCAGCTACGCCGCCGTCGTCGGCAGCTCCTCACCCACGAACGGCGACTCGTCCATCGCCCAGACCTTCGTGTCACCCGCCGGCGGTGCAACATTGACCTTCTGGTACCGCGTCCACTGCCCTGACACCGTCACCTACGACTGGGCGACGGTGACGCTGCGCGACAACACCACCGGCACTACGGCGACGATGCTCGGGAAGACGTGCACGAACCGCTCGGCGTGGCGCTCGGCCAACGGGACGCTCGCGCCCGGCCACTCGTACACGCTGACGCTGACGAGTCACGACGACAACTACGCGGGCGACGCCACCTACACGCAGTACGACGACGTGACGCTCGGTGCGCCTCCCGCGCCGAGCTCGATCGTCAACGGCGGTTTCGAGACCGGAAACCTGAACGGGTGGGCGTCGAGCGGGACCGCGGGCATCACGACGCTGAGCCACAGCGGCAACTACGCGGCCCAGCTCGGCTCGTCGTCGCCGACGACGACCTCGTCGTTGACCCAGACGTTCACGGCTCCGTCGGGCGCGACCACGATCACGTTCTGGTACTTCAACTACTGCCCCGATAGCGTGACCTACGACTGGGCGACCGCGACGCTGCGCGACAACACGACCGGAACGACCACGACGCTGCTCTCCCCTACGTGCAGCGCGCTGCCCGCGTGGACGAGCGTGAACGGCGCCGTCACGCCCGGGCACAGCTACACACTGACGCTCACGAACCGCGACGACAACTACGCCGCCGACCCGACATTCACCGTGTACGACGACGTCAGCGTCCACTGAGTCCCCACGACCGGCAGAGCAGGTGGAGCGGCCGGTCTAAGGTCCTCTCATGGGAGTCGCCGAGAACAAGGCCGTCGTCGCCGAGCACATCCGCCACTTCCCGGAGTACACCGAGAAGGCGCTGGCGACGGGCGATCCGTCGCACCTCGCGGTCGACTTCACCGACGACTTCTGCTGGATCATGCCGAAGAGCATCCCCCGCGCCGGCGCCCACTGCGGGATGGAGGAGGTGCTCGAGTTCCTGCGCCAGGGGCTCGGCCTGTTCGAGCCGGGCACGATGCGCACCGAGATCCTCGGCATGATCGGCGAGGACGACTACGTCGCCGTGCGCGTGCACTGCACCGCCCGGTCGACGAAGGGCCGCGACTACGACAACGAGTACCACGTCCTCTACCGCCTGCGCGACGGCAAGATCTGCGAGATGTGGGACTACCAGGACACGCTGCACTTCTGGCAGGTCTGCTACGCCGACTGACGGCCGGCTCAGCCGAGCGCCGTCGTCGACACGATCGCCTGGGCCAGGCGCTGCGCGCCCAAGTCGGTCAGGTGCACGCCGTCGGCCGTGCGGAGTGGCTCCGGCCTGCCCGCCGGCCCCGGCGCAGTCGCCAGGAACGCGCCGGACGGCGTCCCGAGCGCACGCCGTCCGTCGACGAAGCCGACGTGCGGGTGGGTGCGGGCCAGATCGCGGTAGAGCGTCGTGAGCTCCGTGACCCGCGCCTCGTAGACCGGTTCGCGCATCGGTGGCGGGATGACCCAGTAGACGTGCGCGCCGCGCTGCTCGAACGCGGTCGTGATCGCGTCTGCGGCCTGGCCCCACTGCGCGAAGAAGGCGGGCGAGTCGCACGGGACCGGGTGCGCAGGGTCGAGCCCGGCCGGGTCACGGCAGTTCCCGACGAACAGGGCGACGACGACGTCGGGACGCCGGCTCGCCAACCGCTGTGACGCCGTGACCCAGTCGAACTGCTGACGCGAGACGAGCCCGGTACCCGGGAGCGCGACGCTCGTGACGTCGGCCGAAGCCGACCGCTTCACGTAGGGCGCGGTCTCGGCCATCAGCGAGTCGCCGATGAGGAGGACCTTCGGCGACGAGCGCGTGAGCCAGAACGTGGCGCCGACGACTCCGACCACCGCGAGCACCACGAGCACGACGCCCGGCGTCCGGCTCCTGCGCACGCTGCTCTCCCTTCCGCCTCTCTCATACCCCGATCCGGGGAGGCGGCACCGCCGCGGCGCCGCACGAAACGAACGGCTCATTGAAGAGATCTCTTGAGCCTTGGTACGGTTCGGGACGGTCCGCGATCATGGGCGGGCATCGCGAGGAGGCTCGCATGCGCAACGGCTCCAAGGTGTTCGACGCCGACGCCCACGTCGTCACCCCGCGGGAGCTGCAGCCCTCGCACCTCGACCATCGCCGCCGCGACCGCGTCGGATGGGAGCAGCCCATTGCCGGCTCCGAGGACCCCGAGACGGAGGGCTACCTTCCGGCGGTCGGCGAGCCCTGGCGGCCGCGACCGTGACCTGACCGCGGCCGGCAACAGACCTCGGTAGACGACAGGAGACACTGGGATGGCGACGTTCTTCAGGCGCCGGCACGAGGCCGTCGACTTCGAGGCGATCGAGGCGATGTTCCCGCCGCCGCCCGAGTACTTCGAGACCGCGTGGTTCGACCCGCCCGAGCGGACCGCGGCGCTCCAACTCGCGCGGCTGCGCGAGCGTGCCCTCGCGGCCTACGAGGTTCCGTTCTTCCGGCGACGGTGGGACGACGCGGGCGTCCACCCGCGCGACATCAGCTCGCTCGAGGACCTCTGGAAGTTCCCGTACTACGGCGTCGACGACATCCGCCAGAGCATCGACGACAACCCGCCCTGGGGCGACTACCAGGGCGTGACCCCCGACATGGCGCGCCGCGAGCCGATGCGCGTGTACATGTCGGGAGGGACGACGGGGAAGTCGCGGCCCACCTTCTACACCGCGTGGGACCGCGCGGTGCAGGGCGTGATGAACGCGCGCGCCCTCTACATGCAGGGCGTCCGACCGGGCGACGTGGTGCTCAACTCGTGGGCCTACGGGCTGCACAACGGCGCGTTCTGCTTCGACGAGGCCGTCTACGAGTGGCTCAACTGCGTCGTGATCACCGCCGGCACCGGCAACGTGACGAGCAGCGAGCGGCAGGTGCAGCTCGCGGTGCAGTACGGCGCCAGCGCGATCCTGACCACCGGCGACTACCTCCTCCGTCTCGCGGACGTCGCCCGCGAGCTCGGCTACGACCCGGGCAAGGACCTGCAGCTCAAGGCCCTGCCCAACATCGGCGACCGCGATGCGCTGGTCGGGCTCTTCGGCGGCGAGTACTACCGGACCTACGGCTTCCACGAGGTCGGCACCGTCGCCGTGGAGTGCAGTGCGCACGACG
>DASRHL010000285.1:0-11587 GCA_035650535.1 Acidimicrobiia bacterium
CGGCCCGTCCGGGTCGGTGCGCGCGAGGAGGAAGATCCAGTTCGCCTGCCCGGCGCGCGACGTCCAGATCTTCTGGCCGTCGATCACGTACTCGTCGCCGTGGCGCACCGCGCGGGTCTTCACGCCCGCGAGGTCGGAGCCGGCGTCGGGCTCCGAGTACCCCTGGCACCAGCGATCCTCGCCCGAGAGGATGCGCGGGAGGAAGCGTCGCTTCTGTTCCTCGGTCCCCCAGCGCAGCAGCGTGTTGCCGCACATCTTCAGGCCGAAGGTGTCGGACGGGATGCCGGCGGGAACGCCGGCGCGCGCCAGCTCCTCCGCGAGCACGACCTGTTCGAGCTTGCCGAGGCCGGCGCCGCCGTACTCCGTCGGCCACGACAGGCCGAGGAGGCCGTGCTCGTAGAGGGTGCGGCGCCACTCCTCGGCGAAGCACGCGGCCTCGGCCTCGGGCAGGGCGCCGACGCCGCGCCAACCGGGCGGGAGGTGCTCGGCGAGGAAGGCGCGCACCCGGGCCCGGAACGCCTCCGCGCTCGCGGGGTAGCGCGGGTCCATCAGGGCCCGTCGCCCGGGCCGAGGACGAGCCAGTCCGCGAAGCCGGCCGGCAACGCCTCGAACCTCGGGTCACGCTTCTCCGTGAAGCTGGCGATGCCCTCGCCGAAGTCGGGCTCGCCCGCCATCCGGTGCATGATCCGCAACGCCCGCGCCCACGACCGGTCGAAGTCGTCGCCCAGGTCGGCGTAGACCTGGTGGCGGACGGCGGCCATCCCGCGCGGCGACGAGTAGCGCGCCAGCTCGCACGCATAGGCCTGCGCCTCGGCGAGCACGTCGCCGGGTTCGCACAGGCGGCTGACGAGACCGATGGCGTGCGCCTCCTCGGCGTCGAACACCCGGCCCGACAGCAGGAGGTCGAGCGCGCGCTCGACGCCGACGAGACGCGGGATCATCCACGACATGCCGTACTCGGCGCCGAGGCCGCGCCGCGTGAACGACGTCGACATGCGCGCGCCGCGCGCCGCGAACCGCACGTCGCAGTAGACGGCCTGGATCAACCCGATCCCCGCGCACGCGCCGTTGATGGCGGCGATCATCGGCTTCGGGACCGCCATCGCCGAGTGCATGGGCCGGCGACCCTCGCGGACGAGCTCGCCCGCCTCGGCGGTGCCGGCGAGCGCCGTCATGTCCATCCCCGGGCAGAACGACGAGCCCGCGCCGGTGACGACGATCGCCCGGACGGCCGGCGACGCCGCGGCCTCGTCGAGGAGCTCGAAGTAGCGCTGCTCCATCGCGAGGTTCCACGCGTTCTTGCGCTCGGGGTTGTTGAGCGTCAGGGTGGCGACGCCCTCGGCCACGGCGTACAGCACCGGCTCGGTCGAGGTCTCCATTCCGTTCAATTTTGCAACTGATTCGCGCGATGAGGCAACCTGGGCACCATGGACGAGCGGGCACCGAGCGACTTCGAGGAACGCCTCGACCGGCTGGCCGACGCCGCGGCGGCGGGTCCCGAGGTGGCGGAGCTGCGGGGCCTCCAGTTCGACCTCGGCCTGGCCTGGGTGCACTTCCCCGCCGGCTGCGGCGGCCTCGGTCTCGATCCCGACCACCAGCTCCGGGTCGACGAGCGGCTGGCCCGGTTCGGCGTCGGCGAGCCCTTCACGTCCAACCCCATGGGGATCGGGATGGTGGCCCCGACGATCGTGACCCACGGGACCGACGAGCAGCGGGCTCGGTACCTCCGGCGGATCTTCACGGCCGAGGACATCTGGTGCCAGCTGTTCAGCGAGCCGGGTGCGGGCTCCGACGTCGCGAGCGCGGCGACCCGGGCCGTGCGCGACGGCGACACGTGGGTCGTCGACGGTCAGAAGGTGTGGACGAGCCTCGGCCACCTCGCGGTGCTCGGGCTGCTGCTGGCCCGCACCGACCCCGACGTCCCGAAGCACAAGGGCCTGACGTGCTTTCTCGTCGACATGCACGCGCCGGGCGTCGACGTGCGGCCGCTCCGCCAGCTCACCGGCGACACCGAGTTCAACGAGGTCTACTTCGACGGTGTGCGCGTCCCCGACCGCGCACGCATCGGCGGCGTCGGTGACGGCTGGCGCGTGTCGCTGACGACGTTGATGAACGAGCGGGTCGCGATCGGTGGCCAGACGCCCCCGCGCGGGTCGGGGCCGATCGCCGACGCGCTGGCCTGCTGGACCGACAACCCCGAGCGGCGCGACGCGCCCCGCCGCGACCGGCTCGCGCAGCTCTGGATCGACGCCGAGGTCATCCGGCTCACGAACCTGCGGGCCCAGGCCGCGCGCGAGGCGGGCGACCCGGGGCCGGAGGGGTCGATCAGCAAGCTCGCGCAGTGCCAGTTCAACCAGCGCTGCTACAGCTTCTGCGTCGACCTCCTCGGTCCGCGCGGCATGCTCTTCGAGTCCGGGTACGCGCCGCGCCCGGCGGGCGAGGCCATGCACGGGGTCAGCGACCCGACCCGTTCGTTCCTCCGGTCGCGGGCCAACACGATCGAGGGCGGCACGTCGGAGATCATGCGCAACATCCTGGGCGAGCGCGTGCTCGGCCTCCCCGGCGACATCCGGGTCGATCGGGACGTCCCCTGGCGGGACGTCCCGCGCAGCTGATGGGCGCGCTCGACGGCCGCGTCGCGGTCGTGACCGGAGGGAACGGCGGGATCGGCTTCGGCCTCGCGGCGGCGCTGCTCGACGCCGGGGCAGCCGTCGACATCTGGGGACGCGACGAGACGAAGACGGCGGAGGCGCTCGAGCGGTTGCGGGACCGCCCGGGCCGTCCGGCGATCACCGGCCGGCGTTGCGACGTGACCGACGAGTGCGACGTGGCGGCGGCGCTCGCGGCGGCCGTCGCCCGGCACGGCGCCGTGCACACCGTCGTGGCGAACGCGGGCGTCGGGCACCAGGTCCCGTTCGTCGACACGACGCTGGCGGACTGGCGGCACGTGACCAAGCCGAACCTCGACGGCGTGTTCCTGACCTTCCGAGAGGCGGCGCGGCACATGAAGGACCGGCACGCCGCCGGCGGCGGCGGCGGCGCGCTCGTCGCCGTCTCGTCGATCTCGGCGATCCACGGGAGCCCGCGCCACGCCGCGTACGCGGCGAGCAAGGCCGGCCTGCTCGGCCTCGTCCGCAGCGTCGCCGTCGAGCTGGCGCGCTACGGCGTACGTGCGAACGCGCTGCTCCCCGGCTGGACCGTCATCGACACCCATCCCGAGATGCACGCCGACCCGCGCTTCGTCGAGGTGACCACCCGCCGGACCCCGGTGCGGCGATGGGCCACGCCCGACGACCTGCGCGAGGCGATCGTGTTCCTCGCCGACCCGTCCGTCACCTTCCACACGGGCGACACCCTGGTCGTCGACGGCGGCTACACCGTCCAGTAGCCCCGCTTCACTCGCTCGTGGGGCCGGTGAATCGCGGGGCGCGCTTCTCGCGGTGGGCGGCGAGGCCCTCGGCGGCGTCGGGGCCGCCGAAGCCGTAGAACTCGTAGGCCAGCGACGCGTCGAACGCGGGGATGTTCAGCCGGTACCAGTGGTTGAGCGTGTGCTTCGTCCACCGGATCGCGCTCTGGGCGCCCGCCGCGAGATCACGCGCGACGGCCAGCGCCCGCTCCTGCACCTCGGCGGCGTCGACGCACAGCGACACGAGGCCGATGCGCTCGGCCTCCTCGCCCGTCAGCGTCTCGCAGGTCAGCAGGTAGTACTTCGCCTTGGCCATGCCGCAGAGGAGCGGCCAGCAGATCGCCGCGTGGTCGCCGGCGGCGACGCCGAGCCGCGTGTGACCGTCGATGATGCGGGCATCGCGCGCGACGACGGAGACGTCGGCCAGCAGCGCGGCCACCAGCCCGGCGCCGACCGCGGGACCGTGGACCGCGGAGACGATGGGCTTCGAACAGCTGACGATGTTGAGCACGAGATCTCGCGCCTCGCGCAGGACGCGCGTGCGCGCCTCGTAGTCGTCGACCATCGTCGCGATCAGGTCGAAGCTGCCGCCGGCCGAGAACGCCCGGCCCGCACCGGCGAGCATCGCGACACGCACGTCGGGATCGCGGTCGACGGTGAGCCACACGTCGGCGAGCTCGCGGTGCATCGTGGGGTCGACCGCGTTGAGCCCGGGCGCGTCGAGGACGATGCGCAGGATCCCGGGGTCGGGCCGTTCGAAGGTCAGGCTCGTGAAGGCTGCGTAGGGGTCCGGCACGCGGGAACCTCAGGCCGTGGCGACGGTGGGGACGGAAGCGGCAGCGTACGCGTCCACGACGGGGCCGTCGACGCTCGACCTGGTGTGCACGGGACGCATCCTCGGGGCGGTGGCGCGGGAATCAGTCAGATGATACTACTGATACCCTCCTCGCCCGACCAGGGAGGTGGGCCATGGGCTCGGACGGGTTCGACTACATCGTCGTCGGCGCCGGCTCGGCCGGGTGCGTGCTCGCCAACCGCCTGTCGGCGGACCCCGCGAACCGGGTGCTGCTGCTGGAGGCGGGCGGGCGCGACGACAACCTGATGGTGCGCATCCCGCGCGGCTTCGGGAAGCTGCTCGGCAACCCGCGCTTCTCGTGGTTCTTCGCCACACGCCCGTTCGGGCGGGCGCAGCGGGTCGAGGTGTGGGTGCGGGGCAAGACCCTCGGCGGGTCGAGCGCGATCAACGGGATGATCTACAACCGGGGTACCCGGCCCGACTGGGACGGCCTCGCGGACCTCACGGGCAACCCGGCCTGGGGTTGGGACGCCATCGTCACCGAGTACCGCTCGATCGAGGACAACGCGCTCGGGCCGTCCCCGACCCGGGGCACCGGCGGCCCCCTCGGGCTGTCGACGGGAGCGATCCGCAGCGAGATCTGCGACGACATGATCGCCTCGGCCGCCGCGGCCGGCCTCGAGCGCGTCGACGACCTCAACGAGTCGGACGGCGAACGCGTCGGCTACGCCATGGCGAACATCAAGGGCGGCCGGCGCGTGAGCGCCGCTGCGGCGTTCCTGCATCCGGTCGCGCACCGCCCGAACCTCACCGTCACCGTCGACTCGCCGGTCACGTCGCTGCTGTTCGAGGGCGACAAGGTCGTCGGCGTGCGCACCGGCACCGGCCCGGGCGCGACCGAGCGGCGCGCCGCCCGCGAGGTGATCCTCGCGCTCGGCAGCATCCAGACCCCCCGCCTCCTCCAGCTCTCCGGCATCGGCCCCTCGGAGGTGTTGCGTGCCGCCGGCGTCGACGTGCGCCTCGACCAGCCCAACGTCGGAGCCCACATGCGCGAGCACCACTGCTTCGCGCTGCAGTTCCGGCTACGCGAGCGGGTCGGCTACAACCCCAAGCTGAGCGGCCAGCTCGCGCAGCTGGTCAGCGGCATCCAGTACCTCACGACTCGACGGGGCGCGCTCGCGGCGCCGTCCTACGACGTCGTCGGCTTCCTGAAGACGCGTCCCGACCTCGATCGGGTCGACGGGCAGATCCTCATGGCGCCCTGGACCACGGAGCCACAGGTCCCCGGGAAGGCCGTCGGGCTCGAACGCGAGCCGGGGCTGCAGTGCATCGGCTACGTGCTGCGGCCCGACAGCGAGGGCACGGTGCACATCACCGGCCCGCACCCCGACGACCCGTTCGACATCGACCCCAACTTCTACGCGACCGAGCACGACCGCGAGACCGGCATCCGCATCTTCGAACGGATGCGCGCGATCTTCACGCAGCAACCGGTCGCCGGGCGTATCGTCGCCGAGACGCTGCCCGGGCCCGCGGTGCGGTCCGACGAGGACGTCCTCGAAGCCAACCTCGAGCACGGCTACTGCGGCTACCACGCGATCGGCACCTGCGCCATGGGACGCGACGACACCGCCGTCGTCGACCCACAGCTCCGCGTCCGCGGCGTCGACAACCTGAGGGTCATGGACTGCTCGGTGCTGCCGGTCATGGTCGCCGGCAACCTGAACGGCCCGATGATGGCGATGGCCTCACGCGCCGCCGACGTCATCCTCGCCGACCGCTGACCGCCCCTGCACGCGTGCAGCGTGCGTTCATTCGGGGTTTGCGGCCAACCCTTGGCCCCTATCCCCGACTGAACGTGAGGGGCAGGTACTTGGCCTGGCGCACGCCCGCGAGCTCGTAGACGATCTGCTCGCCCTCGGTGACCCAGTAGTCGGGGATGCGGCGGTGGAGCTGGTCGATGGACGCCCGCAGCTCGGCGCGCGCGAGATGTGACCCGAGACAGCGGTGGATGCCCGCGGCGAACGCGATGTGGCGGTTCTCGGCCCGGTCGGGGTCGACCTCCGAGGGTCGCTCGAACGCCGACGGGTCGAGGTTCGCGCTGGCCCAGCACAGGTAGATCTTCTCGCCCGCCTTCACCGGCACGCCGTTGACCTCGATGTCCTCGGTCGCCCAGCGCATCCCCGACGACGGGACCGGGCTCTCGAAGCGCATGAGCTCCTCGACGGCGCGCGCCAGCCGCTCCGGCTCGGCGACCACGCGGCGGCGAGCGTCGGGGTGGGTCGCGAACCACGCGACGAGGCACGACAACGACGACGTGACGGTGTCGAGACCGGCGATCGTGAACATGTGCATGATGTTCACCACGTCGTCGTCGTCGAGGCGATGGCCGTCGACCTCGAAGTGGACGAACTGGTCGAGCAGGTCGTCGTGGCGCGCGCCCTCGGCCTGCCGTTCGGCGAGGCGGGCCCGGAGGTGGGCCTGCAGGTCGGCGCCGGCGGCGCGACCGATCGACTCCATCTCGTGCATGTCGCGGCCCTCGTTCTTGAGGATGCGGTTCTTCTGCTCGATCAGGAACGGCGCGTCCTCGAGCGGCAACCCGAAGAGGCGCAGGAAGATCGTCGACGGCAGCGGCACGCAGAACGCGTCGTGGAACTCGACGTACCCGTCGGGCGCGAAGCCGTCGATCAGCTCGTCGGCGAGCTTGCGGATGTCGGGCTCGAGCGCGGCCATCCGCTTCGGGGCGAAGATCGGGTCGAGCAGCCGCCGGTAGTGGCGATGGAGCTCGCCGTCGAGGTGGAGCGGGATGAGCGGCGCGGCCGAGCCCATGCCCCAGCCCTCGCGGGTCACCGGGTCCATCGACACGATGGACGGGTTGCGCGCGGCCTCCACGATGTCGTCCATCCGGAAGAAGCCGACGCCGAGCTCCCAGCGGACGACCGGCGTGGTGCGCCGGACCTCGTCCAGCAGAGGCTGCGGGCGCTCGACGTTCATCGCCCCGTTGGGCTCGTAGGCGATGAGCGCGCGCAGCTCGGGGCTCATCTCGTCGTACGTGAGCTCGACCACGTCGTCGCGCACGGTGCTCCCCCCTCGTCGGGACCGGCCGCCCGGCCGACAGGCAGATCATTTAACTATATGCTGCGGAGGTGGCGACCGGACCAGACGACCTGAGCGGCCGGCGCGCGCTCGTGACCGGCGCGGCCCGGGGTGTGGGCCGGGCGATCTGCGAGGCGCTGGCGCGCCGGGGCGCCGACGTCGCCGCGACCGACCTCTCCGATCTGGACGGCACCGTCGACGCGGTCCGCGGGGCAGGGCGCCGGGCACTCGGGTGCGTCGCCGACGTGCGCGACCAGGCATCGCTCGACGCGGCCGTCCGCGAGACGGTCGCCGAGCTCGGCGGGCTCGACATCGTGGTCGCGAACGCGGGCATCTCGACGTGGTCGCGCTTCTGGGAGATGCCCGAGGAACAGTGGCAGACCATGATCGACGTCAACCTCGGCGGGGTCTGGCGCACCTTCAAGGCGGCAACCCCGGCGCTCATCGAGCACGGGCGCGGCGGCTCGATGGTCGCGATCAGCTCGGTCGCCGGGCTGAAGGCACTGCCGGGTCAGGCTCACTACACGGCGGCCAAGCACGGCGTCGTCGGGCTCGTCCGATCGGCCGCCATCGAGCTCGGACCGTACGGCATCCGCGTGAACTCGGTGCACCCATGGGGCGTCGACACGCGCCTCGCACAGGACTCCCACGTCGGCGAGATGCTCGGCGCGAACCCGACCTACGCCGGCTCGTTCGGCTCGATCCTGCCCGAGCCGAGGCTGGCCGACCCGGCCGACATCGCGAACGCGGTCGTGTGGCTCGCGTCCGGCGCGGCGCGCTGCGTCACCGGCATCCAGCTCCCCGTCGACCAGGGCGCGACGACGGTCTGACCGGTTCGGCAGGCCGCCGCCGTCGACGGTTCCGCGCCGCTCAGCTCCCCTTGAGGACGGGCTTGAACTTCTTGGTCGAGCACGTGTACGGCACCGCAGTCGACCATGCGGTGCCGTCGCTGTAGAAGAGGCTGAAGCAGGCGGGGTACGTGTAGACGGTCGCCTGCGGGTACTTCGTCGGCCCGGCGAGCCCCTTGATCTGCCACGTCTGGGTCGCGGCCGCCTTCTGCACGTTCTCGGGCGTGATGTTGCCCTTGCCCTTCTTGGCGACGGTCTTCAGCGCCTGGATGAACATGTCGGCCGACGAGTACGCCGCGATCACGCCGGAGTCGATCTTGGAGCTGGCGCCCGACTGGTACGCGTCGAGGTCCTTCTTGAGCTGGTTCATCCCGGGGGTGTTCTCGGTCGGGCCGACGAACGTCCCCGTCGCGGCGCTCCCACCCATCTGCTTGACGATGAGGTCGGAGTACAGACCGCTGATGTAGATGCCCTGGTAGTTGTTGGCCTTCAGCAGGTTCCAGATCGGGATGCAGTCGATCGCGAGGTCGCAGACCACCGAGTCGGGAGCCTTGCCGTTGTCACCCGTGAGGATCTGCTGCACGTACGGCGTGTAGTCGGCGATCGGCGGCGTCGGCAGCTTGTTCTGGATGTCCGCGATCTTGAAGCCCGCGTTCTGGTACGCGATCGCCGAGAGCTTCGTCGCCGACTTCCCCGACGTCGTGTCGTTCCCGAAGACCACGATGGAGGGGTTCTTCTTGCCGGTCTTCTGGCTCACGTAGACGTACGCCGTCTTCCCGGTGTCGCTGACGAAGGAGGGGTTCTCGGCGAGGAAGCACCCGTCGTACGAGAACCCCCACAGTGCCGTCGTCGGCTTCGGGCTGCAGTACGTGTTGTCGAAGTCCCAACCGAAGTACGGGACGTGCTGCTGCTTGAAGTAGTCGGCCGGGTTGTACTGCGACGTGTCCCCCACGATCGCGAACACCTGTGACTGCGTCACCAACCGGCGGGCCTCGCTCAACGCCGTCGCCGGGTCCTGCTTGTCGTCCGCGAACTCGGTGAACTTGATCTTCACGCCCTTGAGCTCGTTCGAGTCGTTGAACCGCGTGATCCGCGCGTTCACACCGAGCGGGACGCCCGGAAACTGCGACACGATCCCGAGCGCGGCGACCGTGATCCTCGACCCGTCGAATCCCCGGACGTTACGGACGGCGCCGGCGTCCCCGCCACCCGACGCGCTGACGACGACGCCCGTGAGCAGGGTGAGCACCAAGCCGAGGTGCGCGCCCTTCCGGAACCGGTGCTTCATCGCTGGCCTCCCCCCTGGAAGTGACGCTGATGTTAGACAAGTGGAGCCCCGCCGCGCGGCGCGGGGCCGGGCCGTCCCTGACCAACAGGCATCTCGGGTGCCCGGGGGTGACGCGTACGTCAGATCGTGCCGATCGCGTCGGCTGCGTCGCGGGCGCGGGGCGTGCGGTCCGCCGGGCGAGCTCGCCGGTCCGGCCGGCGCACGGTGCGGAGATCAGCGCACGGTGCGGAAGAAGGTGCGGAGGTCGTCGACGAACAGCTCCGGCTGCTCCATCGCCGCGAAGTGGCCGCCGCGCGGCATCTCGGCCCAGTGGGTCACGTTGTACCGGCGCTCCACCCACGAGCGCGGGAAGGGCAGCACTTCCCTCGGGTAGCGCGCCACGCCGGTCGGCACGGCGACGAAGTCGGGCTGGGCGCCCTCCGGGCCGGCGTGCATGTTCTCCCAGTAGAGGCGCGCCGCAGACGTGGCGGTGCCGGTGACCCAGTAGAGCATCACGTTGGTGATCATCTGGTCGCGGGTGAACACGTTCTCGGGGTGGCCGTCGCAGTCGCTCCAGGCGCGGAACTTCTCGACGATCCAGGCGAGGAGGCCGGCCGGCGAGTCGGCGAGCGCGGCGCCGATCGTCTGCGGTTTGGTGCCCTGCTCGTTCGCGTAGCCGGCCTCCTCGCGGGTGAACGAAAGGATCGCGGCGAGGTCGGCGTTGTCCTGGTCGGTCAGCGCGACCGGTTCCGGGGGCGCGTCCGCGATCGGCATGTTGAGGTGGATGGCCGCGCAGTGCTCGGCGTCGATGCCGGCCAGACGCGTGACGACCTGGGCGCCCCAGTCGCCGCCCTGCCCGGCGTAGCGGGTGTACCCCAGCCGATCCATGAGCTCCGCAAAGGCACGCGCCATGCGCGCGGTGTCCCAGCCGCGCGTCCGCGTCGGCTCCGAGAACCCGTAGCCGGGCAGCGACGGCGCGACGACGTGGAAGGCGTCGGCGGGATCGCCGCCGTGTTGCGACGGGTCGGTCAGGCGCGGGATGACGTCGAGGAACTCGACGATCGAGCCGGGCCAGCCGTGCACCAGGAGCAGCGGCAGCGCGTCGGCGTGTGGCGACCGCGCGTGGACGAAGTGGATGGACTGGCCGTCGATCGTGGTGCGGTAGTGCTCGAACCGGTTGAGCGTCGCCGCCTCGGCATGCCAGTCGTAGGCCTCGCGCCAGTACGCGATGAGCTCGGCGAGATACGCGGCCGGGATGCCGTAGTCCCAGCCCGTGCCCTCGATGTGGTCGGGCAGGCGCGTGCGTGCGAGCCGGTCGCGGAGGTCGTCGAGGACCGCGCCGTCGACGTGGATCTCGAAGCGTTCGATCACGGCACGACGACGGGCAGGGTCTCCCAACCGCGGACGGTCGAGGTCGACGCGAGGCGGGCCGCGTCGGTGTCGACCTCCCAGTCCGGGAACCGCTGCAGCACCTCGTCGAGCGCGACCCGTCCCTCGACCCGGGCGAGGGCGGCGCCGAGGCAGAAGTGGATGCCCCGGCCGAACGTGAGGTGCTGGCCCACGTCGCGGTGGATGTCGAAGCGGTCGCCGCCGGGATAGCGGCGGTCGTCGCGGTTGGCAGCTCCGACGAGCAGGAGCATGGCGCTCCCGGCCGGGACCGTTCGGCCGTGGCACTCGACGTCGCGCGCCACGTAGCGGCCGACGTGCGGCGCCGGCGGCTCGTACCGCAGGATCTCCTCGACGGCGTTCGGGATCAACGAGCGGTTCGCGACGAGCTCGCGGCGCTGGTCGGGGTGGTCGCCGAGGACCTTGCCCGTCCAGCCGATGAGCCGGGTCGTGGTCTCGTTTCCGGCGCCGGCGATGACGTTCACGTAGGTCAGCACCTCGTCGCGCCGCAGCCGCCGGGTCGTACCCGTCTCGTCCTCGAACTCGGCGTGGAGCAGCTCGGTCATCAGGTCGTCGGACGGGTGCTCGGCCCGCCAGTCGATGTAGTCGGCGAAGGCCTCGCCGGTGACGAAGCGCTCGTTCGAGTAGCGCATCGGTTCGCCGGGGCGGGTCCGCAGGGCGGCGTCCGACTGTTCGCGGATCGTCTCCTGGTCGGCCTCGGGGATCCCGAGCAGCATGCCGATCACGCGCATCGGCATCTGCGCGCCGAGGTCGGCGACGAAGTCGAA
>DASRHL010000286.1:0-2600 GCA_035650535.1 Acidimicrobiia bacterium
ATCAACGCCGACCTCACCGTGTCGCTCTGGCGGCTTCCCGTCGGCGAGTGGGTCGGCATCGACAGCGTGACCGACGCGGCGCCCGACGGCGTCGGCGTCGCCGAGAGCCTGCTCGTCGACGAGCGGGGACGGCTCGGCCGCGCCCTGCAGAGCCTCCTGATCGACCGGGCCTGATCCCTCGCCACCCGGCCCGATCTATCACGGATAGTTATTATCCGGATAATGAAGCTCTCGGAAGGCGTCGAGTGGGGCGTGCACTGCGGCGCGCTCCTGGCGGTGCTGCCGCCGGGTGTCGCGCTTCCGGCCGGGCGGCTGGCGGAGTTCCACGGCGTCCCGACCGCCTACCTGGCCAAGCACCTCCAGGCGATGTCGCGGGCCGGGCTGGTCGAGTCGGTGCCGGGCCCGCGGGGCGGGTACCGGCTCGCCCGGCCCGCCGCCGAGATCTCGATCCTCGACGTCGTGGAGGCGATCGACGGCCGGGCGCCCGCGTTCCGGTGCACCGAGATCCGCCAGCGCGGGCCGGCGGCGCGCCCGGGGCGCGAGTACCGCCTCCCGTGCGCGATCCACGCCGCGATGAACCGGGCCGACGCCGCGTGGCGTGAGGAGCTGCGCGCGACGTCGCTAGCCGACATCGTCGCCGCGATCGCACGTGACGCGTCCCCGAAGGGCATCGAACAAGGCATCACATGGCTCATGGAGGTGACGTCATGACGCAGACAGGGAAGGTCCTCTTCGTCACCGGTGCGACGGGCGTGCTCGGGCGGCCCGCGGTCCGCGGCCTCGTCGACGCCGGGCATCGGGTCCGCGGCGTCGCGCGCACCCCCGCCAAGGCGGCCGAGCTGCGGGCGGCGGGCGCGGAACCGGTCGAGGTCGACCTGTTCGACGCCGCCGCCGTGAAGGGAGCGACCGCCGGCGCCGAGGCGATCCTGCACCTCGCGACGCACATCCCGCGCCTGGAGGACATGCGCAAGCCCGACGCGTGGAGGACCAACGCGCGCCTGCGGACCGAGGCGACGCGGTACCTGCTCGACGCCGCGCACGCCCACGGCATCGCGACCTTCGTGAAGGAGTCGATCACCTTCCCCTACGCCGACGGCGGGACCCGGTGGATCGACGAGACGTGGGAGTACGGCGGTGCCCGGGGCGTCATGCGTGACACGATCGAGGGCGAACGCCTCGTCGACGAGTTCGTGGCCGCTGGCGGGCACGGCGTCACCCTCAGGTTCGGCGCCTTCCTGGCTCCCGACGCCCACCACACGGACGCCTATCTCCGGTTGGCGCGCCGCCGGATCGCTCCGGGCGCGGGCCGCCCGCGGAGCTACACCTCCTCGATCCATTCCGCCGACGCGGCGTCGGCAGTGGTCGCCGCCCTGGACGCGCCCGCCGGCGTGTACAACATCGTCGACGACGAGCCGTTGACGCGTCGCGACTTCACGGACGCCTTCTCGGCCGCGTTCGGCCTCGGCCACCTCTTCATCACGCCGCCGTGGCTGATGAAGCTCCTCGGGCGTTCGACCGCCGACTACCTGCTGCGGTCGCAGCGCGTGTCGAACCGGAAGTTCCGCGAGGCGACGGGCTGGGCGCCGCGGCACCGGAGCGCGCGGGAGGCCTGGGCCGCCGTGGCCGCGGCTCGGCCCGGGATGCAGGAGACGCAGCGGAGCCGTGCTCGGACGAGCGGGACGGCGGAGCGGAGTCGACCCGAGATGCAGGAGACGCAGCGGAGCCGTGCTCGGACGAGCGGGACGGCGGAGCGGAGTCGACCCGGAATGCAGGAGGGCTGACATGCGTGAGCGGATCTCGCGGATCCTGCTCGGCCTCGTGGCCGCGGGCTCCGCGTTCGTGGGCGGATGGGCCGGCTTCGCGCCGCGCTCCTTCTACGACGACTTCCCGGGCACCGGGCACCCGTGGGTCTCGCCCGACGGGCCCTTCAACGAGCACCTCGTCCGCGACGTGGGCTGGTTCAACCTGGCGCTGGCGCTCGTGGCCGTGATCGCCGCGGTCTCGCTCGCGCGCGCCGCGGTGGCGGCCGCCGCCGGGGCCGCGATCGTGTCGGGGGTCCCGCACCTCGCGTACCACGTCGCCCACCTCGACCTGTACGGGACGGCCGACCAGATCGGCAACGTCGTGTCGCTCGCGATCGGTCCTCTGCTCGGGCTCGCCGTCCTCGTGCTGACGTTCGGACCGTCGCGCGCCTCCGGGAGTGCGAAGATGCCCGCATCGAGCCGGCCACCGCTCTCTTCCGCTTCGAGCGGGTAACCGTCGAGGGCCTGCAGGTCCCCCGGCTCCGGGGGGCCGACGGCTCCGTGCCGGGCGGGCGCGTGGTCGTCCTCGTCGGGCCGTCGGGCGCCGGCAAGTCGACGCTGCTCCGGCTCTGCAACCGGCTCGACGTCCCGAGCTCGGGCTGCGTGCGCTATCGCGGCGACGACATCGCGACGCTCGACCCCCTCTTCCTGCGCCGCCGCGTCGGCATGGTGTTCCAGCGGCCGACCCCGTTCCCGGGCACGGTCGACGAGAACCTGCGCATCGCCGAGCCGACGCTGCCCGCCGACGAAGCCGTCGCCGCGCTCGAACGGGTCGGCCTCGACGACGGCTTCCTCGAC
>DASRHL010000287.1:0-4282 GCA_035650535.1 Acidimicrobiia bacterium
CACACCCATCTCACCGTGTTGGACTGGACCGACCGGGTCTGTGACCACCACCACGACCTCAAGACCCACCACGGCTGGGCCTTCGTCCCAGGCCACGGCAAACGCCCCTTCGTCCCACCCGACCACCCCGACCACCCCCGCCACACCCAGCAGGCGAACGGACCACCCGCCACCGCGTGACGCGGGGGTCGCGTGACGCGGGGCCGTGCGCGCCCGCAGAGGCGACGTGAAGTCGGTCAGTCCTCGATCGTGATGGCGCCCTCGGGGCAGCACAGCGCGCCGCGGCGTGCCCGATCCTCGAGCTCGGGGGGTACCTCGGCGGTGCCGGTGCAGTTGTATCCGAGCTCGTCGAGCACGTAGACGTCGGGCGCCTGCGCGGCGCAGAGCGCGTGGCCGGTGCAGAGGTCGGTGTCGACGCGGACGCGCATGGTCACACCGGATCCGGCGCACCGCGCTGTGGGGCGCTCGGCGGGAGCCGTCGTGGCCCGGAGGTGAACTCGGCGCGCAGGCGCGCCCAGCCGCCGATCGACGACCAGTTCGGGTACTCGACGACGTCGTCGTCGCGCACCGTGTAGTCGGGCATGCGCTCGAGCACCTGCTGGAGCATGACCTTGAACTGGGCCCGGGCCAGATGGGAGCCGGGGCAGCGGTGGATCCCCATGCCGAAGGCGACGTGACGGTTGGGGAAGCGGTCGATGACGAAGCGGTCGGCGTCGGGGAAGGCGTGCTCGTCGTGGTTCGCCGACACCTCGCTGAGCAGGACGCGGTCGCCCGACGTGACCCGGCAGCCGCCGAGCTCGGTGTCACGGACGGCGGTGCGGGCGTGGGTGCGCGCCGGCGGGTAGACGCGCAGGAACTCCTCGATCGCGCCGTCGATCGCCGCGGGATCGTCGAGCAGGCGCCGGCGGTCGTCCGGGTGGCGCGCCAGGTGCAAGAGCGCGGCCGAGCTGACCGACGTCGTCGTGTCGACGCCGCCGCCGATCGTAAGGAGGACGACGGCCTCCGCGTCCTCGGGCGCGATGCGGACGCCCTCGTACTCGTACGCGGCGATGAAGCTCATCGCGTCGTCGCGCGGTGCGCGCCGGCGCTCGGCCATCTCCTCGGCGACGCGCCGGCTCACCCAGCCGATGTCGGCGGCGGCAGCCACGAACTCGGGCTTGGTCCGGTCGTAGGCGGCGATCCCGTGGAACGCCCGCTGGATCCGCTCCCAGTCCGCGGGTGGGAAGCCGAGCAGCTCGAGCACGACCGCCGCCGGCACGCGGCACGTCAGCTCGGCGGCGAGCTCGCACGAGCCTCGCTCGATGAACTGGTCGACGAAGAAGGTGACCCAGTGCTCGATGCGCGGCGCGAGGCGCGCGACCGCGTTCGGTGACAGCACCTCGCTGAGGACGCGCCGCAACGGGTACCACTCGGGCGGGTCGAGCTCCTCCGGGTACAGGGGCGGGACGCGCAGGTTGCCGACGCTCAGCGAACAGACCTCGGGATCGGTACGCCGCGACGAGAACGTCTCCCAGTCGCGAAACGCCGCCGCGACCTCGTCGTAGCCGGCGACGACCCAGTGGCCGCCGTTGGCCTCCGTCCAGGCGACCGGGCACCGCTCGCGCAACGCCCGCCACGCCCGGTCGGACTCGCCGATGCTTCGGTGCCGGTAGTGGTCGAAGTCGACCACCGGCTCGCGGACCGGCTCGTGCGCGGTCATGCGTCGGAGCGGGGAAGGAGGCCGTCGAGCACGAGCGGCGTGATCACGCCGACGAGGCTCTCGAGCGGATCGGTCGGCTCGATTGCGAGGACGTGGATCGCGGCGGTGGTGATCGTGCCCAGCAGCGCGATCGCGGTGAGCCGTGGCTCGGGGATCGGGCGGAAGCTCCCGTCGGCCACGCCGTCCCGGAGCAGCGCCGTCACCGGAGCGATGAACGACTCGTTGGAACGCGCCGCGACCTCGGGAGCGCGGGCCGCCCGCCCCAGGTCGAAGTGCAGGGCCTGGCTGGCCTTGGGGTAGTCCGCGAACACCTGCAGGTGGGCCTCGATCACGCGGGCGAGGCGCTGCGCAGCGGTCCCCGGCCCCGCGACCGCGCCGGCGACGGCATCGTGCACCGCGTCGAGGACGACTCCGAAGATGAAGGAGAGGACCTCCTCCTTGCCCTCGAAGTAGTAGTAGATCGTCGCCTTCGGGATGCCGGTAGCGGCGGCGATGTCCTCGGTCTTGGTGGCGTCGAGGCCGCGCTCGGCGAAGAGGTCGGCGGCGGCCATGAGCTTCTCGCCCATCTCCTTGGACACCGGTCGCACACCGCCCCCTTTCTCGCCCCCTCGCTCGCGACCACCGGTTTGGACTCCGAGTCTAAACTGTGAGGTGAACCGGATCGGACCCGTCCGGCCGGTTCCGGGCGAAATCGTTGCCTACGGGCACCGTCCTGGGGGGAGACATGGGACGTTTCCGGTGGTTCCGCTGGTTGGCGCTGGTCGCGGTCGCAGCCCTGGGGGCCTCGATGCTCGGCGGCGCCCCGGCATCGGCCCGGGTCCGGGCCCAGTCGAACGGGATCTCGAGCACCGAGGTCAAGGTCGGCGGCATCGTCGACTCGCAGGCGCCCGACACGGGTGTCGGCGCGCAGGCCCGCTTCGACGAGGAGAACGCCAAGGGCGGCGTGAACGGTCGCAAGATCAACCTGGTCGAGACCGCGACCGACAACGGCGACCCCAACCAGGACCTCGCGGTCGCGAAGCGGCTGGTCGAACAGGACGGCGTGGCCGCGATCGTCCCGGTCCAGAGCGTCGTGTTCCAGGGCGGGTCGTACCTGGCCCAGCAGAAGATCCCGTTCTTCGGCTGGGGCATCTCGACGCAGTTCTACAAGAACCCCTACGGCTTCGGGTTCACGGGTTCCGCGGTCGCGCCGTCGCCGCTGAAGTCGGCGAACGCGAGCTGGGCCCTGTCCATCGACGCCATGTTCCGCAACCAGGGCGACAAGAACGGCGCCAAGGGCAAGGCCGTCGCGCTCATCGCGCAGGAGAACGACTCCGGTCAGGTCGGCCTCGAGGCCGGTGTCGCGGCAGCGAAGGCGGCCGGGATGAAGGTCGTCTACCAGAAGGCGTCGCTGCCGTTCCCGACCCCGCCGAGCGACTACACGCCCTTCGTGACCCAGCTGCTCGCGAGCAACAACGGCAAGGCGCCCGACGTGATCTTCATGGTGACCCAGGCCGGCGTCGTCATCGGGCTCAGCAAGGCCCTGTCGGAGGCCGGGTACACGGGCATCAACACGAACGCCGCGCTCTACGACCCGCGCGCCGCGGCCGTGTCGAAGGGCATGACCGTCTACACGCAGTTCGACGTTCCCGAGGACACCGCGAACGCGAACATGCAGAAGGTCGTGACCGCGCTGAAGAACGCGCTGGGTACGAAGCCGATCACCCAGACCGCGCTGGCGGGCTACTTCGGCGCCGACATGTTCATCCAGGCGTTGAAGAAGGCCGGGAAGAACCCGACGAGCCAGAAGATCCAGCAGGCCGCCGCGAAGATGACGTACCAGATCAAGGGCGTCGTCGGGCCGACGAAGTACCCCGCGAGCTTCACCCTCGCGTCGCCGTGCGCCACGTTGGTGCAGAGCGACGGGACGGCGTACAAGATCGTCGCGCCCTACAAGTGCTACACCAACATCTCGATCCCGGGCGGCAAGCCCATCAAGTACTGATCCCTCCTGACACGAGTCGTGCCCATGCCCAACGCTGCAGCCACCGCCCGCTTCGGACCCGAAGGGACGCCGACGGTCGTCGTCGTGGGCGGTGGCTTCGGCGGCATCGCCGCGGGCGTGAAGCTGAAGAAGGCCGGGATCCACACCTTCACGATCGTCGAGCGGTCGCTCGGCGTCGGTGGCGTCTGGTGGGACAACACCTACCCGGGATGTGAGGTCGACGTCGCGTCGCACCTCTACTCGTACTCGTTCGCGCGCCACGACTGGAGCCGGACGCACGCACGTCGCGACGAGCTGCAGAAGTACCTCGAGGGCGTCGTCGACGAGTTCGGGCTGCGCCGGCACCTCCGGCTCGGGACCGAGGTCGAAGAGGCGCGCTGGGACGAAGGGACGCACACCTGGCAGGTCCGCCTCGACGACGGCGACACGCTGACGGCGCACATCCTCGTGAGCGCCGTCGGCTTCCTGAACCACCCGAACTACCCCGACTGGCCCGGTCTCGACGAGTTCGAGGGACCCAAGTTCCACACCGCCCGCTGGGAGCACGAGCACGACCTCACCGCCAAGCGGGTCGCGATCGTCGGCACCGGGTCGACGGC
>DASRHL010000288.1:0-7833 GCA_035650535.1 Acidimicrobiia bacterium
GCCCCCACCCCACCGTCACTCCGCCCCCATCCGGGCGTCGGTCCTGCGGCGGACGGTACCGACACCCCGCCCCCGATGTCAACGCCTTGACACCCGGCACGGCCCTCCGTAGCGTCCGCGTCCGTGCGGATCTGCGTCCTCGGCGCCGGCGGGCTCGGCTCCGTCCTGGGCGCCCGCCTGGCCGAGGCCGGCGTCGAGGTCACCCTCGTCGCCCGCCCCGCGCACGCCGCGGCCATCGAGGCCCGGGGCCTGACCCTCACCGGCATCCGGGGCGAGAGCGTCGTCACCGGCAACCTCGCCGCCGTGTCCGACCCTGGCGACGCGGCGGGCGACTTCGACTACCTGCTCGTCACCGTCAAGGCGAAGGACACCGACGCCGCCCTGACGGCCGCAGCGTCGCTGCGCGACCGGTCCGCCACGGTGCTCAGCCTCCAGAACACGGTCTGCAAGGAGGACGAGCTCGCGGCATGGGCCGGCGTCGACCGCGTGATCGGCGCGTCGACGATCGAGGGTGGGACGCTCGTCGAGCCCGGCGTCGTCAGGCACACGGCGACGGCACCGACGACGGCGTACTTCGGCGAGCTCGACGGCACGGACACTGCCCGGGTCGCCGACCTCGTCGGCGCGTTCGACAAGGCCGGTTTCGCCTCGCGGGCGGTGACCGACATCCGCCACGTCGAGTGGGAGAAGCTGCTGCAGATCTCGGTCGTCGCGTCGTGGTCGGCGTCGACGCTCGGCGCGCTCGGCGGATCGGTCGCGCAGGGACTGCTCGTTCGCGAGTCGGCCGAGCACTACGTGCAGCTCGCGACCGAGCTCCTCGCCGTGTACCGCGCGCTCGGCTACGAGCCGGTCGACTACTACGCGCCGTTCTCGCGGTTCCGCGAGCTCGACGCGTGGACGTTCGACGGGGCGGTCGAGCAGATGACCGCGCTCGGGCGCTCGATGGACGAGCAGGGCCTCCACGGTCGCGTGTCGCTCCACGACGACCTGCTGCGCGGTCGCACCACCGAGCTCGACTTCTGCGTCGGCGCGTACCTCGCGGAGGCCGACCGCCTCGGCCTCCGCGTCCCGACGGTCCGGGCCGCGTACCGCATCGCCAAGGCGCAGGAGCACTGGCTCACCGGCCTCGGCGGCGTCACGCCCGTCCTGTGAAGAGAGGATGTGATCCGATGCGCATCGACGAGGCCGTCGGAAGGGCAGCCGACCTGGCGGCGAAGCTCGAGGACCGGCGCGCGGAGACGGAGCAGCTGCGCGCGCTGCCGGAGACGACCGTGCACGACTTCGTGTCGAGCGGCCTGCTCCGGATCAACCAGGCGGCGCGGTGGGGCGGCGCCGAGCTGGGAACCGAGGGCGCGGTCGCCGTCATCTCCGAGGTCGCCAAGGGCGACCCGGCGGCGGGCTGGGTCTTCGGGTTGCTCGCGAGCCACTTCTGGCTCGTGTGCCTCTTCCCCGAGGAGCTGCAGCAGGAGATGTGGGGCGACGACCCGAACGCCTTGATGTCGTCGTCGTTCGTCGCCGCCGAGTCGGAATGCGCCCGGGTCGACGGCGGCTACCGCATCCGGGGCCGCTGGCCGTTCTCGAGCGGGTCGCGCCACTGCTCGTGGGCGATGGTCGGGATCGTCGTCCCGCCGACGGCGGAGGCGGGTGGTGACGGCGTGCCGCCGCACATCCGCTGGGGCATCCTGCCCCGGTCCGACTACCGCGTCGACGACGATTGGCGAACGGTCGCGCTCCGCGGCACCGGCAGCAACACGCTGATCGTCGACGACGCGTTCGTGCCCGACCATCGCTGCGTCGACCCGATGGACGTGGCTCGCGGGACCGCACCCGGCACGGCCGTCAACCCGGCGCCGATCTTCCGTCTGCCCTTCGGAGCCGCGCTCGCCTGGTACCTCGCCGCGCCCGCGCTCGGTTCGGCGACGCGCACCTTCGACGACTGGGTCGCGTACATGGGCACGAAGCGCAACGCGTTCACCGGCGAGCAGCTCGCCCGCCAGCAGCCCACGATCATCCGGGTCGGCGAGACGGGCGCGAAGCTCGACCTCGCGCGCCTTCTCGCGGCGCACACGCCGCGCGACATCGACGATGCGATCGCCCGGGGTCCCCTCGACGCCGCGCTCCGCGTGCGGGCGGGGCGCGACGCGACCATGGCCGTCCGCCTGTGCGTCGAGGTGGTCGAGACCTGCATGCAGTTCGCGGGCGGGCACGCCCTGTTCGACTCGAACCCGATCCAGCAGGGCTGGCGCGACGTCCACGGTGTCGCCGCACACATGGGTTTCAACACCGACATGGCCTACGGCGGCTGGGGCCACCACCTGCTCGGCATCCCCATGCCGCCCTCGATGTTCGGCTGATTCGCGAGCCGGACGTGGTCAGGCGAAGGGTTCTTCGGGGGCGTCGGGTGGACGCGGGCCCGAGCCCTCGAACGCGTCGACGCAGTTGCGCAGGGCGCGTTGCAGGCGGTTGACGTCCGCGTCGGTGAGCAGCGACGTGAGTTGCATGTCGATCTTCGTGACCCGGGCCGTCGCCTCCGCGAAGACGCGCCGGCCGACCGGCGTCAGCGTCGCCTCGATCACGCGCGACGACTTCAGCGGCTTGCGTTTGATGTACCCCTGCCGTTCGAGGCCCGCCACGAGACCGGTCATCGCCTGCGGGGTCACGAACACGGCACGCGCCAGCTCGGCCGACGACGCCTTCTCCAGCCGGACGAGGGCCTGCATCACCCCGTACTGCGACGGAGTGATCCCGAGGTCGCGCAACGCGTCGTAGAGCGCGGCGCCGACCGCACGTTCGGCGCGCTTCAGCAACCACGACGTGTACGCGACCTCCGGCTGGTACCGGCTGGCCTTCATCGACGCGCCTTCATTCGGGCCGCTCCCGTCGGATGCGCAACATCAGGACATTGACAGTACCCAACACCGCCGGTAGCAAGGCAGGGTCGATGGGGGGACATCATGCCGTATCGGGTCGTGCTCTGGACCACGGGTCACGTCGCCCGCTTCGCGGGCCGGGCCGTGCTCGCCCATCCCGACCTCGAGCTCGTCGGCGCCTACGCGTGGAGCCCCGACAAGGTGGGATGCGACGTCGGCGAGCTCGTCGGCGCCGAGCCGATCGGGATCGCGGCGACGAACGACGTCGACGAGCTGCTCGCGGCCAGCCCCGACGTCGTGGGCTACTACCAGCTCCTGCGGCCGGACGCGATCGCACAGCACACCGAGATGCTCTGCCGCTTCCTCGAGGCGGGCGTGAACGTGGTCAGCACGTCGAACCTCGTCACCGGGCGGTGGTGGGGCGCGGAGGCGCGTCTCGACGCGGCGGGCCGCGCCGGCAACGCGTCGCTCTTCGCGAGTGGCGTCAACCCCGGGTTCGTGAACCAGCTCGTGCTGACCGCGACCGGCGTCTGCAGCGAGGTTCGCCACGTTTCCGTGTGGGAGGAGGCCGAGTGTTCGGGCTACGACTCGCCCGAGCTCTGGGAGACCGTGGCGTTCGGCCACGACCCAGGCGAACCCGGCATCGACGCCGCGTTCCGCGCCGGCACCGCCGTGTTCGAGGACGCGGTCGCGATGACGGCGGACGCGCTCCGCGTCGAGCTGGACGAGGTTCGCTACGTGCCCGAGGTCGCGGTCGCGACGCGCGACCTCGACCTCGGCTTCATGCGCATCGCCGAGGGCCACGTCGCCGGGCTCCGCAACCGATGGCTCGGCGTCGCGGGCGGCCGAGAGGTGATCGAGCTCGGCACGCTCTGGAAGATGACCGAGGACGTCGAGCCGAACTGGCCGGTCCGCCACGGCTGGCACCTCCGCATCGACGGGACGCCCACCGTGAAGCTGCACGTGGCCGGGTGGCCCCCCGAGGGCGAGACGAACAGCGAGGTGCTCATGGGCCTCGCCATGCTCATGACCGCGATGCCGACCGTCCACGCGATCCCGCACGTGGTGGCGGCCCGGCCCGGCGTCGTGACCTACAAGGATCTCCCGCTCGTCACCGCGGCCGGGTGCGTCCGGGCCGGTTGAGCGTCACCTGTCCCAGGCGGTGCCGCCGGCGCGGCCACCGAGCTCCGGGCACTCGGACGCGAAGACGCCCCACGAGCACTCGAACCCGGGCACGACCCAGTCGTGGACCATCCACACGTTGGTGAGCGGAGCCTTGTGCCCGCCCCGTGCCGCGCAGTCCTCGGCCGACGTGCTCTCGGCGCCGACGACGAGGCCGTTCTTGTCGATGCAGAGACCGCCGTTGAACGTGTGCTGGTGCCAGATGTCGTTGGGGCCGGCGAAACCTTCGGGCGGGGTGATGTCGTGGAAGACGAGGTAGCTCAGGCCGACGATCCGCGAGTCGGGGTTTGTACCGTCGTAGAGCAGCTCCGACGGCGCGCTCGGGTCGAACGTCTTTGCCAGCTCGATGTTGGTGTAGTGCGCACCGATGCACGGCACGTACACGGTCGACTTGCGGTAACCGGCGCGCTCCGCGTCCGCGACGGTCGGGTACCTCTGGGCGACGGCCCGGGCGGCGGCCTGTTGGAACTCGAGCGTGAGCCGAGTGGGCTCGTCGACGGGGACCTGCTTGTTGGGGCCGCGGTGGAAGTGGCCGGCCGAGTCGAACACCTGGCCTTCCGATGCGGGCGGGCCCGACTTCTCGCACGGCGTGTCGCCCGTGAGCGCGGGGTTCGTCGGCCCCGCCGAGCCCGCGCCCGCTGACGTTCGTGACGAGGCGGCAGCAGCGCTCGCGCGAGGGTCGTTGGTCCCGCGCGAGCCGCCGGACGCGTCGAGCTGGGCGGTGAAGTGCGGGGTGAGCGCGTACGCGGCTGACCCGGCCACGAGGACGAGCGCGAGCGTGACGACGAGCGGCGTCGCCCACGCCGTCCGTCCTCGCCGATCGAGCGCGTGCGGCGCCGCGAGCAGCACGACCGCGCCGAGCACGACCAGCGTCTCCAGCGACGTCGCGAGCGCGTCCGGATAGCCGACGGCGAGCGTCGTGCTCGCGTCGGGGCCGATCGCGACGCCGACCGTCCGCGACGCGATCCACACGCCGACGACCACCACGTTCACCGTGATCGCGCCCAGCAGGACCAGCCGGGACGGGCGTGACACGAGACCGACCGCCACCGCCACCTGCAACCACGCGATCGCGACGAGGAAGGCGCCGTACTCCCACGTACGGTCGAAGTGCGACGGGGAGTAGCCGAAGTGCAGGACCGCGGCGCCGAGCGCGGCTGCCGCGATCACCCACCGGAGGACGCCGCCGACCGTCGAGCCGGACCACACCGCCCCCGGGGTCGACGGGTCGGGCTCCGGGGCGGCGACCGGCGGTGGGTCTGTCAACACGGCCACGGGCACTCCTCACGCGCTCGGCCCGACTGCATTCTGGTCGCTCCGAGCGTGTCCCGACGCGCGATGCGTCAGGCCGACGGGCGGCCGGCGTCGTCCCACCGCCCGAGCGGCGGTGGCTCCACGTCGGGGTCGTGCTGCCCGTAGGGCCCGAGGCTGAAGAAGTAGAACTCGCAACCCGCCGGCCCGGCGCCCTCGGCCCCGTACGCGAACCCGCCCCGCACCCACCGGACCTGCCCGGGGAAGAAGCTGCCCTCACCCTCGACCACGAACTCGCCCTCGGTCACGACATAGACGGTGTCGGACGTGTGCCAGTGGGGCGCGGCCCGATGGTTGGGCGGCAGGTGCAGGAGCATGCAGTTCTTGCCGAGCGCCGGATCGACGATCCACTTGAAGCGCACGCCGAGCCGGTTGCCCGACGCGTCGACGAACTCCTCCCACGGGAGCCCGTCGACGTCGACGCCGGTGCGCTCGGGAAGCAGCGTCGACCAGTCGACGCTCCCGGGCTCGCGGATCTCCACGCGTCGGAGGCTCAGGCGAGCTTCGTCGTGTCGGCGACCTCGTAGCGCGTCGCCTCGACCGACGTGAGCTTGGGCAGGAAGCGGGTCGTGAAGTCGACGTAGTGCGGCGTCGCGCAGTGCGCGTCGAACGTCGCCTCGTCCTCCCAGCACTCGAAGAACCGGAAGGTGTTCGGGTCGTGCAGGTCGACGGTGAACGCGTACGTGACACAGCCCGGCTCCGTGGGCGACTTGGTGTTGAGCACGTCGAGCACGCCGATCAGGTCGTCCCGTACCGATGGGTCGAACTGCATCCGTCCGGCGATCGCGAACATCCGGATTCCCCTCCTCGTTCCGTGTTCCCTGGTCGTGGTGGTGATGGTGATGGCCGCCGCCGGCGGGCTCAGCGGTCGAGCAGCGTCGGGTCGGCGCGCAGCTCCTGGCGGACCATCGCCTCCCAGAACCCGTGGAAGCTCGTGCCGTCGCTCCCGCGCAGCCGGTCGATCCACCACTGCGCGACCGGGGTGCGCAGCTCGCCCCCGGCGGCGAGCACGTGCCACGCGTGCTGGCAGCGCTGCTCGAGCGCGACCGCGCGCTGGTGGATCGCCCGGGCCGACACACCGAGCACGAAGACGCCGTGACCGGCGAGCAGCGCGAGCTCGGCGTCGCCCATCGCGGCGACCGCGGATCGTGCAGCGTCCATCCCGCTGACCGCGCCCTCGTACTCGTCGACGAGGACCAGCTCGCCACCGCCGAGGGTCGAGCTCTGGTCCATCGGCGGCGGCACCACACCCATGTCGCCGAGCACGGTGCCGTACAGCGGGTGGTTGTGCATCGCCCACGCGATCCCCGGACGCGCCTCGTGCAGGGCGAGGTGAAGGGGGATCCCGAGGGGCGCCGGCCAGTCGCCCTCGACGACGTTGCCCTGGAGGTCGATGCGGATCACCTGGTGCGGGCGCAGCTCGTCCCACGTGATCAGCCAGGGGTTGCAGAGCAGGGTGCCGTCGCCGAGGTTGCACGTGATGTGCCCGGCGAGGTGGTCGTTGTAGCCCTCGCGCCACAGGCACCGCGCCAGCACCACGAGCTCCTCGCGCGGCGAGAGGTCGGGGATCAGCTTCTCGGGTGTCGGTTCGAACGTCACGGCGCCATCGTAAGCCGGGCCGGCGTTCACGCCGCCAGGGTCATGGGTGGGTGGCCGGGGCCGCGTGGGGTCTTGGGCTCGCGGTCGGGTCGGTGGGGTGGGGTGGCGGTGATGGGTCCGTCGGGTCGCGTTGGAGTTGCCAGCCGCCTTCGTGGCAGAGGGTGTGGTGGCGGCGGCAGAGCAGGACGAGGTTGTCGAGGTCGGTGGGGCCGCCGTGTTGCCAGGGGACGAGGTGGTGGGCGTCGCAGTAGCGGGGTTGGCGGTCGCAGCCGGGGAAGCTGCAGTGGCGGTCGCGGCGGATCAGGGCGCGGGTGATGAGGCGGCTGCGGCGGCCGAGGTCGAGGAGCTCGGAGTCGCCGCGCATGACGACCCGGCCGAAAGCCGAGCTCCGTCTCTTCGGGTAGCCGTTCGAGGCATGCTCTCTACATGACGCGATCGACGACCGGGCTCGGCGGCTTCCACCACGTGGCCCTGACGGTGCGCGACGTGGACGTGAGCGCGCGCTGGTATGCGGACGTCTTCGGGTTCGTGGAGCTGTTCCGGGAGGACAGCCCGGAACGGCGCGCCGTCGTCATGGCGTGGCCCGACGGTGCCTTCGGCGTCGGTCTCGTGGAGCACGTCCCGAGCGAGGGCGGGCGGTTCGATCCGCGCCGGATCGGCCTCGACCACGTGGGCTTCACGCTCGGATCGCGCGAGGGGCTCGACGAGTGGGTGGAACGTCTCTCCGCCGAGAGCGTCGATCACTCAGGCGTGATCGACGCACCCCGCGGTGCGATCCTCAACCTCAAGGATCCCGACGGGATCGCGCTCGCCCTGTTCTGGGACCGCGCCTGACGCGGCGCGGCGCCGGCTGGCGCGGTCGCTCACCCGC
>DASRHL010000289.1:0-6303 GCA_035650535.1 Acidimicrobiia bacterium
GCCGACGTCGCCGGTGCGGAACCACCCGTCGGGGCTCATGCGGTCGGAGAGCGCGTTCGCCGCCGCGTCGTCACCGCCCGCGAGGCCGGCGCTCAACGCCGGTGTACGGACCCAGAGCTCGCCCGCGTCGTCGGGCCCGACGTCGTTGCCGTTCTCGTCGACCGCGCGCACCGAGACGCCGGCGTGCGGCCGCCCGACCGCGCCGAGCTTCGTCTCGCCGAACTCGCGCGAGTCGGCCGCGCTCCAGCCCACGATCTCGCCGCCGATCTCCGTCTGGCCCCAGCCGTTGAGGACGGCGATCCCGAACCGGTCCTTGAAGCGGCGCGCCTGCAACGGTGACAGCGGCGCGCTGATGCTGCGGACGTAGCGGAGCGGCGCGAGGTCGGTGACGGTCTCGTCGTCGGCGAGCATCGTCATCGCGGCGGGCGGCAGGACCGTCGAGCGGATCTGGAACCGGCGCACGAGCTCCGCGAAGCGCGCGGTGTCGAACCGGCTCATGAGGACCACCGGCGCGCCGACCCGGAACGCGAACAGCACCTGGTAGATCCCGGCCCACAGCGACAACGACACCGGGACGAGGTTCGGCATCGGCGCCCGCCGGGGCGCCCCCGCCCCCTCCGCGCCGCCGCCGGCCGAGGGGCCGCGCAGCGTGCCGATGACGCCGTCCATCAGCTTCAGGAAGCCGGAGTGGCGGGTCAGGACGGGCTTGGGGCGCCCGGTCGTGCCCGAGGTGAACGAGACCGCCGCGATGTCCGGCTCGTAGGCGGCGGGCTCCCACGGCGACGGCCCGGTCGCGGGTCGCACGCGCCACGAACCGGCGTCGGCACCCTCGCCGGCGAGGACCGCCGGCAGGGCGCCGGCCCGCGCCTCGAGCGCCGGCGTCGTCACGACGGCGGCGGGGCGCACGTCGGCGAGGACGTGCTCGACCTCACGGTCGGCGAGCCGCGGGTTGACCGGAACGTAGACCGCGCCGGCGCGCCACACGCCGAAGAGTGCGGCGACGACGTCCGGCCCGTTCGGGAGCATGACGCCGACCGGCTGGCCGGCCATGACACCACAGCCGTCGCGGAGGTGCGCGGCGAGCGCGTCGGCCTGGGCCTCGAGCTCGGCGCGCGTGCGCTCGACGTCGTCGAAGAACACGACGACGGTGTCGGGCGTGCACTCTGCCTCGAACAGCAGGTCGACCAGTGACGCCATCGGCGCGCTCGTCACCGCCCCGTGAAGCGCGGCGGGCGCTTCTCCTTGAACGCGGCGAGCCCCTCACGGAAGTCCTCGCTGCGCGACGACAGCTCCATCGCGAACGCCTCGTTGCGGAGCTGCTCCTCGAGCGGGACGGCACTCCCCGCCTGCACGAGCCACTTGGCCAGTCCCAGCGCGACGGTTGCGCCCGCGGCCAGGCGCGCGACGAGCTCCTCGACGGCGGCGTCGAGCTGATCCGGTGGGACGGCACGGTGGACCAGACCCCACTCGGCGGCCTCCGCGCCGGTGAGCGCACGCCCCAGGAGCAGCAGCTCGCGGGCCCGGTTCACGCCGACGAGGCGGGGCAGCAGCCAGGTGCCGCCGCTGTCGGGGGTGAAGCCCCGCTCCGAGAACGGCTCCCAGACCCGGGCGTCGTCGGCGACGACGGCGAAGTCGCACGCCGCGACGACGTGCAGGCCGATCCCCGCGATCCAGCCGCGGGCACCGCAGACGATCGGCGTCTGCACGGTCGTCATGAGCGGGATGAGCCGGTGGGCCTGGCCGGGCAGCCGGCGCTGGATGCTGCCGACCCGCGGCCGCACGTCGCTGCGTTCGGCGTTGCGGGCCACGATGTCGAACCCGCTGCAGAAGTGCTCGCCTGCCGCGGTGAGCACGATCACCCGGACGGCCTCGTCGCGACCGGCGCGGTCGATCGCGTCGATCATGGCCGCGACCATCACGTCGTCGATCGCGTTCCGCTTCTCGGGGCGGTCGAGGCGGATGCGGAGCGCGCCGTCGTCGCCGAGCGCGACGGCGAGGCCGGCGACGCCGGTGTAGGTCACGGGTTCACCGGGCGGTTGGTCCACTTGCGCCCGGGCCGCGACTCGCTGCGGAACCAGCCGCCGCCCGCGGCCGTGCCGCCGTCGGTGGGGATCGTGTGGCCGGTGACGAACGCCGACAGGTCGGAGGCGAGGAACAGCAGGACGCGGGCCTGGTCGACCGGGACGCCCATCCGCCCGACGGGTACCCACAAGGGCCAGAGATGCTGCTGCTCCGGCGGGATCCACGTCGAGTACGGGACCTGCACCGACTCGGTCACGTCGGGCCCGATGCCGTTGACGCGCACGCCGTGGACGCCGACCTGTACCGCGAGGCACTTCGTGAAGTGGACGACGGCCGCCTTGAGGGCGCCGTAGACGGGCTGGGGCGGGTAGCCGCGCAGCCCCTCGACCGACGAGACGTTGACGATCGACCCGCGCCCGCGCTCGATCATCGACGGCAGGAACGCGTGCGTCACCGTCAGCACGTGGAAGAAGTTGACCTGGTAGAGCGCCTCCCACAGCTCGGGACCCTGCTCGACGAAGTCGCGTGCGACCTCGACCCAGTGCCCGACGTTGTTGATCAGGACGTCGGCGCGGCCGTGCTCGGCGAGGACGCGGTCGCGCAGCGCGAGGACCTGTTGCTGGTCGCGCACGTCGGTGGGGACGAGGGAAGCGGCGCCCCCGGCGTCGGTGATCGCTCCGACGGTCGAGCGGCCGAGCTCCTCGTCGATCTCGGCGATGACGACGTGCGCCCCGTGCCTGGCGAACAGCGCGGCGGCCGCCGCGCCGATCCCGGCTCCGCCGCCGGTGATGACGGCCACCCGCCCGTCGAGCAGGGGGCCGGGCCCGTCGACGAGCTCGTCGGCCTCCGCGATCACCGGAGCGCGTCCCAACGGATCGGCGCGTGCGCGTACCCGTCGATGAGGTTCGAGTGGACCCGCGGGAACGCGGCGGGGTCGCCGTCGACCGCGAGGCCCTCGAAGCGCGTGAGGAGCGCCTCGAACATGATCCGGGCCTCGAGCCGGGCCAGGCTCGCCCCGAGGCAGAAGTGCGGCCCGCCGGCGCCGAAGGCGACGTGGTCGTTCGGCTGGCGGGTGATGTCGAGCGAGTCGGGGTCGGGGAAGGCGCGCTCGTCGCGGTTGGCCGACGCGTAGACCATGCAGACGAGGTCGCCCTCGGCAATGGGCTGCCCGCCCACCTCGGTGTCGTGCACGGCGTGACGGGTGAACTGGATCACCGGCGTGACGTAGCGCAGCAGCTCCTCGATCGCGACCGGGAGCAACGACGGGTCGTCACGCAGCTTGTCGAACTGCTCGGGATTCTGGAGCAGCACCAGCAGGCCGGTCGTGATGAGGTTGCGCGTCGTCTCGCTGCCCGCGTTCTGCAACAGCATGAAGAAGATGTCGATCTGCATCTGGGTCAGGTGCTCGCCGTCGACCTCGGCGGCGAGGAGCACGCTGATCAGGTCGTCGCGGGGCTCCTTGCGCCGGATCTCGCACATGCCGTCCGCGTAGGCGTACATGTTCGTCAACGCCTGGCTGCGCTGCTCGACGGTGACGGACTCGTCGAACCCGAAGCTCTGCTCGGTCCAGTCGAAGATCATCCGCCGGTCCTCCTCGGGGACACCCACGAGGTCGGCGATGACGTGCAGCGGGAGCCAGAGCGCGATGTCCTCCACCAGGTCGCACGCGGTGCGGTCCCGGAGGCCGTCGATGATCGAGTTGCTGCGCGTCCGGATCCGGTCGGTGAGGTCGGCGACCCGGCGCGGGGTGAAGCCGCGGTTGATGAGCTTGCGCATCTTCACGTGTTCGGGGGCGTCGAGGCTGATGAGCAGCTCGCGGCTGCCGGCCTCGTCGCCCTGTTGCGCCGTCTCGTCCATCAGGAACGGATTGGGTGCGTTGTGGAACGTGTCGGAGTCGCGCGAGACGCGCTGCACGTCCGCGTGCCGGGTGACCGCCCAATAGCCGTTCGGGTAGCCCGGGTGGTCGTGGTGCGACACCGGGTCGTGGTCGCGCAGCTCCCGGTAGAGGTCGTACGGGACGCCGTGGGCGTAGGTGGCGGCGTCGTGCAGGCAGGGCTCGGCCATGGACGCAAACCCTAATGTCGCGGCAGCCCCCGACGGGAGGGGACCGAGAGGGGTGGCGCGTGCCCGAGCTTCGCTTCGACGGAAAGGTCGCGATCGTGACGGGGGCGGGCCGCGGCCTCGGGCGGGCGCACGCCCGGCTCCTCGCCGAGCGGGGCTGCCGCGTGCTCGTCAACGACCCCGGCGTGACGACGGCCGGTTCGCAGAGCGGCGACCGCCCCGCCGACGAGGTCGTCCGTGAGATCGTGGAGGCGGGCGGCGAGGCCGTCGCCGACCACCACAGCGTGGTCGGCGACGCGGAGGCGATCGTCGCCCACGCGGCCGGGCTGTGGGGACGCGTCGACGTCGTCGTCAACAACGCCGGCATCTCGGGCGGCGGACCCTTCGTGACGATCCCGAAGGAGCAGTTCGACCTGATGCTGGCGACGCATCTCGGCGGCACGATCGACGTGACGCGCGCGGCGTGGCCCCATCTCGTCGCGGCCGGTACCGGCCGGATCGTGATCACGTCGTCGGCCGCGACCTTCGGCGGCGCCGGCACGTCCCACTACATCACCGCGAAGGCCGCGCTGTTCGGGCTCAACCGGGCGCTGGCGCGCGAGGGCGCGCCCCTCGGGATCCACTCCAACGCGATCATGCCGACCGCGTACACCCGGCTGACGGCGCAGATCCCCGAGGACGACTTCCGCCAGATGCTGGTCGACTTCTACCCGCCGGAGGCCGTCGCGCCGTTCGTCGTGTGGCTGGCCCACGCGGACACGGAGGTGAACGGCGAGGCGTTCTCGGTCGGCGGCCCCCGCGCGGCGCGGGTGTTCCTCGCCGAGGCGGCCGGCGCGGTGGTCGACGATCCGACGCCGGAGGCGTGGGCCGGCAAGGTCGACGAGCTGATGCGGATCGACGAGTTCGGCGTCCCCGTCACGATGGGCGACGAGGTGCGGTTCCAGGCCCGGCACGTGGGCGGCGCGCTCGCGGAGGCGTTCGCGAACCTCGACGCCCACCAGTGGACGGGCGCCGACGACGCCTGACGCACCCACGTCCGTGCGGCCGGCGCCCTGCACCGGGCACGGCTCCTGGGCTGTACCATCGACGGGGCGATCCCGTCCGGACCATGCGCGGGCCGACGCCAGGCGGATCTTGGATGGCGCGCATGGGAAACGAGGACACGCTGTCGGAGGTGCTCGCCGAGTTCGCGCGCACCCTCCTCACTGACTTCTCGATTCAGCGCATCCTCGATCGCCTGGTCGAACGCATCGTCGACATCCTGCCGATCACGGCCGCGGGTGTCACCTTGATCCCGGACGGCGGTTCGCCGCGCCACATCGCCGCTTCCGATCCGTTGGCGCTGGCCTTCGAGCGGCTGCAGTCCGATCTCGGCGAGGGCCCGTGTCTGGCGGCCTACGAGTCCGGGGAGGCCGTCGCGATCGCCGACCTCGCGGTGGACGACCGCTTCCCGCGATTCCGACCGGCTGCCGCCGCGGCCGGGCTCGTCGGAGTCTTCACGTTTCCTCTGCGCCATCCCGAAGGTCGCCTCGGCGCCCTGGACCTGTATCGCGACGCACCCGGCGGCCTCGGGCCCAGGGACATGAACGTCGCGCAGACGTTGGCGGACGTCGCGGCCGCGTACCTGCTCAATGCCTGGGCCCACGAGACGGAGCGAGCCACCGTCGAGCGGTTCCGCGAGCGCACCCTCCACGATTCGCTGACCGGCCTGCCCAACCGGCTCCTGCTCCAGGATCGGCTTGCTCACGCTGCGCTGCGGGCCAGACGCTCCCACGGCGCGGCGGGGGTCCTCTTCGTCGACATCGACCAGTTTAAGGCCGTCAACGACACCTACGGCCACCACGCGGGTGACGAGCTGCTGGTCGCGATCGCCCGGCGGCTCGAAAGGATCATCCGGTCCGGCGACACGCTCGCCCGGGTCTCCGGAGACGAGTTCGTGTTCCTGTGCGAGGACCTCGAGAGCAGGGCCGACGTCGAAGCGCTCCGCCGACGCGTCGAGACCGCGTTCACGCAACCGTTCGTACTCGCGGCGCACACGGTGACGGTGTCGGCGAGCGTCGGACTCGCGTACGCCGACCCCGGTGAGGACCTCTCCGACGAACTGGTCTCCCGCGCCGACGCGGCCATGTACGACGCCAAGCGCCGGCGCGGCGTCCCCGAACCCATCATCGACCTTCGTGAGGGAGCCGTGCGGACACGGAGGTGAACGGCGAGGCTGCC
>DASRHL010000290.1:0-2063 GCA_035650535.1 Acidimicrobiia bacterium
AACCCCAGTCGTCGAGCTCGATCCACTCCGGGAACAGCTCCGCGCACGCCCCGTACGCGTCGCACGCGATGAAGTTCACGCGCAGCCTGCTCACGGCTTCGCCGCCGGGCCACTCGGGCCCCGCCCGCTCACCGCCACTCCCAGTCGCGGGTGGCCGGGTTCGGCAGGGGGAGGTCGTGCGGCCGGTTGGCGCGGCACCGGCCGTGGCGCGTGTGCTCGTCGATCTCGTCGGCGAAGACCTCGAGCGCGCTGCGCACGAAGCGGACGGCGCCGTCGGGGTAGCGGCACGCGCCTCGCCCGTCGACCTGGTCGCACCAGCGCCGCAGGCGGGCGAGGGTGTCGCGGTCGTGCGTGCCTCGCGCGAGCTGCTCGACCGCGGTCGCGATCGCGTGCAGCCCGTTCACGCACGGGCCGCACTGCCCGGCGGTCTCCTCGGCGAGGTAGCGGGCGATGCGCGCGCTGGCGACGAGGCCGCACGCGCCGGCCGGGAGCGCGTGGATCACGCCGCAGCCGGGGTTGGCGCCGAAGGGCGCGAGCCCGGCGCGGCTCATCGGGGCGTCCCAGGCGTCGAGGGCGTCGATCCAGCGCCCGTAGTACCCACCGACGAGGATCGCGCTGAGCGACTCCGTGACGCCGCCCGCCGCGACGACCACGTCACCGATCGGCGTACCGATCGCGATCTCGACCACGCACGGGCGCGCGACCGCGCCCGACACGGTGACGAGGGCCGTCCCCGGCTCGTCGCGGGCCCCGACGCCGGTGTACCAGTCGGCACCGAAGCGTGCGACGAGCGCGACGTGCGCGAGCGTCTCGGCGTTCTGCACGAGCGTGGGCCGCCCGAAGACTCCCTTCTCGAACGGGCGGGGCGGCACGAACGTCGGCTTCGCCGGTCCGCCGTTGACGAAGTTCACGACCGCCGTCTCCTCGCCCGCGACGAAGCGCGCCGGGAGGTACGCGAGGCGGAAGGTCACGGGGTCGCAGCGCAGCGCCGCCCGCTCGTCGATCGCGTGCGAGATCCCCATGACCGCGTCGCGCGCCCAGCGGTCGACCGCGACGACGACCTCGTCGGAGCCGACCGCGTCGGCCGCGAGGGCGGCGCCGTCGAGCACCAGGTGGGGGAGCCCGGCGAGCAGGAGCTTGTCCTTCCGGCTGGCGGGTTCGCCCTCGCTGGCGTTGGCGAGGACGACCGGTTTGCCTCCGCGTGCCCGGGCGACCGTGAGCAGCTTCCGCGCGACGGGGAACCCGGCGCCGCCCCGGCCGCGGAGCCCGGCGTACTCGAGCATCCCGACGAGCTCGGGTTGGGCGCCGCGCCGCCGGCCGCGCCACGGCGGCGGCCCGTAGCGTGCGACGTGCTCCGCGTAGCGAACCGGGCCGTCCGGCCGCCACGTCTCGAGCAGCCGGGGAAGGCCCTCGGGCGGCGCGCCGCGCCGCGCCGTGTCCGTCGCCGCCCCGGTCACGCGGCATCTCCGTGGACGGTGCCGGACAGTGAGCCCGTCGACTGGTCGATGTGCACGACGATGGCGAGCCGGACGGCCGAGCCGGAGCCGTCGCGCACGAGCGCGCCGATGTCGCCGCCGCGGAGCTCGGTGACGCTGCCGTCGAAGAGGGCGGGCCGGCCGGTCGTGCCGAGCGTGACGCGGCTCGTCTCCATGAGCACGCCGCCGTCCTCGACGGGACGACCGGTGATGTCGACGGTGAGCAGGCCGTCGGCACCGCTGCTCAGCGTCGTGCTCAGACGCACGGTGACGCGACCGCCGGCGCTCGGCGCCGACTGGCTCACCCGGCCGGAGAGGCGCGCGGTGAAGGGGACGTGCGCGAACCCGCTCGCGGGCGCGGTGGTCGTGGTCGGCGCTGCCGCGGCGGAGGCCGGTGAGCTCGCCGCGGCCGGTGCCGCGCCCGCGAGCAGGCGCGCCGGTGTGCCGGCCTTGCGCGCCCAGCCCGCCGCGAGCGGCCCGCCGCCGAGCCAGACGACCAGGAGCACCGGCGCCACGACGCTCGCGGCGAGGCCGGCCAGGCGTTCTCCGAGGTGGTCGGGCCAGCCGACGGCGACGCGCCACCACACC
>DASRHL010000291.1:0-5484 GCA_035650535.1 Acidimicrobiia bacterium
GGTTCCTTCGGCGACGTGGTCACCAAGGTCACGTGGAGCGGCGGTCAGATCGTTCCCGGGGCCTTCGACCTGTTCACGGTGTTCGGGGGGCCGCTTCCCACGAAGACCGGCAAGCTCGTGTTCAAGGCGCTCCAGACCTACAGCGACGGCTCGGTGGTGCGCTGGATCGAGACGCCGACCAAGGGCGCGCCCGCCCCCGAGAACCCGGCGCCGACCCTGACCCTCACCCCGGCCCGGAAGTCGTGACGCTGCGCGCGAATTCGCGGGGGGACGAGGTCGGCTCGGGTTGACTTGACCACTCTGCGTGGTATCGTGGACGGCGTCAGTGGTAGGGCGAGGTGATGATCCGCCGGGCTGTATCTGGTCGCCTGGCCCGGCGGGGAGCCAGTGGCGAACCCGCCGTCCTCGTGGTCGTTGCCTTCTGAGGAGGCACGGTGAGGAAGGGCAGCGGGAGCAGGGCAACCGCGCCGGCACGGGTCGCGACGACGGGTGTGGGCAATCCGTTCGCGTACGGGCAGGGCAGGAACACCCAGCCGCGCGGCAGGGGCGTCCGCGCCCTTCCGATCTCTCACGGCAGCGCCGCGGGACCGTCGTCGTGACGGGCCAGGTGCGGCCGCCGTACCCGGCGCCGGTGCTCGCGCCCGCGTCGGCACGTCCTGGGCAGCGGGAGACAGGGCAACCGTGACCGGCGTGGCCCCGGGGTGACCCGGGGCCACGCCGGCCACGTCACGGGGCCGCACAGCTAGAGCTCGCCCAGCGAGAAGCGCGTCCCCTGGTCGTCGACGCAGTCGGCCGAGATGCCGTAGGGCCGCCGCTCGGGGTCGGTCGCGGTCCCGCCGGCGGCGCGCACCCGGGCGACCGCGGCGGCGACGTCGTCGACCCGGAACATGGGCACACCGGTCGCGACGTCGTGACCGCCGTGCAGACCCGTCATCGGCGCGACGTCGAGCACCTGCCAACCCTCCTCGGTCCGGCCGGGCACGAACTGCCAGCCGAGCACGGCGCCGTAGAAGGCCCGGGCCCGGTCGGCGTCGCGCACCTCGTGGGTGAGGTACGAGATGTCACCCTGGCGGCGCCCGTTCACGGGCCGGTCTGTCCCGATCGACGCCGGCTCCGGGACCTCGACGAGCGCGAACGGCGTCCCCTGGTCGTCGGTGCAGTCGGCGACGCGGCCGTAGGCTTCGCGGCGCGCCTCGCCGGGCTGCCCACCCGCCCGACGGACCCGGTCGAGCGCGTCGTCGAGGTCGGCGACCGCGAGGCAGGTGAACAGCGTGGCGCGCTCCTGACCGCCGAAGATCCCCTGGGCCGGAGTGGTCCCGACGACCTGGACGGCGTGCCCCGGGGCGGGCTCGCCCTCGAAGCGCCAGCCCAGGACGGCGGAGAAGAAGTCGGCGGCTCGGGCCGCGTCGGGGACCCACAGCGACGCGTACGCGACGTCGCCGGGACGCAGGGGAGCCGGCTCGCCGGTGCCGCCCGCGAGCGGGGTCTGCAGCATCCAGCGGTGGCCGAACGGGTCGACGATCGTGGCGTTGCGGCTGCCGTGCCCTTCCCCGACGGGGCGGGTCAGCTCGGCGCCGGCGGCGACGGCCGCCGCGACGGTGCGGTCGACGTCCGCGACCTCGAGCACGAGGCTCACCGGCGTGCCGCCGGGCCGGGGCGCGGCGTGGCCGATCTCGGGGAACGGCTCGGCCAGGTAGACGACGCCGCCGGCGAGCTCGAGCTCGGCGTGGCCGATGCGACCGTCGTCCATGACGATCGGCTCGCCCCGGCGGCGGGCGCCGAGCACGTCCACGTACCAGTCGAGGGCGCGGCGCCCGTCGGCGACCGCCAGGTACGGGACGGCGGCGCCGGTGACGCGGGGGACGATGGTGACGGGTTCGGGATGGAGCTCGACGGTGCTCACGGGCACTCCTTTCGGGAGGGTCAGGGCGCGCTCGACGCGGGCCCGCAGCCGGGCTGCGAACTCGGGATCGGGGTCGATGGGGGTGATCGGGGTGCGCAGGCGCTCGAACGGATCAGGCATCGCCGGTCTCCTCCGCGAGGTACGCGCGACGGAACGCGGCGCGTGCCCGGACGAGCAGGCCCTCGGTCGTGTGGACGCTCCGGTCGAGCAGCTCCGCCACTCGAGGGACGGGCAGGTCGTCGAGGTAGCGCAGCGTCAACGCGGCCCGGTGGCGCGGTGCGAGCCGTTCGAGCGTGTGCCGGGCCCGCAACGTGTCGATCTCGACGTCCCACGGGTCCTCGAGCTCGAGCGGGCCCTCGACGGCGCGGAGACTGCGCTCCTCGCGCGCGGTCCGGCGCCAGTGGTCGACGAGCTTGTGGCGCGCGACGCCGATCAGCCACGGAACCGAGACCGGCGCCGCGTCGCTTCGCCGCGCCGCGTCCGCGGCCGCGAGGAACGTCTCCGCGGTCAGGTCCTCGGCCAGGCCGGCCCGGCCGCAGCGCGGGAGCAGGTAGCCGTACACACGGGGAAGCGCCGTGTCGAAGAGGGCTCGCAGCTCCTCGGCCGGATCGCGGTCCGCGCCCGCCTCAGGATTCACGTGACACCCGCTCTCGGCGCCTGCGGCGCCGGGCCGCTCGGGCCCCGCTCGCTGCTCCGCGGGATACCCGCTCCGCGACGCTCGCTCACGCCTCCCGCTCTCGGCGCCTGCGGCGCCGGGCCGCTCGGGCCGCGCTCGCTGCTCCGCGGGATACCCGCTCCGCGACGTCCGCTCACGTCACTCAGTCGTCCGGGGGCCGCGTTCTCCGACGCGCGCGCTCGGGAAATCCGCGGTGCGGGACCGGTCAGGACCAGTCGACGAAGCGGGGATCGGCCGCGAACGTGAGGCACGGGTCGCCGTAGCGCGCTTCGTCGACCGCGTACAGCATCTCGAGCATGCCCCGGAGCCCGGCGTACGCGGTCACGAGCGTGGCCGTCTCCGCCTCGGACGGGCACAGCCCGGCCGCGGCGACCTTCGCCCGGACGATCTCCTCGTCGGTCACGGGACCCCCGCCCCCTTCGGCCACCGAGCTGACGAGGTCGGGGACGCGGAGGTGCCAGTCGGTGGCGCACTGGTAGGCGTGGCCGACGCGCAGGAGCGTCGACTCGTCGAACGGGCGCCCCGCGAGCTGGAGGCTCACGGGCATTCCCGCGTCGGTGAAGCCCATCGGCACGGCGAGCACCGGGTTGCCGACGGCGTCCCAGTACGGCGTGTGGATGGAGCCGAATGTTCCCATGCCACCCTCCGAGTTGATGCGCTCGTACAGTGGCGCCCCGGTCGACGCGGTCGGCGTCGCGATCACGTCGACGCCACGCAGGACGCCGGCGAGCGCGCGCTGCCCGACGCGCCGGACGCGCTGCGCCTGCACGTAGTCGGCGCCCGACGCGAGGACGCCCCACACGACGAGCTCGCGCGTGCGGGCGAAGTAGTCGTCCCAGCGTTCGCAGAGGTCGTTGCGGTGGTAGGCCATCGCCTCCGACGCCATCGTCACGAGGCTCGCGGCCGTGACCTCCTGGTAGTAGGGGATCGAGACGTCGACGACGGTCGCGCCGAGGTCGCGGAGCTGCGCGATCGCCGCGTCGAAGGCCGCCTCGGTGCCTGGATCGGGATCGTTGAAGTGGTGCTCGCGCATCACGCCGACGGTGAGTCCCTCGACGCCGCCGTCGATGCCGGCGTGGTAGTCCGGTACGGGGACGTCGACCGAGTTCGGGTCGGACGGATCGGCCCCCGCGAGCACCTGCAGCACCGCCGCACAGTCCCACGCGCCGCGCGCGAGCGGTCCGATGTGGTCGAGGGTGAAGCCCAGGGGCACGCACCCGCTCTTCGGGACGCGCCCGAACGTGGGCATGAGGCCCGACACCCCGCAGTAAGCGGCCGGGATGCGGATGCTGCCGCCCGTGTCGGTGCCGAGGCCGGCGAGGAAGAAGCCCGCGGCGACGCCGTTGCCGGTGCCCGAGCTCGACCCGCCCGGCCACGCGGCCGGGTCCCACGGATTGCGCGGGATCGGGAAGGGCTTTGCGAAGTCGGGCATCCCGATCGCGAACTCCATCGTCGTGACCTTGCCGGTGATCACCGCGCCCGCCGCCCGCAGCCGGGTGATCACGGGGGCATCGCGCCCGGCGCCCCACGCCGGGTCGTGCACCAGGCTGTTCGCGGTGGTCGGACCCTCGGTCGTGGCGAGGATGTCCTTCACGCCGATCGGGATCCCCTGCAGCGGACCGTCGTCGCGCCCGGCCGCCAACCGCTCGTCGGCCGCCGCCGCCGCGGCGAGCGCCTCCTCGTCGAAGCGGGCGAGGTAGCAGCCGAGCTGGTCGTCGAGCGCGTCGGCCCGGGCGATGCAGGCCGCCGTGAGCTCGACGCTGGTCAGCTCACCGGCCCGGAGCGCCCTCGCCGCCTCGTGGAGTGTCAGCGGGATGTCGGTCGTCGGACGACGGGCTTCAGCCATGCGATCTCCGTGAACCGGGCGAGGTCGGAGTCGGCGCTCACGACCGGCAGACCATGCTCGGTGCACACTGCCGCGACCGTGGCGTCGGAGGCGCCCTCGGCAGGACTCGAACCTGCGCACACGGCTCCGGAGGCCGATGCTCTATCCGCTGAGCTACGAGGGCGGGGATCCGAGGATACCCGCCCCGGGCGTCACCCGACCGGGCCGAGGGCGAGGAAGCTGCGCCGGAGCGGGCACGCCGCGTGGACGAGCACGTCGTCGACGATCCGGGTCGGGGACTGCGCGTCGAACCACGGGTCGACGAGCGACCAGTGGTACGCGTGCCGCATGTAGGGCCCGGTCAGGCCCTCGAGCGACGCGAACTCCTGCTCCCACACGTGCGTGTACGCCGGGCCGCGCGAGCCGTCCACGGTTCCGACCCGGCTCAACGACGAGTTGCGGATCGCCTCGATGTAGCGAGGCATGTCGGCGAGGTCGTGCTCGAAGCGCGCCACGAGCGCCGGATCGGTCTCGGGGTCGACGGCGAGCAGGAGCGTGCGGTGTACGCAGTCACGGATCGCCGGTTCGCGCAGCACGACGGGCGCCTGCTCGTAGCGGACCACCTCGACGTGGCGCGCGCACTCGTCGAGCAGCGGGCGGACCGCGTCCGCGACCTGGGGATGGCGGCGAGCGCGCTCGAGGGCGTCGGCGTCGGCGAAGGCGCCGAGCAGCATCACGTCGCCGGCGTTGACGGAGTTCGGTGTGACGCGCGCGGCGTCGACAGCGAGCGCATCGAGCTCGGCGTCCACGCGGCGCACCGCATCGACGAGGCGATCGACGGTCGCGCCGGCGACATCGGGTCGCAGGTGGACGAACGCCGTCGTGCGGATCACCGCAGCACCGTGCCGTCGTCGGGATCGCACATCAACTTCCGCTCCCGCCCGGCGAGCAGTGGCGAGATCCCCTCCCAGAACTCGGTGACGCGCGGATCACGTGCCGCCGTCGTCCGCATCCGCCAGAACGCGGGCACGTCGGGCAGCTCCCACAGCAGGACGAGCTCGGTCGGCCGATCGAGCAGCT
>DASRHL010000292.1:0-11740 GCA_035650535.1 Acidimicrobiia bacterium
CCGGACGGCCACCGCGGACACCGAGCTCGGCGGCCAGCAGATCAAGAAGGGCGACAAGGTCGTCATCTTCTACATCTCGGCCAACCGCGACGAGAAGGTGTTCGCGGACCCGTTCACCTTCGACGTCGGGCGCTCCCCCAACGAGCACGTCGCGTTCGGCGGCGGCGGCCCCCACTACTGCCTGGGCGCCAACCTCGCCAAGCTCGAGATCAACATCATGTTCAACGAGATCCTCGACCGGCTCGACGACATCGAACTGGCCGGTGACGTCCAGCGCCTGCGGTCCAACTTCATCAACGGCCTCAAGCACGTCCCGATCCGGTTCACCGCCAAGCGCTGACCCGCGCCTCACGAGGCGGCCGATCCGGTGGGTGCTCGCCGGCAGACCACGGCGACGTTCGACGCCGCGTGGCAGTTCTTCGTGGTGTACCCGGTCGCGTTCGTCCTCGTGTTCGTCGCGACCGACGATCTCGACGCCGGGACCATCGCGTTCGTCGGGGTTCTCTTCGCCGTCGTGGTCGTTCTGCAATTCGGTTTCCTGCAGCCGTACCGCATCGTCCTCGACGCCGACGAGCTCCACCTGCGGTACCTGCTGCGACCCCCGCGCGGCTACTTGTTCCACGAGATCGACTCGGCGGCGAAGCTCCGGCTCTCGACCGGCTGGATCTTCTGGTTCCGCGACGGGCGCAAGGCTCTCTTTCCTGGCCCGCTCCGCGGGAGCCGCCGGCTGCGCGACCTCCTCGAGGAGCACGGTGTCGAGACCCGGAGGACGTTCTTCGGCTTCGGCTCCGGTACGCGCCGCGGAGGATGACTCACGCGACTCTCGGATCGAGGCTTCCGTCGCGTCAGCCCGTCAGGTCGAGCACGCTCACGACGCCACCGTGGTCACCTGGGTGGATGCCGGCGGCTGTCGTCTCGGTGCCGACGGTGTAGGACTTCACCACGATCCGCGCCGGCTTGGTCATGATCCAGTCGCCGTCGTGGTCCCAGTGCGCCTGGTTGGAGTCCCTCACGCCCTTGTAGCAGCAGTTGTGGTCGGCAGTTCGCGAGGCGACGAATCCGGCGGTCGTGATCGCGGTGTACGGCGGGATGTCCTCGGGCTTCGGGCCGGTCGGGCCGGCGTTCAGGTCGCCGACCAGGATCGTGGTCTTCTTCGACTGTGTCGGGCCGGCGACGAGCTCGTTCGCCTGGGTGAGCCGGATCGGTGCCGAGAACGCCTCGAGGTGCGTGTTCACGACGTGGACGGTGACGCCCTGCTTCGTGACGTCCATCTGGTTGTAGCCGCGGCCGACGTTCACCGTCCCGATCGCCTGGGTCGGGATGACGAGCTGGTTCTTGAAGAGTCCGGAACGGACGTGACTCACCTTCACACCGTTGCGGACGAGCACGACGTCACCCATGGTGAGGCGCACGTCGTTGCCCTCGGCCATCGGCCCCTCGATGTCGAGGCCCTGCTCGACCGCCACGGCCTTGTACGACTGGTGGAGGCGCTTCAGCTCGCGGGTGATGAGCTTCAGGAAGTCGTACTCGACCTTCGACGCCGGCTGCGGGCCGGTCCGCCACGTCGCCACCTCCTGGAGGCCGACGACGTCGGGCTTCGCCTTCGCGATCTCGCCCGCGACCAGCTTCATCCGCCCGGCCGGGTCCTCAGACCTCATCGTGTTGAACATCTTCGTCGCGAGCTGCCAGAACGGCGCACCGGGTGCCGTGACGGCGAGCGGCCTCAGATCCGCGCCGTAGTACACGTTGCGAGTCATGACGGTGATCGTGGGAGCCTTGGCCGCGTACGCGGACGACGGTGCCACCGCGAGCAGCGACATCAGCGCCAGACCTACGACCCCCGATCGAAGACCGAGTGCTGATGATCGAGCCATGTCTGCGATCGTGGGCACTCCGACGACCCGTCAACAGGGCCGAACGTCCCGGAGGTCAGCCGACTTCGTCGAGTATCTGCGAGAGACACAAGGTCGACGGATTGTCGATCCAGATCGTCTGATCCGGTGGAAGCAGCCCGCGGGCGACGGTGCGATTCATCACCCGCACCACGATCGCCGTGTAGCGCACCGCCGCGAACACCTCGTGGAACGTGGTGTCGGGAACTTCGACGCCCGCCCACTCGGCGTAGATCCGGCGCTGTTCGTCGCGGGTCGGCTCTCCGTCGAGCCGCCCGACGCCGAACGTCTCGTGCGACCAGCGGTCGAACATGAGCCACCAGCCGAGATCCTGGTCGGGGGACGCGATCGAGGCGGCCTCGAAGTCGGTCGCGCACACGCACCGGGTGCCCTGCCAGATCATGTTGCCGGGCCGGGCGTCGCCCCAGCAGAGCCCGATGGTGCGGTCCTCGGCGCCGTCCCGGTCGGGAAGTCGCCGGTGCAACCAGGCGAACCCGTGCTCGAGCACCGGGTGCCCACGCCCGGCGAGCTCCCGCCGGGCGTACGCCTCCCACAGATCGACCTGATGGGCGCTCCCGGGCACGACGTCCGGCGGTGCGAGCCACTCCATGCCGGCGTCGCGCCAGTCGACGTCGTGGACGCGCGCCAGCACGCGCAATCCGTCCTCGATCATCCCGCGTCGCCGTTCGGGTGGGGCATCGACGAAGAAGCCCTCCGCCGTGTACAGCGGGTTCTCGACCGGCACCTCGCCGTCGACGAAGCCCATCACGAAGAACGGCGCACCGAGAACGGAAGGGTCGTCCTCGTACCCGACGAGTGGCGCGATGGGAACCTCGGAATGGTCCGCGAGCGCCTTCATCGTGCGGTACTGGATCTCGACCTCGCAGTCGTAGCCCGGCGCCTGCTGCGGGTACACGGCCGGATCGTCGGTCTCGCGCCGGACGACGAGCCGCCGCGTCTCGGGCGGTCCGTCGCCGAGGATCTCGGCGTCGAAGATCCACGTCTCGGCCGAGAAGCCGCTCCTGGGCTTCGAGAACCCCCCGATGTGGACGGCGGCGACGTCGAGCGCGCCGGCGAGCCAGCCTTCGAGCGCGTCTCTCGGGAGCTCGTCGACCGTGCCCGCGTCGTCGCCCATCGTCACGCACCTTCCTCGTCGTCGAGCCGCCGGGTCATACAGGCGCTCGTCGGGCTGCCCACGTACTCGCCGAAGGGCTCGCAGGGCTCGAAGCCGGCGGCACGGTACAGGGCTCGGGCCGGGGCGAAGGCTTCCATGGTGCCGGTCTCGAGGCTCACGCGGCGGGCGCCGTGCGCCCGAGCCACCTCCACGAGGTGGTCGACCAGCGCCCGTGCGACGCCCCGGCGCCGGGCCGCCTCGACGGTGTGCATCGACTTCAGCTCGGCGTGTTCCGCGTCGAGCATGCGGAGCGCGCCGACGCCCAGCACCTGGCCGTCGCGGCGGTAGCTGAACAACGTGACGCCGGGTCCTGCGAGAGCATCCACGTCGAGCGCGTGCACGCCTTCCGGGGGTGTCGTCTGGCGCGCGAACGCGAGGTGGCGTTCGAGCAGCGCACGAACGTCGGGAGCACGCGGGTCGTCGGGTGCGATCACGCCGTCGGGCATACCAGAGTCGCGCGGTGGCTACTTGTGGATGTTGGGCGGCGGTGAGATGCGGCCCCGCTGCTTCTCGATCGCGCCGGCAAGGTCGCGGCCGCGCTCCTCGAGCACCGGTTCCATCAGCTCGGGGTGTGTGAGGATGAGGTAGCGCTCGTCGCGGATCGCGTCGGCGACCATGGGCCCGACCGCGTCCGCGTCGATTGCCTCGTAGTCACGGGGCAACGCGCTGACCCATTGGGACGGATCGTCGAGGCCCGACAGGCGGGCGTTCTCGGCGAGGTTCGTGCTGACGAGTCCCGGGCAGAGCACCGACACCTTCACCCCGTGCGGCTCGGCGTAGAGCTTCAGCCCTTCCGTGAAGCCGACGACGCCGTGCTTCGCCGTGATGTAGGGGATCGTGTCCCAGTGGTACGCGTACAGACCGGCGACGGACGCGGTGTTGACGATGTAGCCGCTCCCCCGCTCCATCATGTGCGGGAGGAAGGCGCGTACGCCGCGGATCGGCCCCATGAGGTTGATCTGGAGGAGCCAGTCCCAGTCCTCGGCGGGGATCGTCTCGGGTGGGCCGAGCAGCGCAACGCCGGCGTTGTTCATCAGGATGTCGACGCGACCCATCTCCTCCATCACCTCGCGGCGGAGGCGCTCGACGTCGCGATCGAGGGAGACGTCGCAGTGGACCACGAGGGCGCGCCGGCCCAGCGCGTCGACCTCACGGTGCACCGCTTCCATGCGGAGGTCGTTGACGTCGGCGATGACGACGTCGGCGCCCCGGCGCGCCAGCTCGACGACCGTCGACCGTCCGATACCCGAGGCGCCGCCGGTGACCACGGCGACCGCGCCCTCGATGCGCATCAGACCTCGCCGGGGTCGTGGGGCGGCTCCTCGAGGAGCTGCCAGAGCGGCTCGTGGCCGAACGCCATCTTGGCGAACGCCGAGTAGTCGGCGCTGCCGCGCACCGACTGACCGCCGTCGACGCTGAAGAGCTGGCCGCTGATCCACGCCGATTCCGGCCCGACGAGGAAGCGCACGAGCGCCGACACGTCGTCGACGGTGCCGAAGCGCCAGAGGGGAGTCTGCGCGTGGTAGCTGTCGAGGACGGGCCCGCCGGCGGTGATGCCCTCCATGATCTCGGTCGCGATCCCGCCCGGCAGCACCGAATTGAACCGGATGCGCGAGGCGCCGAGCTCGTCGGCCGCGACGCGCACGAAGAAGTCCATCGCGGCCTTCGCCGCGCCGTACGCACCGAGGAACCGGAACGTGTCGCGACCCGCGTGCGACGAGATCGCGACGTAGGAGCCGCCCCCGGCTGCCGCCATGCGCGGCGCGCTGTGCTTGATCGTGAGGAAGGTGCCCATCGCGTTGAGCTCGAGCGTCTCGCGGACGGTCGCGGTGTCCGCCATGTGCAACGGGCCCATCGTGCGCGAGCCACCCGCCGAGTTCACGAGCGCGTGGAGCCGGCCGTCCGACCGTTCCGACGCCTTGGCGATCGCGGCGACCACCTGTTCCTCGTCGGTCACGTCGGCGACGACCGCGGCGACGTGCCCGCCGCTCTCGGCCGCCGTCTTCTCCAGGGTCGCGGCCGCTTCGTTCAACCTCGACTCGGTACGTCCGCAGATCGTGACGTCGGCGCCGTCGGCCAGCAGCACCTGCGCGCAACCGAAACCGATGCCGCTGCCGCCGCCGGTGACGAGCGCCGCATAACCGTCGAGCGTGCCCATACGTGCACTCCAGATCTGTTCGGGAAAACGGGGAACGGGGCACGGCGGGCGGTGCCCACCGGAAGTGGAGTGTGTTCTAATCACGCCCCGGCGCCGCGGCAAGGCAGGCGCACCGAGACGGCGGGCATCGCATGAAGCTGGGGCTGCAGATGGGGTACTGGGGCGCGGGGCCGCCGGCGGGCGCCCTCGACCAGGTCCTCGAGGCCGAGCGGCTCGGCTTCGACTCGGTGTGGACGGCCGAGTCGTGGGGCTCCGACGCCCTCACCCCGCTCGCGTGGTGGGGATCGCACACCACGCGGATCCGGCTCGGCACCGACCTCGCGCAACTGTCGGCCCGGCCGCCCACCGCCGCCGCGATGGCCGCGCTCACGATGGACCACCTCTCGGGCGGCCGGTTCGTGCTCGGCCTCGGGGTCTCCGGCCCGCAGGTGGTCGAGGGCTGGTACGGGCAGCCGTTCCCAAAGCCGCTCGCGCGCACCCGCGAATACGTCGGCATCGTCCGGCAGGTGCTGGCCCGCGAGGCGCCGGTGACGAGCGCCGGCCCGCACTACCCGCTCCCCTACCCGGGGGGCCTCGGGCTCGGGAAGCCGCTGAAGTCGATCACACACCCACTGCGGGCCGACCTGCCCGTCTTCCTCGGCGCCGAGGGCCCGAAGAACGTCGCGCTCGCGGCGGAGATCGCGGACGGATGGTTCCCGATCTTCTACTCGCCCACGCACGACGACCTGTTCCGCGCCCCGCTCGAGGAGGGGTGGGCGCGACCGGGGGCGCGCCGGTCGCGCGACGACTTCGAGATCCTGCCGACGGTCATGGTGATCGTCACCGACGACGTCGAGGCCGCCGCCGACCTCCTCAAGCCGATGATCGCCCTCTACGTCGGCGGCATGGGGGCGCGCGAGATGAACTTCCACTTCGACGTCTTCTGCCGGCTCGGCTACGAGGCCGAGGCACACGAGATCCAGGACCTCTACCTCGCGGGCCGGAAGGACGACGCGATCGCGACCGTCCCGCGCCGGATGGTCGAGGAGATCTGTCTCGTCGGCCCGAAGGAGAAGATCCGCGACGACCTCGACGCGTGGAAGGCGTCGCTCGTGACGACGATGCTCATCGGCGCCGGCAACGTCGAGACGATGCGGGTGATGGCGGAGCTCGTGCTGTGACGGCGCACCCGCGGGCGGCGAGCAGGAGTGACGGGAGGTCGTGACCAGTGACTGATCGTGAACGTGCCGAGGCCTCCTGGCGCGAGGTCATGCAGGACGAGCCGTACGTGTCGACCGACCCGTACGCCGAGTTCACGCTCGACCACGTCTTCGGTCGGGTGTGGACCCGCCCCGGCCTCGCGCGCCGTGATCGCCGCCTGGTCACGCTGACCGTCGCCGCGATCGCGGGCCAGAGCGCTCCCCTCGCCAACCATCTCGGCGCGGCGCTCCGCTCGGGCGACCTCACCGCCGCCGAGCTGCACGAATGGGTGCTGCATCTGGCGCACTACGCCGGCTGGCCGGTCGCGTCGACCGCGTACACGACGCTGCGCCAGGTGCAGGCCGACGTTGCCGACGACTCGGGAGCCTGAGCCCGCCTGTCAGAAGAGTTGCAACGTCACCGCGAACAGGCCCGCGGCGCCGTTGCCGGCGACGTCCCTGAGGGTGTGCGCCGGCGCGAGTTGGAGCGTTCCGGGGCCGGTCACGGTCCCGCTCCCGAACGCGCTGTAGCTCGTCACGGTGACCGTCAGCACCGTGTTCCCCGCGCTCGGTGCCACCGCGACGTTCCACGTCGTCGAGCGGTTGCGTGCCGCCGCGCCGCCCGCACCGGTCGGGCACGGCCCGTCCGTAATTCCCGGGATGTCGATGGTCTCCGAGCCGTTCACGTTCGTGACCGTCAGCGTCGAGGTCGCGGGCACGCTCGTCGGGTCGAGCGCCTCGCCGAACGTGAGCCGGATCGTGTCGTTGCGTTCGAGCTTGCCGAGCGTGCCGGCGTTGGTCGCGGCAACCGCCACGACGGCGGGCGCCGTCGCGTCGATCGTGAACGCACGGGGCGCGCTCGTCCCGGCGTTCCCGGCCGCGTCGCCCTGCGTCGCCAGCACCGTGTAGCGGCCGTCGTCCAGCGGCGCCGACGTGACGCTCCAGGTCGCGCCCGTGCGCGTCGCCGTCAGCGTCTGCGCAATCGGGCCAGACGTGCCCGCACCTGCATACACGCGCACGGTCACCACGCTCGCGTCGCCCTCGTCGGAGCCGCCCGACCCCGTGAAGACGACGGTGCGCACGGTGGTCGTCACACCGTCGGCGGGTGCGCCGAGCGCGACCACCGGCGCATGGTTGTCGATCGTCACCGCCTGCGGGGCAGCCTGGGCGCTGTTTCCTGCGCCGTCGGCGGCGCGGGCCGCGATCCGGTACGTGCCGTCGGGCGGCTGGTTCGTCCACGTGAGCGGGTACCCGGGTGCCGCGCTGCTCGTGCCGATGGGCTCCTGGGGCGTGCAGGCCGCGCCTGCGCACCAGAGGTACGTCACCGATGCGACGCCGGTCACGGCGTCGGACGCGGACGCGCCGAGGACCTGGCCGGCGCGGATCGACGCCGGCAGCCCGGACAGCGAGACACCGGTCGGCGGTGTGGTGTCGACGGTCACTACGGGGCTCGGCGTGCTGTCGGCGCCCGACCACGCGGTCCCGTCGACGGCGGCGACGGTGTAGCGCCACCGCCCGTCGGGCGTGCCGGTCTCGTCGCACGAGAGCGTCTCGACGCGGCCCGCGCAGCCGCCACCCACCGGCCGCGGCACACCCGTCGCGGCATCCGCAACCCGCACGACGTACCCCGGCACCGGCGAGCCGGATGGGTACGTCGCGGCGGCCCACGACACGGTCACCCTCGTGCCGTACGCCGTGTTCGTCGCCGTCGGCGGCGCGACCCGGGGCAGCGCCTGCGCCGCCGCGGTAGCGGACGCGACCGGCCCGCGGGCACTCCATGCCGCGAAGGCGGCGGTGCTGCGTACGCCCACCCCGACCAGCGAGATCGCGATCGCCGCGCCCGCAGCTCGGACGCGTGCGCGCGGGGCGCCGGGCGCCGCGACCGTCACCGCGACACCCGGCGCCGACCCTGCCCGTCCGTTCACGGAGCGACGTTGCTCGCGCCCGTCAGCGTCACGGGAATGGTGAACGTCGCCCCCTGGCAGCCGTTCGCCGCTGCGCCGCCCATGTGGACGCCGTCCACGTCGAACGTCGCGCTCGCGTGCGCGCCCACGTCCAACGCGAGACCGGTCTGGTCGGTGAACGTCAGCGCCGCGTCGGCACCGCTCGCGCAGGTGCCGAGCGCGCCGTTCACCGTCGTCGCAGCGGGCGCGCCGTACTGCACGTCGGTGATGCGGACCGGGTAGTCGTTGTCGTTGACGACACGGACCGTCACCTTCGCGTCCGCACCCGGGAAGAGCCCGGCCGAGCTCGCGGGGACGGCGACCGTGCTCAGCTCGACGGCGGTCCTCGCCTTCGCGCTGCCGTGGCCGGCGCCGCCCGTGGTCCAGGCCGCGAACGCGACACCCGCGGCGAGGAGTGCGGCGACGACGGCCGCGACGAGGAGAGCCTTCTTCGTGAATGCCATGGGGAAACCTGCCCTTGGGACGACCGACACTGCGCGGGCGTCGGTTTCGCCACTCGGCTCCCCGCCGGCCATGGCGACCAGATCAGCCGGCAGATCGATGCCCCGCCCCGCCGGTGGTGGCCCGCTGCCCCCTCGACCACCGCCGACGACAGAGATCGTCGCACCCGGCCCGCGGCGCTTCCAGACCAAGATGTGTCAAGTTGGAGTCGCGCGACCGCGCGTCAGCGCGGTGCGCGCGGCATGCCGAGACCGGCCGTCGCGATGATCTCGCGCTGCACCTCGTTGACGCCCCCACCGAACGTCCCGACCGGCGCCGCCCGGTAGGCCTGCTCGAGCGACAGGTACAGCACCGCGTCGGGTGAGCCCGCCGCGAGATACCCGAGTTGTCCGACGATGTCGACGAGCAGATCGAGGCCGCGCCACTGGTGCTCCGTCCCGAGCACCTTCATCGCAGATGCGTCCGCGGGATTGAGCCCGTCTCGCTGCAGGTCGGTGGCGACGCGCCAGTTCGCGAGCTTGAGCGCCTCGACCGTCGCGTGGACGCGTGCGAGCGAGAGGCGCACCCATTCGTGGTCGATCGGGCGGGTGCCATCCGCGAGGGTGGTCTCCTTCGACCAGCGCAACACCGCGCGCAGGTGCCGGTCGAGCCGTCCGGCGGGGGCCAGCGCGACGCGCTCGTGGTTGAGCTGGCTCGTGATGAGCTTCCACCCGAGGTTCTCGCCGGCGACCACGTTGGTCACGGGCACGCGCACGTCCTCGTAGAAGGTGGCGTTCGTGTGACCCCCGCCCAGCAGCCAGATCGGCGAGTGCTTGAAGCCGGGGACGCCGGTCGGGACGAGGATGATCGAGATTCCCTTGTGCTTCGGCGCGTCGGGGTCGGTCCGGCACGCGAGCCAGATCCAGTCGGCGTCGTGGGCGCCGGTCGTGAAGACCTTGGCACCGTTGATCACGTACTCGTCGCCGTCGCGCTCGGCACAGGTGCGCAGGGAGGCCAGGTCGGTGCCGGCGCCCGGTTCGCTGTACCCGATGGCGAAGTGCAGCTCGCCCGCGAGGATCCTCGGGAGGAAGAACGCCTTCTGCTCGTCGGAGCCGAACGCCATCAACGTCGGACCGACGGTGTTGAGCGTGACCAGCGGCATCGGGACACCGGCCGCGTTCGCCTCGTCGTAGAGGAGGTACTGCTCGAGCGGCGACCGACCCTGCCCTCCGAACTCGGTCGGCCAGCCGATCCCGAGCCAGCCGTCGCGCCCCATCTGCCGGACGAGCTCCCGGTACGCGGGGCCGCCCGCCTCCGACCCGGCGAGCGCGGCGCGCCGCTCGGGCGTCATCAACTGCTCGAAGTACCCGCGGATCTCGAGCTGCAGCGCGCGCTGGTCGGGTGTCAGGTCGACGTGCACCGCCGGTCAACGTAGCGCTCTAGTCTCCCGGGCAGGCACGGACCCCCCGGAGGCTCCCATGGCAAGCGAGCCCGCCATCATCGAGGCCGCGATCAACGGCGCGACGCCGAAGGAGCGCAACCCGAACACACCCCGCCTCCCCGACGAGATCGCAGTCGACGCGCTCGCGTGCCTCGACGCGGGCGCCGCCATCGTGCACAACCACGTCGACGTGGTGGGCGTGCCCGGCGAGGAGGCCGCCGAGCGCTACCTCGAGGGATGGCGGCCGGTCTTCGAGGAACGGCCCGGTGCGCTGCTCTACCCGACGACGAACTTCGGGCCCGGCGTCGAGGGGGCGTACTCGCACATGGCGCCGCTCACCGAGCGGGGCCGGTTGAAGATCGGGATCATCGACCCCGGTTCCGTCAACCTCGGCGGCTGCGACGAGGATGGCCTCCCGGCCGCGCCCGGGTTCGTCTACACGAACTCCTTCGGCGACATCCGTCACCAGGCCGAGCTGTGTCGCGAGCTGCGCCTCGGGCCCAGCATGGCGATCTTCGAACCGGGCTGGCTCCGGACCGCCCTGCTCTACTGGCGCGCCGGTCGGCTGCCGCAGGGCGCCATGATCAAGCTCTACTTCGGCGGCGCCGCCGGCTACGCGTCCGGGAACGCGCCCCGCACCGGCGCGGCCTTCGGGTTGCCGCCGACGCGCGCGGCGCTCGACGCGTACTGCGAGATGCTCGACGGCTGCGACCTGCCGTGGTCGGTCGCCGTCATCGGCGGCGACATCTTCGAGTCCGTCGACATGGTGCGCGTCGCGCTCGAGCGGGGCGCGCACCTGCACATCGGGCTCGAGGACTTCGGCGGGGACCGCACACCGACAAACGTCGAGCTCGTCAGAGAGGCGGTCGATCTCTGCAAGGAGGTCGGCCGGCCGGTCGCGACGGGCGACGACGCCGCCCGCATCCTCCAGTTGCCCCGCGCTGCGTGAGCGGTCCGAGAAGCGATTCGAGAAAAGGAGTCGACGATGCGGTTCCACCAGGGTGTCGCGTTCCTCGAGACGGAGCAGTTGCTCGAGCTGTGCAAGGCGACCGACGAGATGGGCTACGCGGGCATCACGGTCTCGGACCACATCTTCTACCCGAAGCAGCTCAGCAGTCCGTACCCGTACTCGCCGTACGAGGACGGCTCGCCCATCTGGCAGCCCGAGGCCGACTGGCCCGACGCGTGGTGCCTCATCTCCGCGATGGCCGCGGTCACGCGCAACCTGCGCTTCACGACCAGCGTGTACATCGCACCCGCGCGTGACCTCTACACGGTCGCCAAGGCCGTCGGCACCGCCGCCGTGATCTCGAACAACCGGGTGACGCTCGGGGTCGGCGCCGGCTGGTGCAAGGACGAGTTCGTCGCGACCGGTCAGGAGTTCCACGACCGCGGAAAGCGGCTCGACGACATGATCCCCGCTCTGCGTGCGCTGTGGAGCGGTGGTTGGGTCGAGTACCACGGGTCGCACTACGACGTGCCGCCGATGCAGATGAACCCGTCGCCGACGGAG
>DASRHL010000293.1:0-12643 GCA_035650535.1 Acidimicrobiia bacterium
AGAGGGGGATCGTCAGTAGCCGTAGCCGCTCGAGCCGCCCGAGCTGGTCTTCGTCTTCGTCTTCGACTGACTCGCGGTGCCGCCGGCCTTGGTGAAGATCGCGCCCTGCATCCCGCTCGACTGGTGGAACTTGCAGAAGAACACCAGGTTGCCGGAAGCGGGAACGGTGACGGTGACCGTGGCGGTCTTGTCGGGGTCGACGTTCTGGTCGATGTTCTGACCGCTGATCGAGAAGTTGTGCTCGACCTTGCCTTCGTTCTTCAGCTCGACGGTGAGCGTCGTTCCCGGCTTGGCCTTGACGAACGTCGGGCCGAAGTAGAAGTCGTCCTGCTCGATCTCGATCGAGGACCCCTTGACCGTCTTCGTGCCGTGGTTGTTGACCTTGCCGCTGATCTTGACCGGGGGCTTCTTCTTGGCGGGGACGCTCGCCCCGGCGCCCGCGGGCAGGATCACCGCGACCGCCACGAGGCAGCCGAGGGAGGCGATGAGCTTCCGCATGCGTGCGTTCCCTTCTTTCAGGACGGGCTCGCCGGACGGCCGTCCGGAGCGGCTCGGGTCTCCGCCCGGGTCCGGGCAGAGACGTTCTGCCCGGATCTACGGATCGCGCTCGGGAACGGATTGGTCGGGCGGGGCGCTACCGTGTCGGAGCGGGCGGTGGGCGCAATCCCGGAGCGGCCCCGCCCCGTAGGAACGTCATGTGGGCTGTGTCGGACGACGCGCTGCTGGCCGGGATGGCCGCAGGGGATGGCGAAGCGGCGACCGCGTTCGTCGCCCGGTTCCAGCGCCGGGTCTACGGCCTCGCGTACACGATGATGGGCGATTCCCGGGCCGCCGAGGACGTGGCCCAGGAGGCCTTCGTCCGGGCCTGGCGCCACGCGTCGGCGTTCGACGCCCGCCGGGGGAGCGTCGCCACGTGGTTGCTGACGATCACCCGGAACCTCGCGATCGACGCCATGCGGATCCGGCGCCCGGTGGCCGTCGACCCCGACACCGTCGTCCAGCTGCCGATCGCGAGCACCGAGCCCGGACCCGAGCAACGGGCGGGTCACCAGGAGGACCGGGAGCGCCTCCGCGCGGCGCTCGCGCAGCTCCCCGAGGACCAGCGGCGGGCGATCGTGCTGGCCGGCCTCCTCGGCCACAGCGCCCGCGAGGTCGGCGAGCTCGAGGGCATCCCGCTCGGTACCGCCAAGACCCGTATCCGCACGGCGCTACTGCGCCTGCGCTCCGCCCTCGTCACCGAGGAGCAACCGTGAGCGCGCGCCGTGCGAGCGGGGCTGTCGGCGAGGTGACGTCATGAGCAGCGTGTTCGGGTGCAACGAGGTGCGCGAGCTCGCGCCCGAGCTCGCGCTGGGCACGCTGAGCGGAGGCGAGCGGGCCGAGGCGTTGCTGCACGTGAACGGCTGCGCGCGCTGCCAGACTCTCGTGGCGGAGCTCACCGACGTCGCGGACCGGCTGCCGCTGCTGGCGCCCGAGCTCGAACCGCCGCCCGGCTTCGGCGCGAGCACGGTGGCGCTGATGACCGCCGGCCGGCCCCGGCGCCGCTTTCGTCTCGTGGCCGTGGTCGCGGCGGCGGCCGCGGCGGCCGCGATCCTGAGCATCACGATCGTCCGCGTCACCGACGACACGATGGGCCGCCCGGCGGCGCTCCCGCCGGCCACGGCACCCGCGCTGCGCTCCGTCGACATGGTCGGCGCCAACGGCAACCACGCCGGCGACGTCTACATCGCGGGTGACCGCGCCGCGACGTTGCGCATCGAGGTGTCGTACGCGGTGCCGAACGGCGTCTACGCGATCCGGCTGAGCGAGGGCAGCGGCCCGGGCACGGGGCTGGGCATGCTCACCGTCGCCGACGGGCACGGGCAGTGGAACGGCGCGGCGCACCTGCCGCGCGGCCCGGCGACGGTGTCGCTCGTCGATGCCGGTGGCAACACCGTGTGCAGCGCGACGATCGGCGCCGCCTCCGCCGTCGCGTCGACGTAACGCCTCGCCTCGACGCCGCGCCGAGACGTCTCGGCTCACACCTCGGACGGGCTGACGTCGTCGAGACGCCGGTCGACCGTCTCGGGCAGCCTCGGGACCACGAGGAACGTCGCGAGCAGCGGCGCGATGCCGCAGAGAGCGACGCCGGGCCCGAGGCCACCGGCGACACCCTCGAGGTGGGTGGCGAGCAGCAGCCCGGCGGCGGAGCCGGAGACGGCGCACACGAGGAGGAAGCCGTTCGACGAACCGCGGACCTCGGTGGGGAAGAGCTCGCCGTCGAGGGTCGCGAGCGCGAGCCCGCCACAGGCGGCGGCGACGATCGCGAACGTCGGGGCGATCCACAGCACGATGCCGCCGCCGAGGAAGAACGTCGCCTGCAACAGGGTCGCGAGGCCGATTCCGGCGATCGTCACCGGGCGCCGGCCCCGGCTCTCCGCGAGGCGCCCGGCGAGGAGCACGCCGACGAGGCCGGGGACTCCCGCGGTGACGGACCGGAACACCGCGACGTCGGAGTTCGTGTAGCCGTGGGAGCGGCGGAGGTAGCGATTGGTCAACTGCGACGAGGGGGCGCTGAAGAGGTTCGTGAGGAACGCCGCGAGGCCGAGCAGCAGGAAGCGGCGACCGTAGCGACGGTCGAAGATCTCGCGGAACCGGCCTCGTTCGTCGGTGCGCTCGGCGAGCCGATCGTAGCGGCGCGTCTCGCGGACGTGGCGGGCGAGCCCGGGGATCGTGAGGGCGGCCAGGGCACTGGCCGCGAACGACACCCGCCACCCGTCGTTCCCGATGTCCGAGAGCGGCAGGAGCACGACCGAGATCACGACACCGCCGCCGTACGCGAGCGCGAACATCGACGTCGCGAAGGCACGGGCTCCCTCCGGCGCCTCCTCCACGACCGCCACGCCCGCCACCACCAGGACGGCGTTGACGAACGCGCGCGACAACAGCTGCGACGCGGTGAAGACCTCGAAACTGGGCGACGCCGCCGCGACCGCGTTGGCGATGCACGCTCCCGCGAGCGACGCGAGGACGAGCCGGCGGCGGCCCAGCCGGTCAGATAGGAGACTCACCACGAGCGAGACGAGAACGCCGGCGCGGGCGATCGCGAGCGCCGCGCCGAGGTCCTGGTCGGATTTGTGGAAGGCGTGGGTCACGGCGTCGGAGTTCTGGGTCAGCAGCGCGCCGCAGAAGCTGGCGAGGACGGCGGCCGCGGCCAGCGCCGCGAGCCGGCCGGCCTGCTCCTCCGTGAACGCGACCGGCGGGAGGGCCTTGGGCAGGCGCCGGGGTGGCCGCGGGACCTCGCCGGTCGTCGCCGCCTCGAGGCGGGCGGCGGTGTCCCGCAGCATCGAGCGGGCGGCGATCCACGTGAGGGCGGCGACGAACCAGCCGAAGTAGGGGACCGTCAGGTCGGACGACGCCTCGAGGAGCACGTCGGTGCCGCCCCCGGCGCGCTTGCGGACCTCGGCGGCGAGCTCCACGTTCGCCCCGCGCTCCCCGGGCCCGGCGGTGAAGCTCCGCACCCCGGCGTTCGGCTCGCCGCCCGCGGGTGTCGCGGGGGCGAAGCCGAACGCCCCGACGAGCTCGCGGGCGACGGTCTCGGGCGGCGCCGCCAATGGAATGAGCATCCGGCGCCGCACGTGCGGCATGCTACGGCGCCACAATCCGGAATCATTTGATCCAATCGCGGGATCTACACAAGGGGTGTCACATGCCGCAGCTCGAGCCGGGGAAGCGAGCACCGGCCTTCACGCTGACCGACCAGCGAGGCAAGAAGGTGAAGCTCTCCGACCTCAAGGGCAAGAAGGTGGTCGTCTACTTCTACCCGAAGGCCGACACACCCGGGTGCACGACACAGTCGTGCTCGTTGCGTGACGCGATGCCCGACCTGAAGAAGCTGAAGGCGACGGTCATCGGCATCAGCCCCGACGCGCCGGAGCGGCAGAAGAAGTTCGACGACAAGTACGGGCTCGGCTTCACGCTGCTGGCCGACGAGGACCACAAGGTGGCCGAGGCGTGGGGCGCGTGGGGCGAGAAGTCGATGTACGGCAAGAAGTTCATGGGCATCGTCCGCAGCGCGTTCGTCGTCGACGAGAACGGCAAGATCGCCGCCGCGTTCTACAAGGTGAGCCCCAAGGACACCGTCCCGAAGGTCAGCGCCGCCCTGAAAGGCTGACGGTTACGACGACGCGTGCTCGTCGAGCTGTGCCAGGCGCTGGGCCATCGTGGCCATGATCTTCTGGGCGATCTCGGGGTTCTCGGAGACGAGCCCGAGGAACTCGCGGCGTTCGATCACCTCGATGACGACGGGCGTCGTCGCGACGACGGTCGCGGTGCGCGGCCGGTTGTCGAGGAGCGCGATCTCGCCGAAGTAGTCGCCGGCGCCCCGCTTGGCGATGACGTGGTCGCCCTGGCGTACCTCGACCTCGCCGTCGAGCACGATGATGAACTCGTAGCCCTGCTGCCCCTCCTTGGTGAGGACCTTGCCCGCGGGTTCCTCGAGTCGGGTCGCGAGCCTCGAGATGTGACTCAGCTCCTTCTTGCTCAGCCCCTGGAACAGCGGGATCTGGGCCAGGCGCTCGTCGATGTAGGCGTGCCGGTCCATGTGCGGTCCCCCCTCTGGACGAAGGCCGTCAGTCTGCCACGCGCTCGAGCTCGTCGACCGCGTAGCGGACCGCCTCGTCGGCGTCCATCGCCGCACCCCGGCCGCGCAGCGATGCGTACAGCGTCGGTCCGAGAACCTCCTCGAGGTGGCGGCGCGACCGCGCCGCTTCACCACCGGTCCCCACCTCGACGCCGAGCAAGGCGCCCGGCATCACGGCTTCGGCCGCGCCCCGCACCACCGCCGCCGGCTCGGCCGCGCCCAGCTCGTCGAGCGCGACCGACACGTGCCCGAAGCTGGCGCCGAGCTGGCGGAGGTCACCGCGCAGCATCGCGACGTCCAGTGCCTCGCGGAAGCGCTTCGCGGCCTCCTTGGGGTTGCCCCGGCGCGCGTAGAGGAGCGCCGACAGCGCGAGCGCGTACCCGAGGGGGAGGGGGAGGCCGAGCGCGGAGCCGAGCTCGATGGCCTCGTCGAACAGCGTGAGCGCGCGATCCGGGTCACGCTCGACGAGCGTGAAGCCGAGGATGTTGACCGCCTGCGCGACCGCGGAGGTGTTCCCCGACCGGCGGGCGGCTGCGAGCGCGTGCTCCGCGGACTCGACGCCGTCGCCGAGGTCGCCCTGGAACGCTCGGGCGGCGGCTTCCAGCGTGTACGCGGCCGCCGTCCAGTAGTCGTCGCCCTCCCGTTCCGCGTGGCGGACGGCCTTCTCCGCCTGCTCGAACGCCTCGTCGACCTGCTGGGTCATCAGGCAGACGCCGCCGACCGCGGTGTGCAGGCGCGCCGTGTGCTCGACGTCCAGCTCGTCGGCGAGCTCGAGCGCCCGGTGGGCCACCTCGAGCGCGTCGTCCAGCCCCTGACCCAGGATGACGCGGCTGCTGGCGGTCCACGCGAGCGCGTACGGCGCGAGCGGGTGATCGAGCGCTCCGTCGGCGCCGAGCGCGATCGCGGGCCAGGTGAAGATGGGGTGCTCCCAGGTCTGGGTCGTGAGCTCGCTCACGAGCCGGAGCGCCCCGTCGGCGTCGCCGGTCTCGACGAGCCAGGTGAGCGCGGCGCGGAGGTTCTCGAGCTCGTTCCAGATGCGGTGGCTCCACGCGACGTTGCCGGCGCCGCGCAGGTGCGGCCCGGCCAGGGCCGCGAGGTCGCGGAAGTAGACGGCGTGGCGGCGACGGACGGTGTCGGCCTCGCCGGCCTCGTCGAGGCGTTCGGCCGCGTACTGCCGGATCGTCTCGAGCATCCGGTAGCGCGTCGTCGTGCCAACCTCCGTCGCCAGCGCGAGCGACTTCTCGACGAGCCCTTCGAGGAGGTCGAGCACGTCGACGCCGTCCACGTCGCCGTTCGCCGCGACGCGTTCGGCGGCGTCGAGGTCGAAGCCACCGGCGAACACGGCGAGGCGGCGCAGCACGGCCCGCTCCGGGCCGCGGAGCAGGTCGTACGACCAGTCGACGGCGGCGCGCAGCGTCTGGTGGCGTTCGACCGCGGACCGGCTCCCGCCCGTCAGGAGGCGGAACCGCTCGCCGAGCCGCTGGGCGATCTCGGCGGCGGTCAGGGCCCGGGCGCGGGCGGCCGCGAGCTCGATCGCGAGCGGGATCCCGTCGAGCCGCCGGCAGATCTCGACGACCGCGTCGACGTTGGCGTCGTCGACCTCGAAGCCGGCGCGCACGGCCGCGGCCCGCTCCGCGAACAGCCGCACCGCCTCGCTCTGCAGGGCCACTGCGGGTGTCGAGCCTGCACGCGGCAAGGGCAGGCTGCCGACCACGACGAGCCGCTCGCCCGCGATGCCGAGCCCCTCGCGGCTCGTCGCGAGCATGCAGACCCGCGGGCATCGCTGCGCGATCTCGCGGACGACATCGGCCACGGCGGCGATGACGTGCTCGCAGTTGTCGAGCACGAGCAGCGTCTGCTTCGCCTGGAGGTAGTCGAGCAGGGCGGCGACGATCGAGCGTCCCTGCGGCGGCGGCGCACCGACGGCGGCGGCGACGACCTCGGGGACCGCGTCGGCGTCCCGCACGGGACCCAACTCGCAGAGCCAGGCGCCGTCGCGAAAGCGCGGGAGGACGGCCGCCGCCACCTGCAGGGCGAGGCGGGTCTTGCCGACGCCGCCCACTCCGGTGAGGGTGACGACACGCGACTGGCGCAGCGCCTCCGCGACCTCCGCGACCTCGCGCTCGCGTCCGACGAACGTCGTGAGCTGCTGCGGGAGGTTCGTCGGGTACGAGCCGATCGAACGCAGGACGGGGAACTCCTGCTGCAGCTCCGGATGGGTGACCTGGAACAACCGCTCCGGATGAGCGAGGTCGCGCAGGCCGTGCTCGCCGAGGTCGGCGAACCCGACGCCCTCGATGGCGGCGTCGCGGACGAGCCCGAGCGTTGCCAGCGAGCAGAGGATCTGCCCTCCGTGGGCCACGGCCATGAGCCTCGCGGCGCGGTTCGTCGTCGTGCCGTAGTAGTCACCGGCGCGCAGCTCGGCCTCGCCGGTGTGGATGCCCATCCGCACGCGCAGTGTCAGGTCGTCGGGCCACGGTTCGCGCACGAGCTCGAGCTGGGCGTCGATGGCGGCCGCGACCGCGTCCGGGGCGGCGGCGAACGCGGCGTGGATGCCGTCGCCGGTCGACTTGACGACGACCCCGTGGTGCGCCTCGACCGCGCCCCGGAGGATCTCGTCGTGGCGGGGGAGTGCCCGTGCCATCGCGGCGGGCTGCTCCTCCCACAGCCGCGTCGACCCTTCGACGTCGGTGAAGAGGAATGTGACCGTCCCCGTCGGCAGCTCGGTCATCTGGCCCCTCTCACCGCGATTGTTCCGAAATCCGCTGCTACGGCGGATTTTCCAACAGACGCGGGGTCAGGCGCCGACGGCGTGGAAGCCGCCGTCGACGTGGAGCATCTCGCCGGTCGTCGCGGGGAACAGATCGGAGAGCAACGCGACGCACGCGCGCGCGACGGGCTCGGGGTCCCTGATGTCCCACCCGAGCGGCGCCCGCGCCGACCAGACCTCCTCGAAGCGCTCGAAGCCCGGGATGCTCTTGGCGGCGATCGTGCGGATCGGGCCGGCGCAGACGAGGTTGACACGGACGTTGCGCGGCCCGAGGTCACGGGCCAGATACCGCGCCGTGGACTCGAGCGCCGACTTCGCGACCCCCATCCAGTCGTAGACCGGGAAGGCCTGCGTGTTGTCGAAGTCGAGGCCGACGATCGACCCACCCTGCTCCATCAACGGGAGCGCGGCGACCGCGAGCCCCTTCAACGAGTAGGCGGAGATCTGGAGGGCGACGCTGACGTCCGACCAGGGCGCGTCGAGGAAGCCGCCGCCGAGGCACGACTCGGGAGCGAACGCGATCGCGTGCAGCACGCCGTCGAGGCGGCCACCGACCGCCCCGGCGAGGGCGTCGAGGTGTTCCTGGTTGGTGACGTCGAGCTCGACGACCTCGGGTTCCTTCGGCAGCCGGCGAGCCGTCCGTTGCGTGAGGCTCATGGCGCGCCCGAACGACGTCAGCACGACCTCGGCGCCGTTCTCCTGCGCGAGCCGCGCCACCGAGAACGCGATCGACGCGTCGTTGAGGACGCCGGTGATCAACAACCGCTTGCCGTCGAGCAACATCTGGAGCCTCCTCGGAGCCCGACAGCCTACAGCGGGGTGTTGGCGTGGCGGCGGGAGTGGTTCGGCTCGCGCTTGTACACGAGACGGCGCAGCGCAGATGCGAGGACGCGCCGGGTGTCGCTCGCCGCGATGACGTCGTCGACGTATCCGCGCTCCGCGGCGACATACGGGTTCGCGAACCGTTCCTCGTACTCCTCGACGAGCGCGGCCTGCTCCGTCGCGCGTTCGGTCTCGTCGTCGATCCCGGCGAGGCGGCGGCCGTGCAGGATCTGGACGGCACCGGGTGCGCCCATGACCGCGATCTCCGCGCTGGGCCACGCGACGCACCAGTCGTTCCCGAGGCCCTTCGAATCCATGACGATGTACGCGCCGCCGTAGGCCTTCCGCAGGACGACGCAGAGGCGCGGGACGGACGCAGCCGCGTACGCGTGGACGAGCTCCGCGCCGTGGCGGATCATGCCGCGCCACTCGAGATCCTTGCCCGGCTCGAAGCCGGGTGTGTCGACGAAGGTCACGAGCGGCAGGTTGAAGCAGTCGCACCACTGCACGTGCCGCGCCGCCTTCTCCGACGCCTCGATGTCGATCGTGCCCGCCCGCTGCCGGGGTTGGTTGGCGATGACCCCGACGGTGCGGCCGTCGAGGCGGGCGATGCCGGTCACGAGGTTCGGGGCGTGCCCGGCACGCAACTCGACGAACGAGTCGTGGTCGAGCACGTCCTCGATGACGACCCGCACGTCGTACGACTCGTTCGGCCGGGTCGGAACCGCGCCCGCGGCGAGCTCGCAGTCGCGGTCGACGGGGTCGACGGGCGCGACGACAGGCGGGTCTTCCAGGTGGTTCGACGGGAGGTAGTCGAGCAGGGTGGCGATCGCCTCGAGCGCGGCGTCCTCGTCGGCGACGAGAAGCGACGCGACGCCACTTCGCCGCTCGTGCAGCGCCGCGCCGCCGAGCGAGCGATGGTCGACGTCGACGCCGGTGAACGCACGCACGGTGTCGGGGCCGCTCACGTACGCGAACGCCTCGTCGGTCATGACCACGACGTCGGCCATGCCGAGGAGCAGTGCCGGGCCCGACACGCAGGGACCGATGACGGCGAGGATCGTCGGGACCACGCCGGACGCCCGCGAGAGGGCGTGGGCGACGCGGCCCCACGCGTGCAGCGACGCGACGCCTTCGGTGACGTCGGCGCCGGACGACGCGATCAGGCCGACGACGGGGACGCCGAGCTCGGTCGCGAGCCGGATCGACCGTTCGATCGCGTGCCCCTCGCCCGGCCCGATGGCCCCGACGTGCTTGCCGCCCACGATCCGGAACCAGCTGACGGTGCGCCCGTCGATCTCGCGCAGCTGCGCTGTGACGATCGGGCTGCGATGCCCGGCGAGCGGCGTCGGCGCCGCGCCGGTGCTCAAGCGCTCGCGGTCAGCACCAAAGTCGCGTTGTGGCCACCGAACCCGAACGAGTTCGACAGTGCCGGCCGCGATCCGATGTGACGCGCTTCTCCTGCCACGACGTCGAGCCCGATGTCGTCGCCGACCCGCTCGAGATTCGCGGTGGGGGGCACCACGCCGTCGCGGATCGACAGCAGCGCGATCACCGCTTCCGCGGCGCCCGCACCACCGATCATGTGCCCGAGGACGCCCTTCGACGACGTCACCGGCGGGACCGCGTCGTCGAAGACCTTGCGCAGCGCCTCCGACTCGGCCGCGTCGTTGAGCGGCGTCGAGGTCCCGTGCGCGTTCACGTGGCCGATGTCGCCGGGCGTGAGGCCGGCATCCTCGAGCGCGAGCTGCATGCACGTCGCCGCACCCGCGCCCCCGGGTGACGGGGCCGTGATGTGGTAGGCGTCGGAGTTGCGCCCGTAGCCGGTCACCTCGCCGTAGACGCGCGCACCGCGCGTCCGGGCCCGCTCGAGCGACTCGAGCAGCAGGAACGCCGCCCCCTCGGCGATCACGAAGCCGTCACGGTCCGCGTCGAAGGGTCGCGACGCGTGCTCGGGATCGTCGTTGTGCGAGGCGCTCAGCGCGCCCATCCGGGCGAACGCGGCGACCGTGATCGACGTGAACGCCTCGGTCCCGCCCGCGATCACGACGTCGGCGCTGTGGTCGCGGATCAGGCGCACGCCCTCGCCGATCGCGTTGGCGCCGGCTGCGCACGCGGTCGACACGCAGAACGCGGGACCCGTCCAGCCGAAGCTCATCGAGATGACGCCCGCGGTCGCGTTCGGCATCATCATCGGCACGAAGAACGGGCTGACGCGCGACGCCCCCCGCTCGAAGTAGATCTTGCAGTTCTCCTCGAGCGTGGTGAGCCCGCCGACACCCGTCGCCGCGATCACGGCGCAGCGGGCCGGGTCGGCCGCGAGCTCGCCGGCGTCCGCGAGGGCGTCCGCGGCCGCGCCGAAGCCCAGGTGGGTGACGCGGTCCTGGCGGCGGACCTCCTTGGGCCCGAAGTACTCGACCGGATCGTAGTCGCGGACCTCGCCCGCGATGCGGACGGGCAGCCCGCTCGGGTCGAAGATCGTGATGGTTCGGGCCATGCCCTTGCCGGCGCGGATCGTCGACCAGAATCCGTCGACGTCGGTGCCGGCCGGGGTCTTGACTCCCAGCCCGGTGACGGCGACCCGGGGCCGGCCACGATGATCCAGGTAGTCCTGCTTCATGCTTTGGCAGCTACCTTCGCCATGACGAGGTCGACGGCCTGGCCGACCGTGGCGACCCCGTCGAGGTCCTCCTCGGGAACCGAGATGTCGAAGCGTTCCTCGAGGCCCATCACCAACTCGACCAGGTCGAGGCTGTCGGCGTCGAGGTCCTCTTTGAAGCGCGCGTCCTCCTGCACCGAGGCGCCGTCCACGCTGAGCACCTCGACCGCGACCTCCCGCAGGGCCGAGAGTGCCTCTTCACGCTCCATCAGTGTCGCCTCCTGGCGGTTCGTTTGCTCCACGAAAACCTGGTCGACAACGACCGTAGCGGGCGAAGCCGCCTCAGTGGCCCATTCCCAGCCCGCCGTCGACCGGGACGAGGGCACCCGTGACGTAGCCGGCGGCGTCGCTGCACAGGAAGGCGGCCACGGCGGCGACCTCTTCCGGGGTACCCAGCCGCCCCAACGGCACCGACCCCTGCATGGCGGCATGCCACTCCGGCGGCATGGCCTCCGTCATGGCGGTCACGATAGGTCCCGGGGCGACGACGTTGCAGGTGATCCCGCGGGGCGCGAGCTCCCGGGCGACCGCCCGGGTGAGCCCCAGCAGGCCGGCCTTGGCCGCCGAGTAGTTGGCCTGACCGGGGGCGCCGGCCTGCCCGCTCACCGACGACACGTTGACGATGCGACCCCAGCGGGCCCGCATCATCTTCGGGGTCGCCCGCCGGATCGTGTGGAACGCACCGCCGAGGTTGGTGTCGAGCACGGTCTCCCACTGGTCGTCGGTCATCCGGGCGATGAGCCCGTCGCGGGTGACGCCGGCGTTGTTGACCAGGATTTCGACCGGGCCCCAGGCCGCCTCGACCTCGCCGAACGCGGCGTCGACGGCGGCGGCGTCCGCCACGTCGGCCCGGACGATCAGGGCCTCGCCGCCGATGGCCTCGATCGCCCGCTGCGTCTCCTTGGCGCCGGCGTCGTCGCCGCCGTAGCCGCACGCCACCCGCCTCCCCTGGGCGGCGAGCTCGAGCGCGATCGCGCGCCCGATCCCCTTCGACGCGCCGGTGACGAACGCGACCCGACGCTCGCTCGCGCCACTCCCACTCTCGGTCACGCGCGGCCCCAGCGGAGCACGGCCGAACCCCAGGTCATCCCGGCGCCGAAGCCCGACATGAGGATCCGGTCGCCGTCGCGCAGCTGCCCGGCGTCGGCGGCCTCCGCCATCGCCAGCGGGATCGACGCCGCCGAGGTGTTGCCGTACCGGTCGATGTTGACGATCGTCCGCTCGCGGGGGACGCCGAGCCGGGTCGCGGCGGCCTCGATGATCCGCGCGTTGGCCTGGTGCGGGATGAACCAGTCGACGTCCGCGGCGGTGAGCCCGGCCCGCTCCAGCGCGATCCCGGCCGACTCCACGACCGTCCGGACGGCGCGGCGGAAGACCTCCTGGCCCTGCATCTTGATGTACTGCAGGCCCTCCTCGATGGTGTCGGGCGTGGCGGGCAGGCGGCTGCCGCCGGCGGGGATGCCGAGCAGATGCGTCGCCGAGCCGTCGCAGCCGAGGTCGAAGGAGAGCAACCCGGGTCCGTCGTCGGGGGAAGGCTCGAGGACCACGCCCGCCGCGGCGTCGCCGAAGAGGATGCACGTGCCACGGTCGTGCGGGTCGACGACCTTCGACAGCGTCTCGGCGCCGATCACGAGCACGTGACCGAGGTTCCCGGCGGTGAGGAGGGCGCTCCCCGTGACGAGCTCGTAGACGAAGCCGGCGCAGCCGGCGCCGAGGTCGAAGGAGCCGCAGCGCAGGCCGAGCCCGTCACCGACGAAGGCGCCGGTGTGGGGGA
>DASRHL010000294.1:0-3888 GCA_035650535.1 Acidimicrobiia bacterium
CGGGCACCCGGTCGATGGCGACGGGCAGCAGGAGCCCGACCAGGACCCCGGCGAGCGAGCAGGCGACGACGAGAACGGCCTCCACTCAGGAGGTTTCGGCACGCGCGGCCCCGCGCATGACCTCCAATGGCGCCGATTTGCCGGTCCACAGCTCGAAGGCCAGGGCGGCCTGGTGGACGAGCATCCCCAGGCCGTTGGCGCAGGGGATCCCCCGGGCCCGGGCCGCGGCCAGGAGGGGCGTCTCGGCCGGGTGGTAGATCGTGTCGAGCACGAACTGGGCGGCGTCGAGCACGCGGGGGTCGAAGGGCGGCGGCTCCCCCCGCATCCCGACCGGCGTGGCGTTCACGACCACGCCGACCGTGGCCAGCACCGGGAGCGCGTGGTCGAAGGTCGTCGCGCCGGCACCGGGCGCGAGCGCCGCCGCGGCCTCGGCCGCCTCCTGCCGGCGGGCGACCACGCTGACCCGCGCACCGGCGGCGCCGAGGGCCTCCACGATCGCCCGGGCGGCGCCCCCGGCTCCGAGGACCGCGCACGACCGGCCCGAGGGCTCGCAGCCCTCCTCCCGCAGCGCCCGGACGAAGCCCTCGCCGTCGGTCGAGTCGCCGTACAGCACCCCGTCGCGGTTCACGACCGTGTTCACCGACTGCAGCGCCGCCGCGCGCGGCGACACCTCGTCGCACGCCCGGGCGGCGTCGGCCTTGTGCGGCATCGTGACGTTGAGGCCCGCGAGCCCGAGCGCGGTCGTCGCCCGCACGGCCCGCTCGCCGTCGCCGGCGCGGACCGGGAACGCGACGAACACCCAGTCGAGGTCGAGGGCGGCGAACGCCGCATTGTGGATGGCCGGTGAACGGGAGTGCGCGACCGGGTCACCGATGATGGCCGCGACCCGGGTCGAGCCGCGCACCACGTGGTTCACAGCAAGCCCTTGGCCTTCGCTGCCGCGACGTTCTTGTTGTGCTCCTCGAGCGTCGTCGCGAACGCGTGCTTCCCGTTCTTGTCCGCGATGACGTAGTAGAGGTAGGGGACGGCCGCCGGGTGCAGCGCGGCATCGAGGTTCGCCTGGGTGACGCTCGCGATCGGTGTCGGCGGCAGGCCCTTGTTGACGTAGGTGTTGTACGGCGACGTGGACTTCTTGTCCGCGTTCGTGGGCAAGGGTGGGCACCCACCCTTCGCGTAGCACAACGTCGAGTCGATCTGCAGCGCCATCCCCTGGTGCAGGCGGTTGACGACGACGGCCGAGATCAGGGGCGCGTCCTCGGCGAGCTTCGCCTCGGTCTGGATGAGCGAGGCGCTGACGATCGTCTGGTACGGCGTCAGCCCGTTCGTCGACTGCGAGTTCGCGAGCCCCACCTTCGTCGCGATCTCGTCGAAGCGTGCGACGAGGCGGTGCACGATCGACTCGTCGCTCTCGCTCGGACCGATGAAGTACGTGTCGGGGAAGAGCAGCCCCTCGAGCGAGTTCACTCCTGCGGGCTCGAACGCGGAGCGGATCTGGCCCGAGTCGACGACCTTGAGGAACCCCTCCTTGGTGTGGCCCGGGATCTGCGCGACCCGCTCCGCGATCTGGTTGAGCGTCAGGCCGGGTGGCAGCAGGAGCTTGATCTCGGGCTCCGGGATCGGACCCTTCTCGAGGTAGCCCATCGCGCCGCGTACGCCGATGTCCTTCGGGATCTCGTAGCGCCCCGGCTTGAAGGGCCCCGCGCGCGTCACCGCCGCCCACACCTTGAACGCGAGCGTCGACCCGATGACGCCCTTGGCCGAGAGCGCGTCGGCGACCTCGCTCGTCCCCCAGCCGTCCTTGATCTGGACGGCGACCGGCGCGCCCGGGTCACCCGTCGGGTTGAGCTGCAGGTAGAACCAGACGCCCCCGATGACGAACGGCAACAGGATGATCGCGAGGACGACCAGCACCCGCAGGTTGCGCCGCCGGCGGCGCGCCCGCTCGAGGTTCGCCCGCTGGCGTTGCGCCCGGGTGAACGTCGGCTCCTCCGACGCCACCCACGTGTCACCCTCGACGTCGGCGGTGTCCTGGTCGTAGGGGCTGCGGTCCTGCAGGCCCGCGGGCGCCCCCCGGCGCGGCCGCGCCGGGACGTCGCGGCGCGACCCCTCGCCGGCGGGGTCCGGCGGGTACCGGTCGTCGAAGTCGTCGTTCACGCGTGCCTCTCGAGCCAACCCTGCAACATGACCGCCGCCGCGACCTTGTCGACCACCCGGCGCCGCGCGTCGCGCCGGACACCCGCCTCGACGAGCGAACGTTGCGCGGTGACGGTCGTCAGCCGCTCGTCGTACATCTCGATCGCGAGGTCGTCGCCGGCGACCGCGCGCAGGTCGGCGACTTCGGCCCGCGCGTCGCGTGCCGCGGGGCCCTCGGCGCCCGACAACGAGCGCGGCAACCCGACGACGATCGTCGTCGCCTCGTGCTCGCGGGCGGCGTCGACGATGGCGCGGTGCTCCCTCGAACGGTCGCCCGTCCGTTCGAGGACGGCAAGCGGGGACGCGAGCGTGCGCGTGGGATCCGACAGCGCGAGCCCGATGCGCCGCGAGCCGAGGTCGACGCCGAGCACCCGTCCCTCGACCCGGCTCACGACGCCTTCGCGCCGTCGAGCGCGCCCAGGGCCTCGGCCCGCGCCAGCTCGAGCGCCCGGTCGACCTGGTCCGCGTTCTTGCCGCCGCCCAGCACGAAGTCGGCCCGCTTGGCGGTGCCGCCGCCGAGGGCCTTCGCCGCCGGCGCCGCGATGGCGTTGGCGGCAACCCCTCGGGCCGTCAGGTCGGAGCTGACCGCGACGGCGATGGACGCCTTCTCGCGCTCGGGCGGCACCTGCCCGACGAGCACCACGATGCCCGAGCCCAGGGCGTCGCGGGTGGCCTGGGCGAGGCGGCCGAGCTCGTCGTTGGCCAGGTCGCGGCGGGCGGCGACGACGCCCCCGACCGCGCTGGCGGCGAGCTCCCCGGCTGCCGCCGCGGTCTCCTTGGCCTGCTGGGCGCCGAGCTGCTGGCGGAGACCCCGCAACTCCTCGAGGAGCTTGTCGATCCGCTCGGGCGCCTCGGCCGGCGCGACCTGCAGGCGCGCCGCGACGTCTCGCAGCGTGACCTCCTCGTCGTGGATGCGGGCGAGCGCGGCGTCGCCGGTGACGGCCTCGATGCGCCGGAGGTTGGCGCCGATGGAACCCTCGCTCACGATCTTGATCGGTCCGATGAAGCCGAGCGCGTGCACATGGGTGCCGCCGCAGAGCTCGATCGAGTGCTCCCCCGCCTCGAGCACGCGCACGAGGTCGCCGTACTTGTCGCCGAAGAACGCGATCGCGCCGAGGCTCTCCGCGTGCTCCTTGGTCGTCTCGTAGTGCCGGACGGGCGCGTCGGTGATGATCTCGCGGTTGGCGAGCTCCTCGATCTCGTCGAGCTGCTCGGGCGTCACGGCCTCGAAGTGGCTGAAGTCGAAGCGGAGACGATCGGGCGCGACGAGCGAACCGGCCTGTTTCACGTGCGTCCCCAGCACCTCGCGCAACGCCCAGTGCAGGACGTGGGTCGCGGTGTGGTTGCGGCGGATCCGGTCGCGGCGTTCGCCGTCGATCCGGGCCGCGACCTCGTCACCCTCACGCAGCACTCCCTCACGCACCTCGCACTGATGCAGCACGAGCCCCGGGAGACCGTACTGCGTGTCGAGCACCGTCACCCGGACTCCGGGCGCGGCCAACTCGCCCGTGTCGCCGACCTGCCCACCGGACTCGGCGTAGAAGGGCGTGCGATCGAGGACGACGTCGACCGTCGTGCCCGGTTCGGTCTGCGCGATCCGTTCGCCTCCGGATACGAGCGCCCGAACCTTCGCGCCCAGCGTCTCGTACTCGGCACGGCCCGTGAACTCGACGGGACCGATCTCGTCGAGCAGCT